>JANMWS010000130.1:0-33424 GCA_031394125.1 Gemmatimonadales bacterium
CGATACAATGCCAGAACGGGCTGGGTGCTCCACCAGGGCGCCATGCACATCATTCCCGATACGCTGCACAACATGACGCTCAGCTTCGATTCGCTCGTGGATCGCCATTTCACCGAAGCGCCCAAGGCGCTCACGCTGACCCAGAAAGCTCCGACTGACATGGGCTTTCGCGAGCTCGGGCGCTTCATCACATCGATGGAGCGGTCGGGAGCCGAAGTGAACGAGCTGCGGGTGGAGAGGATGCTCAAGATCGCGATCCCCATCACCTGCACCGTGATTCTCCTTTTCGGCGCGCCTCTCGCGACCAGCACGCAGCGTGGCGGCGCTGCGTACGGAGTGGGAGTCAGTCTCGCCACGACGGTGGTCTTCCTGATGCTGATTCAGCTCACCAAGGGAATCGGCGGGAAAGGAATGATTCCGGCCGACCTGGCAGCGTGGCTGCCGAGCATCATATTCGGCGTCGTGGGAATCATCCTCTTTGCGCGCGTGAGAACTTGATCGGAGATCCACTCAGCCCTTTTCGTAAGGTTGGGGATTGGAGTTATTTCCTGCGCGACATTGGCCGCGCGTTCAGGGATCCGAAGACCTACGGCCCGGAAACCATCCGCCAGATGCGGAACATCGGCGTCGATTCGCTGCCGCTTGCCGCGATCGTCGCTGCGTTCATCGGTGCGGTCACCGCGTTTCAGACGCGATACCAGCTGTTCGGAGGTGTGCAGCTCTCGGTGGTTGGTCTGATCTCGCGGCAATCGATAATCCTCGAGCTTGGTCCGCTGCTCACGGGCCTGGTCCTGACGGGCCGCGTCGGCGCGCGCATCACCGCGGAGATCGGAACGATGCGGGTGACCGAGCAGATCGATGCTCTGGAGACCCTCGCTTACGATCCGATCGCGTACCTGGTCGTGCCACGCGTGATTGCGGCGCTCATCATGCTCCCGGTGCTCACGATCCTCGCCGACGCGATCGGCGTGGGGACGGCGATGTTCACAGCCATTACGGCAACTGATGTCACGAGCGCGGACTTCACGGCGGGCCTTCGACTCTCGTTCACGCCCTTCCAGATAGTGTATAGCATCATCAAGGCGACTATATTCGGGGGCGCGATAGCCTTCTTCTGCTCCTACGAGGGTTACACCGCGAATGTCGGCGCCGAGGGCGTCGGTCGCAGCACCGCGCAGGCAGTAGTCGTGACGTCGGTCGCCATCCTCGTGTTCGATGCGCTCATCGCGCTTCTGCTCGCACCTTACCTCCAGGCATGAAGACAAGAGACGAAGTACTGGTAGGTCTGATCGTCACCGCTGCTATCGTAGTGACAGTGCTCGGCTCGCTCTGGCTCGCGCGCGGCGGACTGTCGAAGGGTTATCCGCTTTACGCGAAGTTTCCCTGGGGCGCAGGGCTCAAGCAGGGGCAGCCAGTGCTGTTGGTGGGCGTGAACGTGGGCTACGTCGACCAGGTCGACCTGCATCAGGACGGGACACTCGTTACGACGCTGCGAATCCAGAAAGGCTACAAGGTGCCGGTCACGAGCAAGGCCGCAGTGGTCCCGAACGGCATTTTCGGCGATCAGGCAGTCGCGCTGACTCCTTCGAAACCTGACCCGCGCTCCTTCAAGCCGAACGATACTATTCCGATCGGACCGTCGTCGCCGGGCATCGCGCAGCTGACGAGCAAGGCCGATTCAATAGCATCGTCGGTGAACGCGGTGACCACTGCCCTGCAGCACGAGTTCGTCGCCGCCGGCGGGATTCGTGACATGCGGAACGCCATTGGCGCGACAAACAGGCTGGTGACGGAGTTCGCGGCGATAGCCAACGAGCAATCGCGGCAGTTGTCGGCGACGATGACCTCGCTCCGCCGGGCAACCACAGCAATCGACCCGGCAAAGGTCGATTCCACGGTGAGTAACCTTCGCACGGCGAGCGCGAACATGGCTGAGATGAGCTCGCAGCTCAAGGAGACCTCGGGCAAGCTCGACGCGATAATCGCCAAGGTCGACAGCGGAAATGGCAGTGCGGCCAAGCTGCTGAATGATCCTGGCGTTTACAATGACGTGCGCCAGCTGCTGCAGCGGATGGATTCGCTCGTGGCCGACATCAAGAAAAACCCGAAGCGTTACATCAACGTAAAGATTTTCTAGATAGACCATTTGGAGTGAACAAAAGAAAAACGCCGGCGGGAGAAATCCCGCCGGCGTTTTCGCGTGCTTCCGCCGCCGGTCTACTAGAAGCTGTACCGGAAGGAGAGCTGCGTCCGATAGTAGTTCGAGATGAAGTCACCCGGCCGATACTCGACAATGCCCGTTCCAGTCGGATCGAGCGTCTTGATGTTGTATTGAACGATCGGCACCGCCGTGGCAGGGTCCGCCGTCGACATTCCCACATGAGTGACAAGGGGAATGTTGTTGAAGTTGGTGAAAGGGCTCACGGCGATCTTGCCCCAGTTTTTGTTCAGCAAATTGCCGAAATTGAAAATGTCGAACGCCACCGATACGCGGTTTCCACGTCCGAACGGAAGGGCTTGCCGGAAAGTCAGATCCACCTGATTGGAGAATGGCAGGCGGCAGGAGTTGCGTGGCATGATCTGTCCGCGATACTTGGTGAGGCACGGCGAAGCGTTGATCAGTGCCTCAAACGCATCGGCCTGCTGTGCCGCCGTAATCAGCGTCGCACCAGAGCCCGAATTGGCGAACCGGATTTGGGTCGGGTCGCGTGCGTCGGTCGGAACGTACAGAAGATCGTTGCCCTGCACGCCGTCGGCGTTGAGGTCGCCGTTTCCGCCGAAGCCGCCATAGATGTAATCGTGCGGCGGGCCGGATATGCCCTGGTAGAACACCGTCACGTCAGTGGAGAAGTCGCGCAGCCACTCGAAGGAGCGCGTCAATACTCCGACGATCTTGTGCGGCTGGTCGAAAAGGCTCGTCGTCGTGTAGGGATCGTCGATTCTTCCGGCCAGAGTACGTCCGAACGACGAGTTCGATACGTGGGTGCTCGAGGTGAAGCTCTGAACGTCGCGTGCTTTGGAGTAGGTGTACGCGAGCATGCCTTCCCAGTTGTTGGAATAGCGCTTACGGAGCTCCCAAGTGAGGTTGTAAGCGTAGTCCTTGCTTTGGTTGACCAGATCGACAGCCGTGGAGAAGCGAGCCGTGCCGCCATTCGCGACGACCGCAGGCGGCAGAGTCGCGGTGGCTCGGCCGTTGGTTCCTATAGTGCCGTACATCACGCGTCCATGCGCGTCCGTGGCCACCGGCCCGGCAAGATTCTGATTTACGAAGAAGAGCTGATTGTGCGTTTTCGAGTACAGCCCTTCGACGGTCGCCACAATGTTGCCCGGCAAAACGCGGTCGTAGGCGAGTGTCCCGCGTATCGGCTGCGGGAACTTCAAATCCTTGCTGACGAAGTTGACGTCGCCAATCGGTTTGCTTCCCTGACCGTTGCGGCAGGTCTGAATTCCCGACGGATCGACGGAGAACGCCGGAGCGGGAGTCGTCGCGGTGGTGCAATTCAGGAAGGTGATGATGCGACCGTTGGCGACGTACGCATTCTCGATCCATACATATGGGGGAGTTCCGACGAACAGTCCGACTCCTCCCCGGAGCTGGTTGACCTGATCGCCTGTCACATCCCAGTTGAATCCGAATCGTGGTGAGAACTGAGTAGCCCCGGTCGTGGTCTGGTGAGGACCGTAGGCGGAGTCGACTGCGAGTGGGTAGCTGTTCGGCGTGCGGATGTGCCCAATGTCGAAACGGCCGCCAAACGTGAGAGTGAGCCGCGGCGTCGCTGACCACTGATCCTGCGCGTAGAGCGCGGTCTGGGTGGCGTCGAAGTAGACGTTGCCACCCTGGTCGAGGATGAAGGCCTTACGGAACGTCTGCGGGTTGCCAGCCTCAAGGCTGTCGAGAGTCCTGAACCCCCAGACGCCATACGAGCTCTGGGTGAACAGATTCCGAATCTTCACCAGCTCGAAACGGGTGCCCAGCACGAAATTGTGTTTCCCGCGCGGGATGCTGAGGTTGTCAGTGAACTCGTAGGTATCAAAGTCGCCTTCGTTGCCCTGGGAGAACTGATCGGTGCCACCTAGGAGGGTCGCATTACCCCCGCCGATGTTCGGCACTTGCGTAACCGAGATCTGAGGGAAGGTGCTTGGAGAGACGCGCCTATCCCTGACGATCGTTGCTCCGGCGAACGCCTCATTGCTCCAACCGTTGCCGAAGTTCGAAAAGAGCTGCAGAACAGGAGCGCTCTTCTTGCTATTGAGCTTGTGGAAGTTCGTGGAATAGACGGCGCGCGTCGCGTTACGACCGTTCTGCTGACGTCCGTCGTTGGTGGCGTCATTGAAGTTGTAGCGGAATACAACTCGGTTTCCGTCGCTCAGCTGAAAGTCCAGCCGACCGAAAAGGTTCTTCATCGGGGTCGTCGTGTTGAACGCACCAGACGTTCCGACGTTGTAACCGTATGTGTTCGTGAGGATCGATTCGAAACGGGCCGCATCGGCAGCGGAAACGGGGAAGGCGACCGTTGCGCTGGTCGGCTGTCCCAGATATGGCCCGGTCACTGGCGAGTTTTCGGTCTGCCATTCGTTGGCGGTGAAGAACTGAAGCCTGTTCTTTATGATCGGTCCACCCACGGAGAAGCCCGACTGGCGTCTATTGAAGGGAGTGGCCCGCAACGTTGGGACGTCTCGACCGTAGTCCTGGTTGCGGAAGTAGGTGAAGGCGGAGCCGTGGAAATCGTTCGTTCCGCTTTTGGTAACCGCGTTCAGGAGGAGACCACCGAAGTTTCCCTGCCGGACATCAAATGGCGCGAGAAGGACCTGATACTCTTTCACCGCCTCGATCGAAATCGCCTTGGCGCTGATCTGACCACCGGGCTGCCCAGTAGAACCGAGCCCGAATACGTCGCGCTCGCTGGCGCCGTCGATCTGGACGTTGTTCATACGGTTCGACATTCCGCCGCCGGAATACCCGGGACCCGACTGCGAAACCTGGGGCGCCATCTTGATGAAGTCCGTCAGGTTGCGAGTCGCGGTCGCGAGGCGCTGGATGACAGTGTCCGATACGGTCGTCTTGGTACCGGTCGCGGAGGGAGAGATATCGCTCGAGGCCTGACCGCGTACGACGACCTCGCTGAGCGTCGTTGCCTGTTGGGTGAGGTCGAAGTCGGCGCGGCTGGTGCTGCTCAGCCCGACTGTAACGTTGTCGCGAGTCTGTGGCTCGAACCCAATGCGGCGGACCGCTACCGAATAGGGGCCGCCTACCTCCAAACCTTGAACGAAGTACGTGCCGCCCGCACGGGTGATTCCGCGGGCAGTGAACCCGGTGGCCCGGTTCGATATCTGGATCTGAGCGCCTTCAATGGGTTCGCCGCCAGGACCGGTCACGGTTCCACTGATGGCGCCGGTGGTTACACCCTGCGCAACGGCGTTGGCCGATCCGCCGACCAACATCGCGATAGCGGCAACGGCGGCAAATAGACGAATGCTGGTCATGAAATCTCGGTGTTTAGGGGGAAGGAAGCGTTGCTAAACTACGACCGAGGCCTTAAGCGCGGCAAGAGATATTCGCAACGGCGGGTCACGCTCTTGGGGCTACTCGCCGTTTTCCCGGTTTCGGGTGAGGTGGAAGACGGGGATTCCAATCAGGATCACCCCAAGGACCCCGAGCGTGGCGACGCGGCTGGATGGGTCGATGATCGCGTTGCCGAGCAAAAGGATCGTCGCAACGATAAAGACGGCGGGAACTACGGGATAACCCGGCACCCTGAACGGCGGGTGGTATCCAGCGCGGCGGCGAAAGACAAAGACCGCAGCGACAGCGAGAGCGTAGAACGGAACTATCGCGGTCACGAAGGTGTCGGCCAGCTGCTCGAAGGTTCCCAGAAGGACGAATATCACTCCCAAGCCTGCCTCGAGAGCGATCGCAACGCCGGGAGTCTGGAATTTCGTGTGGACCTTAGCGATCGGCTTGAACAGCAGGCCGTCGGCCGCCATCGCAAATAGAATCCGAGAGCCGGTCATCACCGATCCGTTGAGAGTTCCAAACGTCGAGACCATTACGGCGGCGGACACGAAAGCGACCCCGGCGTCCCCCATCAGCCGCTGTGCAACGTCGGCGGCGACGAGCTTCGAGTGGCGGATCTCCTCGACGGGCAACACCGACAGATACGCCACGTTTGCCAGGAGATAGAGGGCGATGATGATAAGAGTCCCGTAGATCAGAACGCGGGGGAGATTTTTCTCGGGGTCCTTCACCTCGCCACCTACGAAGCTCACGTCCGCCCAACCGTCATAAACCCAGAGGACCGACACTAGTGCGAGTCCAAAGTGGGCGAAGGTAAAACTTCCGGCCGGGACGGCGGGCGTGAAATGACCTCCGGTGCGAGGCAGACCAATCGCGATCGCGAGGATAATGATCACAATCAAGGCGCCTGTCTTCGCCAGCGTCGTCACGTTCTGGACCAGCGAGCCCCACTTGATGCCGACGTAATTGAACGTCGCGGTGAGGAGGATTGCGGCCGCCGCGACGTAATGGACGTACGTGCTGTACGGCGCCACTCGCGGATCGTAGCCGAGGACGCGAATGAAGTACTCGGAAAAAGTCGTGGAGATCGCTCCGAGCGCGGCCGCACGGATTAGCACGAGCTCGGCCCAGCCGAACAGAAAGGCAGGCAGTCTTCCCCACGCTTCTCGAATGAAGACGTATACTCCGCCGGTACGCGGAAAAGCGCCGGCGATCTCGGCCAAGGTGAGGGCTCCACAAAGCGCGAAGAGCCCGCCCGTCACCCAGATTGCGAGAAGCGGCAGCGGACCGGGCAGCTTGTCCGCGATGCCAGCGGGCGATCGAAAAATTCCCGAGCCGATCGTCGAGCCAACGAGAACGGCTACCGCGCTCCACAGCCCGAGGCGGCGCGGAAGCGATGAAGCCCGGGCGAAGGTCGAGTCTGCCGTGGCGATTGGAGCGCCGCCGAAGTCGGAGTCCGTCATCCGGGTACGCTAGTGCAAAGGCACTCTGTGCGCGAGTAGCTTTATTTCGCGGCGAATTCGCGCTGCGTCGTCTCGCACATCTCACTTCTGGCAAATGAATCAGCCGCTGGCTGAGGCAATTTTTCGGATCGCCGCCGTTGCATGTGTAGTCGCGGAGATCGCGATTTTGCGATCGACGTACGCCGCCCGGCGCGTTGAAAAATCGATTCTGGTGCCGTCTTCATCGCGGGGTGGTGAGGTCACGTGGGCGATCCTTCCCGCCATCATGCTCGCTTTTCTGCTGGCCGTGACGTGGCGAAGGGTAGAGGCGGGACAGACCCATATGAAGATGATGGAGCATTCCGGGATGCAGCACTCCATGCCCATGCCCGGAACGATGCCTCCAGCTTCGCAGCGCTGAGATGCAAACCGTCAGACGATTCGGCTATCTCGCTCTGCTGCTTGGATTCGCGCAGATAGTTTTTGGCGCCGTCGTGCGGATCACTGGTTCCGGGATGGGCTGCGGTGACCACTGGCCCGACTGTTACGGCTCGTTCACCCCCGCGCCGAACGCGCCCAGTCTTCTGGTAGAGATCTCACACCGGTACGGTGCGGCGGCGCTTTCACTGGCGATTCTGGCGCTTGCGATCGCCGCCTGGCTGAAAAGGCGAGAACCGGGAGTCGCTGGTCGCGCGGGCGTGCTCCGTCCTTCGCTGCTCGCTGTTTTCCTCGTCGTCGTGGCCGCGCTCTTCGGTGCAGTGACGATCAAGATGCAGCTGAATCCTCTCGTCGTCGCAACGCACCTAGCGATCGCGATGTCTTTGCTCGCAGTGTTGGTCGTGGTAGTGATCCGGGCTGGGGGACTTGGCTCGAGGGGCGTAAGCGCCGGTAGTCAACGAACATTTCGCTCCGCGCGCGCCGCCGCCGGACTCACGTTTCTCGCACTCGTATTTGGAGCCCTCACCGCCAACACACCCGGCGCGACCGCAGCCTGTCAGGGGTTTCCGTGGTGCAGCTTCGCCGATCACGGCCTTCCGCTGTGGATACACGTGACGCACCGGATCATTGCCTTCCTTATTCTCGGGCACCTGATAGGCATCGCGATTGGAGTTCGGAAGCGGGGCGAACCCCGGCCCATTCTGAGCACGGCATGGGCGGCGCTTGGAGTGGTGATTCTGCAGATCCTCGTCGCTGGCGCAATGGTGGGGATGCACTTCCCTCCGTCGCTGCGCTCTCTGCACCAGGCTGTTGGAACTGCGCTCTGGACCGTTGTGGTCGCGCTCGTCGCCCTCGCCGCTAGCCCACGCACATATGCAGGGACTTCGGAGATCGTGCGCGAGTCTCCGTCACGCGGCGAGTTCGCTACGCCTGAAGGTGTGAGCACCTGATGGGAATCGTCGCCGGCGAGCACGCGCAGCCTTCCGTACTGCGCGATCTGGTTATGCTCACCAAGCCGCGCATCATCTCCCTGCTGCTCGTTACCACTGTTGCCCCGATGTTCGTTGCCGGCAATCCGGGCTGGCTCCTCGTCGTCGTCGTGCTCGTTGGAGGCTACATGATGGCGGGCGGAGCGAATGCGGTGAACATGTACCTCGATAGCGACATCGACACGCAGATGTCGCGCACGAAGCTCCGACCCATCCCGAGCGGTCGGATGGGACCGCGAGCCGTGCTCGCCTTCGGCGTCGCCCTCGCCACCGCCGCCACTTTTCTGCTCGCCCGCTTCACCAACGTGCTCGCCGCCCTGCTCGCGCTGGGCGGATTTTATTTCTACGTCTTTGTGTATACGCGCTGGCTCAAGCGCACCACGCCTCAGAACATCGTCATCGGCGGCGCGGCGGGGGCGTTTCCTCCACTGGTTGGCTGGGCTGCGATGACGGGGACGATCGACCTGACGGCGGTCTATCTGTTCCTGATCATTTTCTACTGGACACCGCCGCACTTCTGGGCTCTCGCTCTGCTCAAGCAGCGCGATTATGGAAGAGCCGGAGTTCCGATGGCACCGCTGGTATGGGGTGAGCGAGAGACGATGCGACAGATGGTGTGGTACAACGTGATTCTGATCGCGCTTACGCTGCTGCCCGCAGCCTTTGGCGCATTCGGAATCATCTACCTCATCTCGGCACTCGTGCTCGGCGGGATTCTGCTCGCAGGCGTCATCCGTGTCGCGATGACCACGGAGTGGACCAAGCCAGCCTGGCAGGTCTACAAGTTCTCTCTGCTCTATCTCGCGCTGCTCTTCCTCGCGATGGTGATCGATCGCAAGGTGCTCAGCTGATGGCGGCGCCTTTGTTGGGGGTCTCAGCGCAGCGACCGACGCCACGGGCGCGTCCCGCAGTATCGTCACCGCGGCCGCTTCGCCGCTTGGTCCCGCGAATCCGCCCGTTTGTCGCGCGTCTGGTGCTCGCTTTCGTTTGTCTGCTGGGCAGCGCCGCAATCGCCCTCGCATTTCCGCAGATCGTGCGCCGATTGCTCGACGCCGCATTCATCTCGGCAGATTCCAGCCTGCTCAACCGGATCGCGATCGGGCTGCTCGTTCTTTTCGCGATCCAGGCTCTGCTCAACTTCGTCCAGGTATATCTGCTCACCTCGACCTCCGAGTTGGTGGTCGCCAAGCTCAGAGAAGATCTCTTCGCGCGGCTGATCCACCTTTCTCCGGGATTCTTCACGGAGCGTAGAACGGGAGAGCTCACGAGCCGCTTGTCCGCGGACACAGCGGTTCTGCAAACGGTTCTCAGCTACAACCTCTCGGAGTTCGCTCGGCAGACGCTCTTCCTGATCGGCGGAATCGTGCTGCTCACGCTCACGCACCCGCGACTGACCGCGACGACGCTCGCGGTCCTCCCTCTGGTCGTGGGAACAGCGATTCTATTCGGCCGTGCATTGCGACGCGCGAGCACAGGCGTTCAGGATCGCGTTGCCGAGGCGACTGGCACGGCTGACGAGGCATTTTCGCAGATCAGAACCGTGCAGAGTTTCACGCGCGAAGCCGAAGAGGTGCGGCGATACGGGTCGCATCTGGTGGACGTAATCGCCGCGGCCATGCGTCGCGCGAAAATTCGCGGAACGTTTTTCGGCATTCTCACATTCTGCGGGTTTGGGGGCGTCGTTGCGGTTCTCTGGCAGGGCGGACGCCTGGTCCTTGAAGGGACGCTCACCGCTGGGGCTCTCGTGTCCTTCCTGCTGTATGCGCTGTACGTCGCAGGCGCAGTCGGATCGCTCGCGTCCCTGTTCGGGGCTTATCAGGAGGCGGTGGGGGCGGCACGGAGAGTGTTCGACCTGCTCGAAGCCGAATCCTCGGTAAAGGATCCCGTCGCTCCACAACGGCTTCCGCATCCGCTGAAGGGCGAGATCTCGATGGACAAGGTCTCGTTCCAGTACAATCCAGCGCTACCCGAGGTGCTGCGCGGGGTATCGCTGAGAATCGGCGCCGGCGAAGTCGTCGCGCTCGTTGGGCCAAGCGGTGCGGGCAAGACTACGATCGCATCGCTGCTGCCGAGGTTCTGGGACGTAACCGGCGGACGCATCACGTTCGACGGAGTCGAGATCCGCGATCTGTCGCTCGCCGAGCTCCGTGGCGCGATAGGTATCGTGCCTCAGGAGCCGACTCTGTTCAGCGGCACGATCAGAGAAAACATCGCCTATGCCGGAATAGGCGACGATGGATCGCAGCCGAGCGAAGAGTCGGTTCGCGCCGCGGCGAAAGCCGCCCACGCCGTCGAGTTCATCGAACGCCTACCCGACGGATTCGAGACTCGCGTCGGCGAGCGAGGAGTGAGGCTCTCCGGGGGACAGCGCCAGCGAATTGCGATCGCCAGAGTCTTTCTCAAGAACCCCGCGCTCGTAATTCTCGACGAGGCCACTTCGAGCCTGGACAGCGAGAGCGAGCGACTCGTGGAGCAGGCGATGGAGGATCTGTTGCGCGCGAGATCGACGCTCATAATCGCGCACCGTCTGAGCACGGTGCTGCGCGCGGACAGAGTGGTAGTGATCGATCGCGGCGTGATAGTCGAAGAGGGACGACACCAGGAGCTGCTCGCGTCGGAGGGAGTTTACTCGCGGCTATATCGGGGGCAGTTCAGGGCCGGAGACGCACTCGTCGGCTGACTCCCGCTCCGTTGGCTACTATGACGGAGGTTATACGGATGCTCCGGGAAAAGGCCGGATGCTCCGGACTGCCTAACAAATCCTTCCTACGAAACAACAAAAAAAAATAATCACAGCCCTTCCTAGCAGAGCTCTATCGCCATTTGGAGCCGATCCGAAGGATCCCCCTTCATATCAGGAGCATCCGTATACCCCTTCGTCATAGTAGCCAGCTCGCGCGGCTGTTCTATCTTGGCGGCGGTGGACCTTTCGGTGTGGCGGAAGGAGTGCTCGAAGCGGTGGGGAGAATCGGGACAGCGGGCGGGCTGGACGCAGCTGGGCGGACGGATTCTGCAGGAGCCTGAGTCGGAACAGCAGGACCGTTCGTAGCTGAGGGCCGAATGCGGAATGCCACGCTCGTCTGCTGGCCGGCTGTTACGGTCACGCTGTCGTCGGCGAAACCCAGCGCTGGATGCCACGCGCGGATGCGATATCTACCGGCTGGAATTCCGTCGATGCTGAACGTGCCCGCCGCGGTCGTCTGGGCGAAGTAGGGATGATCGAGCACGGCGATCCACGCGTGCGTCCACGGGTGCTGCTCGCACACCACCTCTATCTCAGCGGGCTCCTTGAATTTGTCCACCGGAACGACTTCGCCGTCGTCGTTGAATGGAGCGACGCCGACAATCTGCCCCGTGCCGACGTTGATGAAGCGGTTGGTGTGAAGGGTTCGGTCGTCGTTGCTGACGTTGAGCGTCGCGTTTGTCGAGATCGCCTGTACATACGGATCCAGAGTGCATGCGTCGTTCATGAGCTCGAAGCGGCGCTCGATGGGGAATGCTTTTCCGGTCCGGATGTCGGTGAGCCACACCACCGCACCGCCAACGCGCGTCCCTGTCACCGCGATGTTCCTCACCATCACTGAGGTGCCGCAGGCGCTCTGATCCGACGTCGGGTGAACGATCGCCGCGACCGGAACCGTTCCCTCGAAGTCCACGCTTCCGATGATCGTGCCGCCAACCGAGACCGGGACCACATGATACGGCTGGGTCGAGGTCGCGATCACGGAGGGACGCGGAGGCACTCCATCATCCGGAGAAGTGGAGACGTTCCTCGGATGAGCGGAGGCGGTGTCGTCGTGCGAGCAGGCGAGCGCGCCGACGAAAACTATTGAAAAGCCGAAAAACCGGCGGGGCATTTGTGTAGAGCAGAAGTGAAGTTCGGGTTCGTTGGAAGGGCAAGCGATGTGCCGCGCTATTTCGCCTCGTACACGCGCTTTCCTCCGATCCAGGTTGAAATTACTCGTGCGCTGAGGATCTCGGTGTCGGGCACGCGCATGATATCGCGGTCGAGCACGACAAAGTCAGCGTATTTACCGGGGGTCAGGGACCCCAGTATCGATTCCTGAAATCCGGCGTAAGCGGGCCAGATGGTCATCGACTGAAGAGCTTCTTGGCGGGTCATCTTCTGGTCCGGGTACCATCCGCCCACTGGCGAATTCGCCGGATCCTGGCGGGTTACGGCCGCGTGAAACGTGAGGAGCGGATTCACCTCTTCAACGGGAAAATCGGTCCCATTCGGAATTACAACTCCTGTGTTCAGCAGCGAGCGCCACGCGTACGCGCCGCGGATTCGCTCGGGACCCACACGCGTCTCGGCCCACCGCATGTCGCTCGTCTGATGCGTGGCCTGCATCGAAGGAATTACGCCCAGCTTTGCGAAGCGCGGGATGTCCTGCGGGCTTATCACCTGAGCGTGCTCTATGCGGAACCGGTGATCAGCTTTGGGGACTCTTCGCAGAGCGGACTCAAACGCGTCGAGCGCTATCCGATTGCCTCGATCTCCGATGGCGTGCACGTTCACCTGGAATCCGCGGCGCAGCGCCGTTTCGGCCCAAGCTTCTATGTGCGCAGGGGGTGAAACGAGAAGACCAGAGTTGGTCGGGTCGTCACTATAGGGCGCAAGGAGCGCGGCGCCTCGCGACCCGAGCGCGCCGTCGGCGTAGAGTTTTATCGCGCGAATCCAGAGATGTCCGTCGTAGAGAGCGCTCTGAGGCCCGCGCCGCAAATAAGGATTCCCGAGCGTCACCGCTGCGGTTGGCTCGCCGGGATCGCTGAGCATCACGTAGTTGCGAAGATTGTACTTCCCTGCCCTCGCCAGCTCCTCATAGACCGCGACCGTCTTGGCATCCACCCCAGGATCATGCATTCCAGTCAGTCCCCACCGGTTGCATTCGTCGATCGCCGCGAGGATCGCGCTTCGCATCTCTTCGCGTGTAACGGCCGGTATCGCGCGATCGATCAGGCCCTCAGCGTTGTCGATGAAGACGCCCGACGGGGAACCCGAGGCGAGCTTGAGGATGCGGCCTCCGGATGGCTCCGCTGTCGCCCCTGTTACGTGCGCAAGCTCCATCGCTTTCGCGTTCGCAAGCACCGCGTGCCCGTCTATTCTTTCCAGCACCACCGGGTTGTCGGGAAAGGCGCGAGAAAGCAGCTCGTGCGTGGGAAATTCCTTGCTGGCCCAGCGGGTCTGATCCCATCCCCGGCCGCGGATCCATGCGCCCGGCTTCACATCCTTCGCTCGAGCTTTAACGCGGTCGATCACTTCCTGATATGAAGTCGAGCCCGCGACGTTGGCGCTCTTGAGCATGTTGCCGAGGCCGAGAAGGTGCGCGTGGGCGTCGATGATCCCGGGAACGACGGTCGCGCCATGCAGGTCGATGACGCGCGTCAAGGAGCTCGCGAGCACTCTGGCTTCGGCGTCGGAGCCGACGTAGATGACCCGACCGCCGCGCACCGCGAGCGCTGTCACGACTGGACGCGCGTTGTCTACGGTGTAGATGCGGCCGTTGGTGAGAACTAGATCAGCCGGCCCCTGCGCCCCAAGTCCCATTGGTGCGAGCGCGGCGAACGCAAAGTAGCTTGAGAGATGTTTTTTCATGCTAGCGAGTTTGGTCACGGTATCGCCTCCACACAAGGATGGCGCGCATGAATCGTCCCGCGTGGTTCGCATCGGTCTCGGTCGTTCTGGCGATGGCGTGCGCGCATCTCCCTTCGGAGCCGAACGCACCCGTTGATTACTGGGGCTTCACGGGCCCCTGGGACAAGCGCAGCGACGTGTCGGTCCAGCAACACGGTCCCAGCCTGACCAGAATAATCAGCGGTTGGGTCGCCCTCGACACCACGAGCTTTCTGCCGGTGCAGGTGTATCCGGACAACTTTCGCAACGACATCATGGTGGCGCCACGCACGATGGCGCTCATCACTTCGTACTACGGGAGCCGTTTCCACCCGGAGATCATTCGTGGACTTGGCGGAAGCTCGCAAGCCGCCGGTATTACGGCTGGCGCGATAGCGGCACTGATCGATTCGACCGCATATCGAGGCGTCGTAATAGACTTCGAGGGAATGACCCCGCGCGATCTCGATGCGCTGCTCGCAGTTACGCGCGCGGTCGCCGATTCGGTTCGTGCGCACGGAGTTCACACCGTGGTGATCGCGGTGCCCGCCGGCGACACAGCCGCTTACCCCTCCGCGCTTCTGCTCGAGTCCGCCGATCTCATCATGGCGATGCTTTACGACCAGCACTGGAGCGCTTCACCACCGGGCCCAATCGCCTCACCGGACTGGGTGGCTCGAAATCTGGGAACGCGCGTGGCAGAGGTTGGCGCGGCAAGAATTGTGGCAGCGTTTCCCCTGTACGGATATCGCTGGAGAAAGTCCGCTGAGACCGAGGTGATCAGCTTCGACGACGCGCGGCGACTCACCACGATGACGAATACGGCGCTGATCCGGGATCGCTCGTCAGAGACGCTTCACGCTACGTCGCCTGAAGGATGGGAGTTGTGGGTGAGCGACCGGGGACTTCTCGACAGGCTCGTGCACGATGCGAGGCAACTGGGAGTGAGAAGCTTCGCGCTCTGGAGACTCGGGCTGGAAGATCAGGGAGTCTGGGACTTCATCGATCCCCAGAGCTCCGGCCGCCGCTAAACGACCAGAAGCTCTTTCTGGTAATCCGACGGCGTTATCAGTACCGCCTCAGCGCCGATGAAGCCGTTGACTTCGCTCCGCATCCCGACGTCTCCCTCGAGATAAATCCCTGGCTCGATAGAAAATCCGACCCCGGGAATCAGCTCCCGTTCTTCGCGTGTCTCGAGATTGTCGATGTGCGGTCCTGAGCCGTGGAGGTCGCGCGGATCGATCGAGTGACCGGTTCGGTGGATGAAGTTATCACCATAGCCACGCTGGGTTATCACGGCTCGGGCGGCATCGTCCACTTCCCCACCCCGGACTGGCTGGTGTCCATTGATGCGCTCCCGCAACAGCGAGATGGCGGCATCCCGTGCGTCCCTCACCGCCAGCCAGATCGTGGTGTCGCGTGGGCTCGGCGTTCCAAGCGATCCCATCCAGGTTTGATCGGCGAACACTCCATTTTTCTCGCGCGCCCACAAGTCGACGAGCAGGATGTCGCCTCGATTGATCGTCGCCGAGCTCGGGGCGGTCGGCTCATAGTGCGGATTGGCGGCGTTGCGACCGATCGCCACGATAGGCCCGTGATCAGTCTCGAGCCCACCGCCCTCGAACCGCTCCCTGATCCAGCTGGCGAGGGCGTACTCGGTCAACGGCGACGCACCGTCGGCTCGGCTGCCGGCGAGCCGGATCGCCTCCTGGCCGATGTTCGACACGGCGCGCGCGGCCCGCTCGTGGGACGCACGTTGGACGTCGCTCCACACGGCGTAAAAGCTGGAGACCAGCTCCGCCGAGGACACGACGGTTGCTCCCGCGGTCGTCACCATCTCGATGACGCCGGCAGGGATGCGATCGAGATACGGGACAGCGTCGCCCGGCGAATATTCCATCGCGACGCGCTTTCCCTTGACCAGTTTGGCGAGCAGTGATTCGAGCTCGCGCCAGCTGCTGTACTTCTCTCTGGCCCACTTCGAGGGCCATCCAGCCCACGGACCTTGCTCGATCGCATGGGTGATCGCGACCGGTGAGCCACGCCGCGGGATATAGACGAAGAAACGACGCGTGGTCATGCCGGGCAGCTCCAGCATTCCCACCGCAACGGGATTCAGCCCGTGAAAATCGTAGAGCAGCCAGGCATCGAGTCCTGCGCGCTCGAGCGCGGACTGAATGGCGGGCAGGGATTCAGGTTGAAGCACTGGAAACCGAGGCTACTGCGACCCTTTGACCGCACGCCATTCCGCGCGCCACTCGCAAATGTCCTCGCCCCTTTCGCGGCAGTGGACGTGATCGATCATTCCCCCACCGTTGACGAGCAGCTTGAGCAGCTCGCGGAGCGCGGATTCGTAGTAGAGGCAGCCAACCCCCTTGGGCGATGTCTCGTAAGTAACCGATTCCTTGATGCCAAGGACGATCGAAGAACCGACGCGCCGGACGGACGCCCCGAGGTACTTCTCTCCCGCTCTTTTCACCTGACGGAACGCGAGCGGACGCGCAAGAAAACCCGGCAGCAGGTGAATGATCTGGCGCCTGGTGGCGGAGATCAGCTGGTAAATCCGGTTCGCCACGATAATACCCGCGCGGGTGAAAATGCTCCCCGCATCGGGACGCCGCCCGATCAGGCGCGCAATTCCGCTCGCTTCATGAATGGCGATCGCCTGGTTGCGCTTCATCGCGTCCTTGTAGCGGCGAATTTGCGCGATCACAGTATCGCTCAATCCGAGTCTCTTGTTGCGATGCTCCTGTACATATTCGACGTCGATATCCTCTCCTTCGGGGATGTCGACGGAGCGAACTGCTTCGAGGAGACTGAGCGGGACTATGGCGTTTACCGTGCCGGTCATTTAGTTGGTAGGCGGAGAGCGCAAGCTAACCGCCGCTCGAACCCCCTTCAAGCTGGAAACCACTCACGCAACCCGGAATTGTTTCCGGAACGAGGTAATGGCAGCTGACGGAATTGGTCATACGAGTAACTGCCGGCCTGATTGGCGCCGGTATCTTCGCCTTCGGCGCGCGTCGGGTGGGAGCGCTTTCGACGAGCGGCGCGCTCGCCGGCACAATAGTAGGAGCGATTGCGCTCGCCGCCGGATGGAGTTGGGGCCTACTCCTCGTCGCGCATTTCATCTCCGCGAGCGCCCTCTCGAAGTTGGGGGAAAAGAGGAAAGCGCAGCGCATTGGCGCTGTCGTCGAGAAGGGCGATCGCCGCGACGCCAAGCAAGTTCTGGCGAACGGCGGCGTATACGCGCTGGCAGCGATTACGTACATGCTCACTCGTACACATTCGTGGTACGCGGTTGCAATTGGGGCGCTCGCGAACTCGGCCGCCGACACCTGGGCGACTGAGATCGGCACGCTGGCCGGTCGCAATCCGCGCTCGATCGTTTCTGGTGAGCCGGTTCCCGTCGGAACCTCCGGCGGCGTGAGCCTGGTAGGGACGATCGCGAGTTTCGGTGGAGCACTGTTCATCGCCGCGGGAGCGACGATCGCGCGGTGGCCCGTTCCGTTCACCGCGGTGGTACTGGGAGGAATAGCGGGCGCAATGGCAGATTCCCTGCTTGGAGCGACCCTGCAGACTCGGCGATGGTGCGACGTATGCGCGAAACCGACTGAGCGACCTGTGCACAGCTGCGGCAATCGGACACGTCGCACGGGTGGCCTGCGAGGCTTCGACAACGATGCCGTCAACGCAGTCTCCTCGGGTGTGGGAGCCCTGGTAGCTTTACTTCTATCGTGACATACGAGCGCGCGCGGTGTAATGAAGGACATGGAGCGGATGACTGAGCAAGCCAAAGGAGGCGGAGCACGGGTTCTCCTCGTCAGCACGAATCGCGAGCGACAGCCTTACCCAGTGGTGCCGAACGGCCTGGCTTGCGTTGCTTCGGCGCTCGACGCGGCGGGACATCGCGTCAGATTTCTCGATCTCTGCTTCGCGTCCGATCCCGTTGTGTCCGCACGCCGCGCGGCCGTCGATTTCAAGCCCGACATCATCGGCGTTTCGGTCCGAAACATCGACAACAGTGACGCCATCGCGCTGCGTCACTACACACCCGAGGCGCGAACCGTTCTGCAGGCGCTTCGGCAGGCAGCTCCGGGCGCAAAGGTCATAGCGGGTGGCGCCGCGTTTGGGGTTGCACCCGAAGCATTGTTCCGCGATCTCGGCGTCGACTACGCAGTGGCCGGAGATGGCGAGCGTGCGAGCGTCGCACTCGTTAATGCGCTGTCCGCTGGCGCTCCGATCGAAGCTCTGCCCGGACTCGTGCGCGATCGCGACGGCACGGTCGCGTTCACCCCGCCTGGCGAAGACGCGGATCTCGATTCTCTGCCCCGTCCGAGTCTGCACCGCTGGATAGACCTGGCGCGATATCAGCGCCACGGCGCCACGATACCGATCCAGACCAAGCGTGGCTGCGTCTACAAGTGCGTCTACTGCACGTATAGAAACGTGGAAGGTTGGGGCTACAGAACACGCGATCCGGAACTCGTCGCCGACGAAATCGAAGAGCTCAAGATCAAGGCGGGGGTCCACCACTTCGACTTCGTCGATTCGACCTTCAACTCGCCGCCCGGGCACGCCGTTCAGGTGTGCGAGGCGATCGCGCGCCGCAAACTCGGCGTCCAGCTCGATACCACCAATTTCACACCGGCGACCGCAAGCGCGGAGCTGCTCGGCGCGATGAAGACCGCCGGCTTCCGCTCGCTCGGCATTACGGCAGAGAGCGCGAGCGATCCCGTTCTGGGGAGGCTCGAGAAGGGATTCGACGCGGCCAAGGTGCGGGAAGTCGCGGAGCGAGTCGAAAAGTTCGGAATCAAGACGCTGTGGATTTTCCTGGTTGGCGGCCCGGGCGAGACCGCCGAGACCGTGGAGGAGACGCTTGCATTCGCGGCATGGCGCCTTCGGAGGGGGGATGCCGTCTATCTCACAGTTGGACTACGCATCTATCCCGGGACCACGCTGCATCGCATCGCGATCGCGGAGGGGATAGTGCCCGAAGGCAGCACCCTGCTCGATCCCACCTTCTATTTCTCGAGTGCCATCCAGTTCGGCTCAACGGTCGCCCGACTCAAGAGATTCGCCGCTGATCATCCCCGGTTCATGTTCTCGGCGGACTCGCGATCAGTTGTCCTGCCGTATCTCACCCGCGCAGCGTCGATTCTCCACCTGCCGCGCCCGCACTGGCAGTACATGGGACTATTCCAGCGCGTAGCGCGCGCGATCGGGTAGCAGTTGGCTCGACTCGATGCCGAAGTCATAGTCGTTGGCGGAGGCCCAGCCGGCGCGTCGACCGCGCACTTTCTGGCGCGCGCGGGCGTCGACGTGCTCGTGCTCGACAGAGCGCGGTTCCCGCGCGACAAGGTATGCGCGGAGTATCTGAGCCCGCAGGCGTCGCGGATTCTATCCGACATGAACGTCCTGGACGAGATCGAGCGCACATCCCCGGCACACCTCGCCGGGATGAGGGTGCGCGCACCGGACGGGCATTTCGCTGACGGCGAATTTGCGTCGACCCACGGATTTCGCCCATTTCGCGATTATGGTCTGGCGGTGCGTCGAACCATTCTCGATGAGATCGTGCTCCAAGGTGCGAGAGCGGTCGGCGCCCGGATCGAAGAACGAACGCACGTTACGGACGTCACCAAGGATGAGACCGGCCGCGTGAGTGGTGTGACCGTCATCGGCCCCGGTGAAAAGACGCACAGTCTGACGAGCAAGTTCGTCGTCGGAGCTGATGGGCTCCGCTCGGTTGTCGGGAAGCGGCTCGGACTCACACACACCAGCCGCTTCTTTCCGAAGCGGCTCGCATTGGTCGCGCACTACAGGAAGGTCCGGAACGTGGGCGCGCTCGGAGAGATGCACGTCGATCACAAGGGGTATTTCGGGATCGTCGATGTCGGTCGCGGCCTGATGAATGTCGCAGTCGTCGTTCCGATGTCCCGTGCGCGACAGATTGGCGAAGGTCGCGCGGAATTTCTCGAGCGGTGGATAGCGTCGCGTCCGCACCTCGCCGAGCGTTTCGTGGGTGCCGAGCGAGTGGAGGATGTGCGGGCGACGGGCCCTTTTGCGACGGTGTCACGGCCCGCGTGGGCTCCGGGCGCGGCTCTCGTCGGGGATGCGGCGGATTTCTTTGACCCCTTCACCGGCGAGGGGATGTACGCCGCCCTCCGCGGCGGGGAAATGCTCGCACCCTTTATCGTCGAAGCGCTGCGGGGAGCGCCGCGAGAAGAGGATCTCGCCCTGGCTGCTTACGAGACAGCGCGGCGGTCTGAATTCGGCGGAAAATGGAAGCTGGAGCGAATCGTGGGCATGGCCATAGCGTATCCTTACTTTCTCAACAACGCCGCAAAAGCTCTCTCTCGCCGCAAGGAGATGGCTGACCTGCTGGTGGGCGTGGCGGGAGACTTCATTCCGACGAGCCTCGTACTGAATCCGCGTTTTCTTTTCAACCTCTTCATCTCTCCAGTCTTCAGAACTTGAGCGTAACTCCCGACGAATTCCGCAGCGTGCTCGGCCGGTTCCCTTCGGGTGTCACGGTTGTGACCACGAAAGATGGAGATGGCTCCGACAAGGGCATGACTGTGAGTGCTTTCTGCTCCGTGAGCCTCGACCCCCCGCTCGTGCTCATTTGCATCGAGAAGAACGCGTCCGCCTACGATGCGCTCGCTACCGCGTCCGGTTTCGTGGTGAATATCCTCGCTGTCAGTCAGGAGCAGATCGCCCGGCGCTTCTCCATCGAGGATGTCGATCGCTTCGAGGGAGTGGGCTACAGCAGATCTCAAAATGGTTTCGCGGTGCTCGACGATGTGCTCGGCGTGATCGAGTGCGTCATTTCCGCGAGGCACGACGCCGGGGACCACACCATAATTGTGGGTGAAGTGGAGGCGGCGCGGGCACAGAACGGCAGTCCTCTCCTGTATTATCGCGGCGGTTACGCACAGCTGGAGCACTGAATCGTGCACTCCATCCTCACACCTCCAAGAATGCGCGGCCTGGAGATACTCGACGATCCGGACGTCGATCCCGAAGTCGTTACGCGCTCGCTGGCTGACGTCGTTCGGTCGAACTCCCTGTTCGGCGGACTGAGCTCGGCCATCGATGAGCTGAAGGGAGCCCTGAAAGAAGTGCTACCCGAGGCGACCCTGCTCGACGTCGGAACAGGACTTGGCGACATCCCATGTCGGGCTCGCGAAGTTGCCCGGGAGATGGGAGTTGATCTGACAACGGTGGGACTCGATTCGGCGCTCGAGCTCGCCCGCGCCAGCCGTCCCTCCCTCACCCTCGCCGTTTGCGGTGATGCGCTGCGCCTTCCATTCGCCGATCACAGCGTCGACATCGTGATGTGCTCCCAGGTCCTGCATCACTTCGCTGGTGCTGACGCGCTGGAGCTGTTGCGCGAGATGAACCGCGTGGCGCGAGTCAGGGTCATCGTCAGCGATCTCCGGCGGAGCTGGATTGCCGCCGCGGGACTCTGGCTCGTGTCATTTCCCCTTCGATTTCATGCCGTTAGCCGTCACGATGGCGTCGTCTCCGTGATGAGGGGGTTCACGCCCGACGAGTTAATGGATACAGTGCGGGAGGCGGTAGCGAGGAAGGCGGTCGTTCATTGTCGTCGCGCGTTTCGCGTGACGACAAGCTGGGTTCCGGTCGATCGATGACGACGCGCATCGGACGGGCGTTCGATCTCGGGCCGATGCCTTACGGTCGCTCAATGCAGACCGTCGACGAGCAGATCGTTCGCGCTCCGTTGGCGCGCGTCTTCGAGCTGGCGAGTCAGGTCGAGCTGTGGCCGCGCTATCTCCCGCACTATCGATATGTACGGTTTCGCACGCGCCGGTCAGATGGAGGAGGCTTGGTAGAGATGTCCGCGAATCGACCATTTCAGCTCAAGACGCCGAGGGGCCAGCTCCGCATCAACTGGCGAACCTGGTGGCTGTCCGAAATGGCGGTGGACAAAAATCGGCCATCGATCCGATTTCGGCATGTCGGGGGTATCACCAAGGAAATGGACGTCGAATGGTCGTTTTCACCTACAGCTACCGGCACGCACGTACGAATCGTGCATTTGTGGGATGGACCGCGGCGTTTTCACCGTATTGGACGGTTAGCGGCCATGTATCTGATAGGACCCGTGTTTGTGCACGGAATCGCGTCACGCACGCTGGCCGGGCTCGCGGCGGTGGCGGAGCGCGAAGCGGGCAAACAGCAGCAATGAGGACGATGTGTTTCAGCTGAATAAGCGCAGAGTGGTGATCACGGGCATCGGCCCCATAACGCCGATCGGCACGACCCGCGACGAATTGTGGTCGGGACTCCAGCGCCAGCGTTCCGCTGTGCGGTCGCTGTCCCGGTTCGATCCATCGCAGTTCAGGAGTCACAACGCCGCGGAGGTCAACGACTTCGAGCCGAAGGACCATCTCGAGAACAAGCGCGCCAAGCGTCTGGATCGCTTCGCGCAATTTTCGGTAGTCGGAGCGCAGTTGGCGCTGGCCGACGCCGATCTCGACCTGTGCCATGAGGACAAGGAAAGAATCGGCGCGAACATGGGAACAGCCCTTGGCGGAATCGGATATGCCGAAGGCCAGCTGGCGGTATTTCTTCAGCGCGGACTGCGTGAGGTCGACGCAACGCTGGCTCTATCCGTATTCGGAGGCGCGTCGAGCTGCAACATCGCGATCGAGCTTGGCGTGATGGGGCCGAACTCCACCAATGCGATGAGCTGCGCTTCGGGCACGATCGCGATCGGAGATGCCTTCCGGCAGATCCGTGACGGCTACGCCGACGTGATGATTGCGGGAGGCGCAGAGGCGCCGCTGGCGCCGCTCTGCTTCGGAGCGTTCTCGCTAATACGTGCGATGTCCACTCGCAACGAGGACCCGGAGATGGCGTCCCGACCATTCGACAAGGATCGGGACGGGTTCGTGATGGGCGAGGGCGCCGCGGTTCTCATCCTCGAGGAGTACGAGCGCGCGGAGGCACGGGGGGCGAAGATCTATGCGGAGATCGCCGGCTATGGAACGACGAACGACGCTCACCACATGACCGCACCGCGTCCGGATGGCTCCCAGGCCGCGAGAGCCATGCAGCTGGCGCTCGACGATGCCCACGTGTCGGCGGACGAGATCGGCTACATCAACACGCACGGCAGCTCGACGCCACTCAACGACACGACGGAAACCATGGCGATCAAGAAAGTGATGGGCGATTGCGCCTACAAAGTCCCGATGAGTGGAACGAAGGGTTATTACGGTCATGCTCTCGGCGCGTCCGGAGCGATCGAGACCGCCATCTGCGCGCTCGCGCTCGAGCACGAGTGGCTGCCTCCGACCGTCAACCTTCAGGTTGCGGACAAGGCCTGCGATCTTAATTTTCTGCCGGGTACGGGGCGGAAGGAGCGTGTTGAGCACATACTTACCAATTCCTTTGGCTTCGGCGGAATCAATGCCGCGCTGGTACTGCGTAGAGTGATCTAGCGATCTCGCGCGCCGCGGCCCCAACAATCTTTAGGGGGCAGGACAATGCGGGACGCGTGGCGGCATTTCGTCGCTGAATTCATCGGTACATTCGCTCTCGTTTTCGTGGGAAGCGGAGCGATCATTCATGCGAGAGTAACCGGATCACCGACAGGCCTCATCGAGGTCGCGTTCGCCCACGGGTTGATTCTGGCAGTCATGGTGAGCGCGCTCATGCGCGTCTCGGGTCATTTCAATCCGGCCGTGACATTGAGTCTTCTCGCGACGAGAAGAATCGAAGCGATGATGGCAGCTCTCTATATCATCGCCCAGGTGCTTGGTGCGGTCGCCGCCGGCTACGCGCTCAAGCTATCGGTCTCGGAGGCCACTTTCACCGCGACCAGGGGAGGGGGTCTAAGCATAGCGCTGGATGTGACGGCGGGTCAGGCGTTTCTCGTCGAAGCTATCGCGACATTCTTTCTGGTCTTCGTCGTCTACGGGACTGCCGTGGACTTGCGCGGCCCGAAGATCGGCGGATTGGCGATCGGCTTCGTGGTGGCGGCAGATATCTTCGCAATCGGTCCGCTCACCGGGGCGTCGATGAACCCGGCACGGTCGTTCGGCCCAGCCGTGGCGAGCGGCATCTATGAGGCGCAGCTCCTTTACTTGTTCGCTCCGATCGTCGGCGCTCTGGCAGCCGCGCTGCTATACGAGTTCCTCTTCATGCGTCGCGGCCGCGAGCCGGTGGATCACGGCGAGCTGCAACCCTAGTAATCAGGCGGAGCTGCGCCCGTTGACTCGCGGGCGCAGCTGGTTATTCATCAGCAGGTAGAGGAGCGCGAGGCCGGCCTGCACGAGCATCAGGAGGCCGGCGAGCACAGGCGCCATTTCCATGTCGGCGTTGTTGATGTTGTGCGCGACGCTCTGGATCAGCCCCCCAGCTCCTACGACTGCGGAGAGCGCTTCGCCCGCGAAGAACGCTCCGGTGGGCAGATCTCCCCAGCGAGCGAGATCGCCCCGGAGGTAGAGAATCGTGTAAGCGCCCTGGATGAGCAGAGAGCCTCCGATGGCCAGCACGATGATCGGAACCCGCTGCCACATGGAAGCCCAGGTGCCAATGAGAACAAGTCCGCCGGCTACGTTGGCAACCGAGGCCAACATCAACACCAATTTCAACACGACACGCCCCCAGTAGAAGCTGGGTTCAAAATACCGGCCCACTTTGCGTTGTCAAGTACTTTGTAATGGC
This sequence comes from Gemmatimonadales bacterium, assembly GCA_031394125.1. Classification (GTDB taxonomy): domain Bacteria; phylum Gemmatimonadota; class Gemmatimonadetes; order Gemmatimonadales; family Gemmatimonadaceae; genus UBA4720. The sequence continues at coordinate 24,703 of JANMWS010000130.1, forward strand.
TCGGGATGCGGGGCACGCATTCGAATTGCAACTGAACGGGTGCGAGTTGTCAGTAGCATAGCTGCTAGTTGCCAGTTCACTACGCCCTGACTTATCCCGGTGGCATTCGGAGCAACTGCCTGTGGCCGGAACGCCGGTATTGACGTCCCGACGTCGTGAACTGGACACTGGCCACTCTGCCATTGACAACTCGCACCGTTCAGTTGCAGTTGACGAGGCCTCCTACTTCGAGACACCCTTTCCCAGCTCGATGGGAGCGCCGTCCTCCTGCCACGCGCGCCAACCCCCGGCCATCGACGCCACATTCTTGTAGCCCATTTTCTGAAGACTGTCCGCGGAAAGCGCGGAACGAAACCCGCCGCCGCAGTACAGTATGATCTCCGCGTTCCGGTCAGGCACCCGCGCTTCGATGTCGCGCTCTATCACGCCCTTCCCGAGGTGGTCCGCGCCTCGCGCGTGACCCGCGGCCCACTCGCTCTCCTCGCGCACATCGATCACGTGCGTCTTTCCTGCCTCGAGCTTCCGCCGGGTTTCCTTTACGCTGACCTCGCGAACGCGTGACTTCGCTTCATCCACGAGCTTGAGAAATCCAGGAGAATGCTTCACAGATTCGCCGGCATGCGCTTGCCGGTGAGCCGTCGCAGGCCGAGATGAGCTCCGCGACGCGCCGCCAGCTCAACTGCGGCCACTGTCGCAGCCGATATGGCCGTCCAGGCGAGCGCGACAGGCCAGCTGCTCTCGCCCCGTCTTCCCAGCTCAGGCGCATCCTCCTGCCTGACTGCGCGCCATCCCTTATCCATACCTCGCTCGACCAATCGCCCCGCCACCATCGCGGCGCCCGCGCCTACCAGCAGCCATGTCGTCTTCCTCGAATTCAGCTTTTCCGTCTTTATGCGCACCGTGCACCACCTCTGAGTTGGGTAATCGTGAGTGGCAAGCGCGGTGCCGTCCGGAGATGCTTGGCTACACGTGGCAGGTGGCCAACCCGCGCTTCTCGAGGTAGCGCTGGTGGTAGTCTTCGGCCAGATAGAATGTCGAAGCCGGGGTGATCTCGGTCACGATCGGCTTCCGGAAACGGCCGCTCGCCTCGAGTTTCGCCTTCGACTCCTCCGCGAAGCGCTTCTGCTCTGGCGTGTGATAGAAGATCGCGGAGCGATACTGAGTCCCGACGTCGGGCCCCTGACGGTTGAGCGTTGTGGGATTGTGATTCTCCCAGAAGACATCGAGCAGGTTGTCGTAAGTCACTTCGGCCGGATCGTAAGTCACCTGAACGACTTCTGCGTGTCCGGTTCTTCCGGTGCATACGTCCTTATAAGTCGGATTGGCGAGACTGCCCCCGAGATACCCGACTACCGCGTCCTTCACTCCGGGAGTGTTTCTGAAGGTCACTTCAACTCCCCAGAAACATCCCGCTCCAAATGTCGCCAGCTCTGTCACCAGCCCTCCCGCTTTCTCAATGACGTGATGTGTGCAACGTGGTGCCGGCCGTGCCAGGCGTACAGTGCCAGCAGCTGCTTCAATGCCAGCACGCTATCGCGCTCCGGATGATGGAATCCACGGTTGAAATCCGCGCTGTCCATCGACCTTAGCAGCGCCACCCAGCGTTGATGAAGTGCGTCGAGCAGATCCAGTGAAACCTCGATCGGTACGCGCTGCGAATCAGGAAGCTCGGCCCACTTCGCCTCCTCGTACGGCTTGATCGTCGGCTCGTCTTCCGTGAGTGCCAGCTTGAACCGGCAGTAAGCGTTCATGTGGCTGTCAGGAACGTGATGGACCAGCTGCTTCACGGTCCAGCCCTCGGGGCGGTAGCGCGTCTCCAGCTGATCGCGCGACAATCCCGCCACCGCTGATCGAAGCGCGCCGGGTGTTTCGGCGATCTGCGCGATCAACCGCGGGTAATCCGCCTCGCTCACCGGAGCGTTCCAATCGAATTTTCCGACCGGGTACCGCAGATCCGCCATTTGTGCCGTTGCAGTCATTTTCGGCCTACCTGCAGATAGAGTTACGCAACCCGCTCGGGCACATGCACCGCCACGGCCGAGCCATCCGCAATGAACGCGGACTTGGGCGCTCCTGAGAGTATAGCGGGGAGGGGCTGGTGGTAGAAAGTCTCCAGCGGTCCCGCAAGCTCGTGGCGGGCGCTGGGCCAGATGCGCCAGCGGGGGTGCTCGACCCTGTATTCGATCGTCCCGCCGTCACGCTGCCGAGTGTAGCCCCATCCGCGCTGGCAGAGAAACTCCTCTTCGGAGCCGGGCTCCATCTCTGACAAAGGTCCGTCGACGTGGAGCGCGAATCTGCACCGATCGCGCCCAGCCCCAAACATGTACTCGACACTCTGCATCTCGCCGTTGGTCTTGACGATGGTGTGCTGCATCGGAACGGTGCGGTAGGGCTCGTTATAGGTGAGCCGGGCCGTCTCGGCCACCAGAAACAACGGAACCATCTCGCGAATGAAGACCACCCCAGAGCGCCATTCGCTCCCGACTCTCCGGCGCACGTAGAAGCGAAGATTCACTTCCTCGAAGTTCTGGTGGAAAAGCGCGGGCAGCCCGAGAACGTGTGTATCGAGGAAGAGGAATGCAACGAGGCTGATGTACTGTCGGCCGTCGCGATCGTCGAGCTCCGTTCCCCGCGGCAGATACGGGGCGAGAACAGAGCGGTCGACTTCGAAGTTGAGCATCGCCAGGTAGCGCCAGTCCGCGGTCAGAAACTTGGCCGTCATGCACTAGCTACATCCTTCAACCCACTTCACTTCGGGTAGCCGTCCGGCGCGGAAATTCGTCACGACCTTCCCGTTGGTCTCGAACACGATCGCCTTCCCGGCGCTGGCGCTGTCTCCCATCACAATCATGTAATGACCGCCCGGGATGTACTTGTGCGGCTCGATCTGCACGTCGCCGTCGTAGATGCTTTTGATCTTGTCTTCGGTGTCCCCGATCTTTGCGCCGTCCTCGGTCGTCACTGATCCCGTGTCGACATCGATGCGCGCAACTTTCCCCCTCACAATCATCACCCCAATGTTGTCTGGGATGCCTGCGCCGACGGCCGGGAACACGAAATCACATTCCTTTTTCATGTTCGGGTTTTCGTTCAGAAGCCCCGTGTTGACGGCCTCGGCAAGCGTCATTCCCACCTGAATTGGTCCGAGTCCGTCCTCATTGAGCGGGACCTCGCTGACGCTGTCGTGTGCCGCGCCATTTGGCCCTACCCGCCCCTTGACCGCCTTGTCGTCGCCCCTGTTGCAGGCGCTTGCCGCCAACACGGCGAAGAGCGTGACGAGAACGCAGGATGTTCGAAGCGACCGTTGACTATTCATATCGTCCTCCGCTCTGCATCGACAGCAGTGCGCCGAGTATTAGGTACCGACCTGATAGAACTTCTCCTGATAACGCGCGATCGATTCGCTGATCACGCGGGCGGCCATCTCACTTTTCTCCCAACCGACGATCTCGACCCGCCGACCCTCGAGGTCCTTGTAGATATGGAAGAAGTGCTCCACTTCCCGCAAATAATGCTGCGAAAGATCGGCAATGTCGAAGTATTCGTGGTAATACGGGTCGTTGCTGGGGACGGCGATAATCTTGTCGTCCGGCTCCCCGCGATCGAGCATCTTGAGAACGCCGAGTGGCCGGCAGTCTATCTGACAACCCGGGAATGTCGGCTCGTTGATGCGGACGAGAATGTCCAGCGGATCGCCGTCCTCGTGCAGTGTGCGCGGAATGAATCCGTAGTCCCCCGGATAGTGCATGGAGGAATACAGAACGCGATCGAGTCGGATCAGCCCGGATTGCTTGTCCAGCTCATACTTGTTGCGGCTGCCACTCGGGATCTCGATGAGCGCGGTCACCAGCTCGGGAGGATGAATTCCCGCCGGCAGGTCGTGCCACGGGTTGATCACGTAGTGACTCGCTCCATCGTGCCCTTGTACGACATTGGCTCTTCATCGACACCGAAGTTGTCCGCTGCGAGCTCAGCTATTCTCCCCATTTCTCTGGATGAGAAATCGGGCTTGTCGGACGCTTCGGCGAACTCCTTCAGCTGTTCCATGTCATAGATGTTTGGCAGCGCCGTCACCACGCGAGGCTCGGCCAGCAACCATTTCAGGGCGGCCTGTCCGAGCGTCATCCGCGTGGTGAGGAAATCGAGCGTGCGGATTTTTTTCAGTCCGTTCGTAAGCCAGGAACGCGGGCGGTGACGGCGGTGGTCGTTTGCAGGGAAAACCGTATCCTCGGTGTACTTCCCCTCGAGCATGCCTGACGCGTGTGTGACGCGAATGTTGAACGAGCAGTTCGGCGCGAGCTCTTTCGCCGCATCGATCATCGCCGTTCCCGGATGCGGCTCGAGGATGTTCCAGATCATCTGGATAGTCCCGATGTCACTCTCCCGCTCGCAAAGCTCGACGGCCTCATAGAGCCAACCGATTGCCGGGCCGAAGGCCGCGCCCCACACTCCGATCAGACCTTCCTCCTGCATCTCACGCAGGGATTCCCAGATCGACGCGTCGCGTACGTGTTCCATCTTGATGTTGTGGAGCTGCAGCACATCGATGTGATCGGTCTCGAGTCGCTCCAGGCACTTGTCGAGAGCGAACCGCATGTAGTCGCGATCGAACTTCTGCGGCAGCTCGCTCTGTCCGCGCCGTGCTGCCTGGGCGGAAGGATCGTAGATGTCGTACCCGATCTTGGTCGAATAGACGACTTCTGAGCGCCTTCCGCGGAAAGCTTCCGCTAGCTGTTTCTCACCGCGGCCGTTGCCGTACGTGTCGGCGGTGTCGAAAAAGCTAACGCCATACCTATCGTGCGCGGCACGCAGCATCTCGACGGCTTCGTCGTCGGTCTTTTCCCCCCACCAGCCGGTGGAGAGTGTCCACGTTCCGAATCCGATCTCGCTGACTTTGATGCCGGTTCCGGGGAACAGCCTATAGCGCATTTTCCTGGTGTGTGATGTCGGACGTACAAGTTAACCGCGCGATTGAGCTCGCGCGGGACGACTATTTCAGGCGCTTGATCCATTCGGCGATCGCTGGGGTCAGCTCGGGAACGATGGGGATCGTCGGATCGGTGTACAATCGCAACTGCGCCATCCGATCGTCCGTCGCCGCCCTGAAGACATGGTTCGCAGCTGGAATCACGACGAGCTTCGCCGCCGGCTGAGCCAACTGCAGCGCGCGGGCGTCGACTTCGCTGATCTGCAGGTCGTGGCCCCCCTGAACGATCAACACGGGAACGTGGGCGCGCGCAATCTCCGCGGCCGGATCGTACTTGGCCCACGACTGCATGAATCTTCTGTTTGCCGGAAGGAGGAGAGGCTTCAACCCCGGATGCACATCACCGGGGTCCTCTCCGCGAAGGTAACGTGCCGACGCCGAATCCCACTTGAGGAGCTCTTCGGGAGGAAGCTGCTTCGACAACTGTTCGCGCATCACCGTCATGATCGGCCTTCCCGCGCCAGACAGCATCACAATGCCGGACGCGGGCGCACCACGGTTGACCGCCTGCAATACCAGCTCAGCGCCCTCGCTGTGACCAACGAGTATCACCTTCGAGAACCGCCGGTCAGCGACGAGCTTTCGCGCGCCGGCGATCGCATCGGCGATGAAATCATCGATTGACGTCTGCGCGACGTCGATCTTCTGAAGATTCTCGCCGAGGACCCGCTTGTCGTAGCGAACGGACGCGATGCCGGCATCCGCAAGCTGCCAGGCGAGGATTGCGTAGAGGTTGGAGTTGTTCTGTGCGCGCAGGGGACCGGCGGAGTTTCCGTTTCTGTCGGTCGGTCCCGAGCCCGCGACAATCAGCGCTACGGGCAACCGCGAGCTGTAGCTCGCCGGCATGGTGAGCGTGCCTGGCAGAGTCAGGGCTCCGCTCTGAAAGGCGAATGGCAATTCGATCACTGAGCGCGGCGGTACGGTGTCGATACGGCCCGGAGATGTTGCAGTCTGCGCGGCAACTGGAGTTGCCCAAGTGATCGAGAGAATCGAGACCGCGATGCGAGAGAACGTCATAGGGAAGGTGATAAGGGTGTGATTATCGAGAGGCGCTGGCGGGGTTTTGCTCGCGCTTCCATTCGACGTACGAGTAGATCACCACACTTGCTGCGCACAGCGCGATAAGGACGGAGAGACCCGTGCGCGCCCACGGCGCCACTACCAGGCCGGAAAGGAGCATGAGTATCCCGGCCACCACGAACACGTGCCCGCCAAACCGGTGCGTCTTCTCCCACACGCGATCGCTGGAAAGCGTCCACGGAGTCCTGATTCCCACGAACCAGTTCGGCCGCGCCCGCGGAAGAAGATTCCCGATGACGATGAAAAGAACCCCTAACCCGACCGGGAAAACGCGATGCATTGCAACCGGATAACCGAGCGCCGCACGCAGGATGATGGCGTGCATTCCGAGCATGAAGAGCATTATGGAGACGATGATCCCCTCGAAAGTGCTGCCGAACTTGGCGTAGTTGCTGCCGCGCGGATCGATTTTGGGAAGGATTATCAGGAGCGCCCACATGCCGAGAAGGAAGATGGGCAGCACCCACGCGCCCCACAGGCGGGTGCTCCAGCCAATGGGCATTGGCACAGTGCCCGCCGGATGCGCCGACAATTCCCAGTGAGTGGGAATTCTTTCTGGAAGTCTCGGGTACACGACCGCCGATGCGATCACCGCGGCGGCGACGATGAGTAATGGAATCCATTTACGCATTTGATCTCCGCGGGCGAAGCCACTTGATGAGGTGTTCGACGACGTCCTGAAATACGGTTGTATTCAGCTCATACACGACGTGCTGGCCGTTCCGTTCGGCCAGAATCAGCTCCGCGTCTTTTAGCACGCTGAGGTGGCGCGAGATGGTCGCCCAGCTGGTGCTGAACTTTTCGGCGATCTCCCCCGAGGTGCGAGGTCCGGAGCGCAGAAGGTCCAGGATCTCGCGCCTGGTTGGATCGGAGAGTGCGCGGAAGACATCGTTATTCATAATAGTTAGTTACTTAGCCAATTGACTAATTATATCACAGTTCGCGATCCCGTCAACAGGATTGTTAGAAAGGTCGGCGGTCAGAGCTGTCGGGCGGCTTCCGTCGCGAAATAGGTGACTATGAAGTCTGCCCCGGCCCGGCGGATGCCAAGCAGGGATTCCATCATAACCCGGTCCTTCTCGATCCACCCCCGGTCCGCTGCCGCGCAGATCATCGCGTATTCGCCGCTAACCTGGTACGCCGCCACTGGGTAGCCCGTCGCCGCCTTGACGCGTGAAACGATGTCGAGATAGGGGCCGGCCGGCTTCACCATCACCGCGTCCGCTCCCTCCTCAATGTCGGACAACACCTCCCGCATCGCTTCCTCGGCGTTGCCCGGGTCCATCTGGTAGCCACGACGGTCGCCGGACTGCGGCGCGGATTCCGCCGCTTCACGGAAGGGTCCGTAATAGGCTGACGCGTACTTCGCGGCGTAGCTCAGGATCGAGACGCCCGAAAAACCCTTTTCGTCCAGCGCGAACCTAATTGCCCGCACTCTTCCGTCCATCATATCGCTTGGCGCCACAACGTCCGCGCCGGCGCGCGCATGCGAGAGCGCCGCGCGCGACAACAGCTCGAGCGTGGCGTCATTGTCTACCTCGCCATCCTTGAGGATCCCGCAGTGCCCATGGTCCGTATACTCGCACATGCACACGTCAGTTATGACCACCAGATCGGGGATCTCTTTCTTCAGAGCGCGCACCGCGTTCTGAACCGCTCCCTTGTCATCCCAGGCCGATGAGCCGGTTGCGTCTTTAGTCTCGGGAACGCCGAACAGGATGATACCGCCAACGCCCGCTTTCGCGGCCGCTTCGGCATCTCGCAGCATTTCGTCCACCGAGGTCTGGTTGACGCCCGGCATCGATCCCACTGCGCGCCGCAGCTTCTTGCCGTCGCGAACGAAAACGGGCAGCACGAGCTGCGCGGCCGCCAGGTGCGTCTCGCGGACGAGGTTTCGAAGCGCGGCAGTGCGACGCAGCCGGCGGGGACGATATTGCGGAAAGCTCGACACTCTTACTCTGGTTGCGGTGCGGGAAGTTTGGAAAGCTGGCGGAGCTCCACCAGCAGACTCGATCCGCCCCGTGAACGAATTTCAGCGGCGAGCGCCTCGCCAGTGGACTCGGGAGCACCAGAATCCAGCGCTCGCGATCCACGCACTATATGTCCCCCGCTCAAGTCGGCCAGCATACCATATAATGTAGGCCGTCCGCTGGCGTCACTTACAAGCGCGCCGATCGGGACCTGGCATCCGCCCTCGAGCGCGGCCAGAAAGGCGCGCTCCGCGCGCGTTGCAATCGAAGTGGGCTCGTGGTCGAGGGGCGAGAGCAGCACTCTCATGCGATCGTCGTCACCTCTTACCTGGATAGCGATTGCTCCCTGTCCCGGTGCGGGAAGCCAGTCGGGCGGCTCGAAAAACATTGTGATCCGCTGCTGTACCTCCAGCCGGATCAGCCCCGCGGCGGCGAGGATAGCAGCGTGGACCTTCCCCGTTTCGACCTTGCTCAGACGAGTGGGGACGTTTCCGCGCAGCTCGACCACCTCGAGATCGGGCCTCTTCGCCATAAGCTGTGCCCGGCGGCGCAGACTTGATGTACCGACTCTCGACCCCGCGGGCAGATCTTCGAGATTCTCCGCGCCTGTGAGGCGATTCACCACCAACACATCGCGCGGATCCTCACGCTCGAGACGAGCGGCTATCTCGAGACCGTCGGGAGA
>JANMWS010000137.1:0-2524 GCA_031394125.1 Gemmatimonadales bacterium
CCGTTATGGAGTTGAAACGAAGAACGTAGTTCTCGCGCACGGGACATCGATGGCGAATCATCTCGCTTGCGCGGCGCTGCTCGAAACCGGCGATCACGTGCTGATCGAGCGTCCGGTTTACGATCCGCTCGTCGCGGTGCCACGATATCTCGGGTGCGAGATTGGCTTCTTCGAGCGGCTGGAGGAGGACGCATACGCTCTCGACGTCACACGCGTCGAAGCGGCGGCCACCCCGCGAACACGGCTCGTGATTTTGTCCAATCTCCACAATCCGACGGGCGCAGCAATAATTCGCGCAGACCTCGAATCTCTGGCGCAACTGGCTGAGCGGTGCGACTTCCACATCCTGGTCGACGAGGTCTATCTAGAATGGATCTACGGGATGGGGAAGGATCCCGAGACTCGCTCCGCAATAAATATCTCGCCCAGGTTTGTAACGACGCGCAGTCTCACGAAGGTCTTCGGACTGGCTGCTCTGCGCGCCGGCTGGATTCTCGCCGAGGCGGAGCTGGCGACTCGAATGCGCCGTCTCAACGGATTGTTCGCGAGCTCAATGTCTCACCCCGCCGAGCGATTGGCTGCGCGAACGTTTGAGCACGCCAGGACGCTGTTGGAGACGCAGCGCAAACGCGTGGCTCGCAACCGAAGTGTGGTCACGCAGTTCATTGAATCACAATCGGGGCTGTCGTGGGTACCTCCCGACGCGGGCACGGTGGGGTTCGTGCGTCTCGAGGGTTGTAGCGTCGACGAGCTGGTCGAGCGATTGCTGGCCAAGGATTCTCTGGTGACGCCGGGCCGGTTCTTCGGCGCGTCTGACCATTTCAGGATTGGATTCGGAATGGAGGCGGATCAACTCGACGAGGGACTCACACGACTGGCTTCAGTGCTGGCTGAAGGTTAGGACAGTACTGCAACAGAACGGGTGCGAGTTGCCAGTGGCACAGCCTGCAGGTACCAGTTCACTACGCCCAGACGTTACGATTGGCGTCATGGCACAAGCAGTTGCTCCGAATGCCGCGGAGATAAGTCAGGGCGTCGTGAACTGACAACTAACAGCTATGCTACTGACAACTCGCACCCGTTCAGTTGCTTTCAAACTCGACCAACCGAGATGTCAGTACTCGCACCCGTTCAGTTGGTTTTAGTCGGCCCCGTGCGCTCCAGGCGAGCCCGGTGAGCGCTCCCTTCCTTTCACGATGTCGAGTCTGATCTCGTACCAGCCGTCCCCCTGATAGTACTGGACCCTCAGATCGTGGTGCCCGCCGGCGAGCGGAGCGAAGTCGAGCGCCGTCTCGTGCGGCTTCCAGTCGTCGATCACCAGCGTGCCATCGACCCACACGCGCACACCGTCATCGCTGAGAGTGCGCAGAGTATATTCGCCCGGCGCTAGATCCACTGACCCCGTTGCCTCGAGCGCGAAATCCTCCCTCGGCAGATTCGGAAGCGCACGGTATCCTTCGTAGTCCAGACGCGGAAGCTGGGCGGTGAGAATCGGCGCGCTTCGTGTAAGGGCGGTCATCGCGTCTGGTGATTTTCGCGGATCACTGGTGCTGTCGCTCCACTTGAAGAAGCGCGTGCTCCAGGTGATCGGCGGCTCGAACCGGCTGTATGAAAACGCGTACGGGGTGCGCGCCGGCAGCACGACTCCCCTTGGCGTCGTCGTCGATGTCCCGGTGTATTCGAGCTTCAGCTCCCAGTCACCAAGCGAGTCTGCCTTTGGTGTAACAGCAATCGTGTCGCCGATATTTCCGCTTTCTGGCGATACCGAGCCTACGCCGCGGCGCGAGACAACGCGCCACTTTCCGGGAGGCCCAAGAGTGCGAAGTCGTAAGGGAACTTCCCGTGAACTATCAACCGGCGACAGCTTCGGCGATCGATAGTCGTAGGGCCCCCACTCGTCGACGATGATTGCCGAGCGTGGACGCCCGGCGAGGGAAGTGTCGGCGCGCGAAGGCATGAATCCGCCCGGCAGCGGGAGAACGCTGTCAACGAGCTCGAGCGGCGATCGCAGAAAGCGGCGGGGCCAGGGGGCATCCAGCGCAGTCGTGTTATCGGTGAACGAGTATCCGCTCGAATCGGACACCACCGCGACAGAATCAACGGCCATGAAGCGATTGTTGATGACGCTCAGGGCGCTGGTATTCGAGGCGCGCACGCCCACGCGCGCCCGGCCAAACAGATTACTATCTATCCGATAGTTGTTACTCCGCGTGTCGCGATGTTTCGGGTATCCCCAATCGGACGGCGCGATCGAATCTCCCCACACGCGGATAGCGGTCGAATCGTCTACGAATGTGTTGGCGACGATGACGTTGTTCTGCCCATGCTCGATAGCGATGCCAGTGCGGTTGTCGAGGAACCGGTTGCCGATGATCCGCGAGCCGAAGCTGTACCCGCCCCATATCCCGTACTCGCATCCCTCAATGTAGTTACGAATAAAGACGTTGCGACTGAACGTTGCCTCGATCCCGTTGGCCGGCGCGAAGCTGAAATCGTTCATGTAGAAGAGATTGTCGTTGGCTCC
>JANMWS010000162.1:0-3152 GCA_031394125.1 Gemmatimonadales bacterium
GATATTCATGCGACGCTTCATGGCCGACGCAGCCCACGAATTGAGAACGCCGATCACGGTTTTGCGCACTCGCGTGGAAGTGGCATTGCAGCAGCCCAGACAAGCAGACCATTACGTGTCCGCGCTGCAGGGGGTCGAAGCGGAAGCGCGCCGGCTGGGCGGAATCGTGGATAGCCTCCTCGTTCTCGCGCGCGCAGATTCGGGCGAGCGACAGGTCGAGCGCGAGCGCTTCTTCCTCGACGATGTGGCGATCGATGCTGCTGGAGCCGAGCGCGTAGTCGCCCGACAGAAAGGCGTAGAGGTCACCGTCGAAGAGTTCGAGGAAGCTCCCGTCGTGGGAGATCCCGCGCTGGTCCGCCAGTTGATCATGATTCTTCTCGACAACGCGGTGAAGTTCACTGACAGTGGCGGCGAAGTTAGTGTGCGCGTGTCATTGCACGAGGGTTTGCCGACCTTCGTGGTCCAGGACACAGGCATCGGAATCAACAGGGAGGACCTGTCCCGCGTTTTTCAGAGATTCTTTCGCGGAGAGACTGCGCGGAGCCGAACCGATGGCGCCGGCCTCGGACTTTCCATCGCGCGGTGGATCGCACGCGAGCATGACGCGGAGATCTCGCTCACGTCAGAGCCCGGCCAGGGGACGAGAGTTGTGGTAACTTTTCCGCGGGCAGCGACTGCGGTGTCATCGTAGCGACAGGTCATTCGTCTAAAGTGCAGACACACTCTCCGCCGCATTCATTTCAAGCGAGGCAAGTGCAAGCTTCGAGCTTACGCCGTGCCGGACGATACAGATGGCCCCTGTCGATCACGTTAATCCTGGGAGTGACAGCGGCCTTTTCATTGCCTCCACTGGTAGATGTCGTACGGCCGCAATCTCCGGTGCTCGCGAGCCTCAGGACTCCGTTCCTCTACGATCTTCTTGCGCCCGTGTCGAATGTGCTCGACACCCTCACACTGCTCACCCCAGCCCAGTACTGGGCCACATTCGCGCTCTGCCTGGTAGCGCTGTTTGCGCCGGCGACTGTGCGCAATCTGCGGCGTCCGCGCGAATTCAGCCCTCTGAGCACGATTGTTCCGTGTCTGCGGTGCATTGGCGGAACGGTAGCAATCGTTGGACTGATGCTCGTAGCCAGGAGGCCGATGGCCGCCCTCAATCTCAAGGATCCCGACCTCATCGCAGTTGACTTTCACAGTCACACGTCCGCATCGCACGACGGACGATCGGATTTTGATGCGGAGCGAAATCGAGAATGGCATCAAAGCGCAGGATTCAATGCCGCGTACATCACCGACCACCGGACGTTCGATGGAGCGCTCAGCGCAGCTGAGCGAAACCCGTCAGTCGCGGGCGACGGCGTCACGCTACTTCCGGGCGTTGAGCTTCGGGACGGTGACGAACATCCGATATTGCTTGGGGCAAACCCGATTCGAACCAGACTTGCGTCGGCCGACCTGGAAGGAGCGCTGGTCAAGAGCGATGGCGGTTTGGTGCCGCCAATTCTTCTTCTCACGATCCCCGGAAACATTCGCCGTGTGCCGCCGAGCGAGTACACGGAGCCGATCCGACTGGCAGGCATCGAGGTCTCGGATGGGTCCCCTCGCGGGATGGCGCAGGCCGCCAACCAGAACAAGGAAATCCTGGCGCTCGCTGACACTCTGCACCTCGCTCCGGTTGCCGGCTCTGACAATCATGGCTGGGGACGAGCAGCGCCCGCGTGGAGCGTGCTGCGCATTGCCGGGTGGCGAACCATGACTCCGGCATTGCTCGACATCGCAATTCGTCGAACCATCCTCGCGCGCTCGCCCGGCACGACGGAGGTGATTGCCCGCAGAACTGTTGGGCCCCCATCCGGAAGAATCGAAGCCGCGCTGGGCGGGGTTGCGGTGACCGTGTTGATGCTGCGTACGATGAATCTCCGCGACAGGTTCTCCTGGATCCTGTGGAGCTGGGCCGGCGCGCTTCTATCCCTGGTTCGCGCTCGAAGAACTCGCAGGGAACTTCGCATTCGGGTCCGAGAAGCCGTGAGAAACCGAGTACCTCGCCCGCTCATCGAGGCGGCCTCCGTGCGAATCGCGTCGTGACGAGCGTCGAGCAAACTCCCGCACGGCGGTATCGGGTTCGGGAGTGGCTCAAGAAACTCCTCACCTATTGGGCGCTCATCGCGATCGTCTCGGCGATCGCGCTCGCGATATTTGCGGATGTCGGCGAAGATGTCGCCGAGAAATCGACCGGCGCGTTCGACAACGCCGTTCGTGCGTGGTTCCTCGCGCACCAGAATCCAACGCTGTACAAGATCGCTGCCACGCTTACATGGGTTGGCTCCCCGACCATTATGGTCATCGTAGCGATCGCGGCAGGCGTGTGGTTTTACCGCAGTCGCGGCCGGAGCAAAGCAGGTGTGATGGTGGCCGCGCCCGCCGCAGGTGGGATCTTGGCTGGTGGAATGAAGCTCCTCTACGGTCGAGCCCGTCCTGCCGGAGCCGCGCTGTTCAACGAGCGAACGTTCTCTTTTCCGAGCGGGCACGCGGCAACGTCGGCGGCCGTGATGGTGACGCTCTGCTACGTTCTCGCGCGGGAGCGGATCATATCGTGGCCCGCAGCGATTCTGATAGGCGGGCTTGTTCCGCTAATCGTCGGTCTCACACGCCTCTATCTGGACGTGCACTGGGCAACGGATGTCGTCGGAGGTTGGACCGTGGGGTTATTCGTCGCCGCCATGAGCGCTGCACTTTACGAGCGCTTGCGCGCGAGCGAGCCCGCTGCTGCAGAGGAAGAAGGCGCGCAGCTATCGGTCTAATCGCGCTTGAGCGCGGTCGCTACGTGGTTCAGCAATGCGGCGCGCGCAACCGAGTCGAACACGCGCCCATTGGCAATAACAGCGGAGATGCGAGTGGTGTTGTGAATGTCCTTGAGCGGATCTGCGTCGAGCAGCACGAGATCGGCGATCTTGCCTTCCCCAATAGTACCTAGCGAGTCCAAGGACCCTAGATAGATCGCTGGATTGTACGTCGCGGTCCGAAGCGCCTCGAGCGGCGTGAGCCCGGACCTGACGAGCAGCGCGAGCTCCTCGTGCAGACTGAAGCCGGGGTATAGGAATGCCCGCGGTGCATCGCTGCCGGCGAGAAGTCCGACCCCCGCTCTGTTGAGCGCT
>JANMWS010000010.1:0-10883 GCA_031394125.1 Gemmatimonadales bacterium
GAAGAACACCACCGTCATGATGATGTAGAAGATGATCCCGCCCGGGATCCACATGATGAGCGCCCCGAGCAGCTGATCCTCGAGCGGCGAGAGTGAAAACACACGCGGCGCCGCGGCGTAAGCCGGGTACAGAACGTGGTCCGACATCGCGATGTAAATGGCGACGATCGACATCGGAATACTCATGAGAAAGCTGTACAGCAGCTGTCCCGGATACGCGAGCCGCGGTAATTCGGGGACCTGGCTCATCAGAGGCCACCACATCACCACCGCGGCGACCATGAACATCAGGTGCTCGACGATGTGGATGTTGTGATTTGCCATCGCTGCGTTGTAGAGCGGGGGCAGATGCCAGGCGGCGATGACGAGATTGAAGACGACGAACGCAATTGGAGCGCTGGTGAAAAAACGCGCTGCCGGCGCAATGAAGCGCTTTGCGAGTGGTCCTCGAATCATCCACCCCGGCACTCCGGCGAGAAGGAGCGGCGGCATCGCAAGGGTGAGCAGCAGGTGCTGCACCATGTGCGCGCTGAAGAGATAGTCGTCACTAAGGTCGTGCACCGGGCCATTCAGAGACCCGAACATCACCAGCAGTCCGGAGAAGAAATAGCTTCGCTCGGCGATGCTTGCTCTGCGGTGCAATGCCTTTTCGGCCCAGAGGTAAGTCGCGCCAAGCGCTGCGATGCCGATGACCGTACTCGGGTGAATCGACCATCGCCACCAGTTGAGATTGACGACGGGATGCAGCAGCGCCAGGACCAGCATGTTACATGATCTTGATGTAGAGATGCCCGAACAGGAACATCAGCGCCAGAAGCGTCAGTGAGGCGATCAGGAGCGGACCGGTGAAGAGCACCCGGAACAGCCGGTGATCGTACTTGAGGTGCATGTAGAACATCACGACGATCGTGAACTTGAGCGCCGAGAGAATGAGCAGCGTCGGAATGAATCCGCGGCCCGCGACGAAAGATGGTATGTAATACGCCCAGACTTCGGCCACTGTGATGAGCGTAAGAATGAGCGCGACCTTCCAGTACGTGGACCAGGTCGGATGGGCGTGCTCTTCTTCCTCGTGCGGCACATGCGCGTCTGCTTCTGCGGAATCCGAAAGATTGGTGGCGTGGGTATCCATCGTTCCTGCCGTTACTTGATAAGGTAGACGAGCGTGAAGATCACGATCCAGATGACGTCGACGAAGTGCCAGTACAGTGCCGCGATGTCCACGAGCAACGAATCACGCGAGCCCAGGCCGCGGCGGTAGTCGATCGCGAGAAGCGTGACCAGCCACAGCACTCCGGCGGTAACGTGCGCGCCGTGAAATCCCGTAAGCGTGAAAAACGATGATCCAAAGAGATTCGTTCTGATCGTGAGTCCTTCGTGGACGAACGACGTGAACTCGAATGCCTGAAATCCAAGGAAGGTCGTGCCGGCGATCGCCGTCATCCACAGCCACAGCCTGGAATTGCCAAGAATCCGCTCGCCGCGATTGCGCTTCGGCTTTTCCTTGTTCTGCACCGCCGCCAAGGCGAGCACCATGAACAGCGACGACATCAGAAGAACGAACGTCGAAGCCGACGTGACGGGGATGTTGAGAATGGGCTTGAGGACGTGCCCGGTGGCGGGGTCCGTCCACGCCTCGTGCGGGAAGGGACCCACCACGCTTCGTCCCTTGTAGATCAGATAGGTCGAGATCAGCGAGACGAAGAGCATGCACTCCGAGCCGATGAAGGCCCAGATCGCGACCTTGCGGTTGTCGAGACCCAGCGTCGTGTAATGGTGTGCAGCGGGTGCCGATGTGTGCACGACGGTTCCGTGGGTTGCAGGCACGGTCATTCTAGTGATGCTCCGGCTCGAGCGGGCTCAGGAGCCAGCTGTATAGTGAGAAAATCATTAGTGCCGCGCCCACTGCGATAAGCACCGGCGAAGTCATGAGTCCGCAGAACATGATGATTAGGCCAAGCGCGACGAACAGCGGCTTGATCGTGTTGTACGGCATCACGATCCCCAGCTCCGCCGCGGTTTTGCCCTCCTGCGCATTGATTCGCGCGCTCTCGTGATCGACCTCCTTTCCTTCCCAGAGCGGATATCTGCTGGTGACGGTCGGAATCTTCGCGAAGTTGTAATCCGGCGGCGGGCTCGGGATGCTCCACTCCAGCGTTCCCGCCCCCCAGGGATTCGCGCCGGCGATCTCGCCGCTCTTTCTGCTCTTGAAGAAATTGTAGATGAAAATCAGCATCGCGATCGGGAAGATCATCGCGCCCGCGGTGGACATCGCGTTAAAGAGATCCCAGCCTTGCCCGGCGTCGTAGGTGTAAATGCGCCGCGGCATGCCAAGCATTCCCGAGAAGTGCATCGGGAAGAACGTGAGATTCATCGCGATGAATGTGAGC
This sequence comes from Gemmatimonadales bacterium, assembly GCA_031394125.1. Lineage (GTDB taxonomy): Bacteria > Gemmatimonadota > Gemmatimonadetes > Gemmatimonadales > Gemmatimonadaceae > UBA4720. The sequence continues at coordinate 2,391 of JANMWS010000010.1, forward strand.
CAGAAATGAATTTTGCCCAGCTTCTCATCCATCAGACGCCCCATGATCTTGGGGAAATAGTGATAGATGCCTGCAAAGATTCCCATGATCGAGCCGCCGAACAGGACGTAGTGGAAGTGCGCGACGATGAAGTACGTGTCGGTCTGCTGCAAGTCTGCCGGAGGAGACGCGTGCATGATCCCGGAGATTCCACCGATCGTGAACAGGCCGACGAGGCCGATTCCGAACAGCATCGACGTCGTGTAGCGGATGGCGCCCTGCGCCATCGTCGCGATCCAGTTGAAGATCTTGACGCCCGTCGGGATCGCGATGAGCATCGTCGTCAGTCCGAAGAACGTGTCGGCGATCGGCCCCATGCCCACGGCGAACATGTGGTGCGCCCACACTCCGAAGCCTAGCGCGGCGATGAGGATTCCCGAGTACACCATCACCGGGTAGCCGAACAACGGCTTTCTCGAGTAGGTGGGCAGCACCTCGGACACGAGTCCGAATGCCGGGAGAACCAGGATGTAGACCTCCGGGTGTCCGAAGATCCAGAACAGGTGCTGCCAGAGCAGCGGATCGGCGCCCGCGCTCACGGTGTTGTAGAAATTCGTTCCGAAGAAGCGATCGAACAGCAGGAAGACGAGCGCGATCGTGATAACGGGGAAGGCGAGCACGAGCAGCACCTGCACCACGAACGCCATCCAGGTGAACATCGGCATCCGCATGAGCGTCATGCCCGGCGCCCGGAGGTTGATGATCGTCGTCAGGAAATTGAACGCGGCAGCCAGCGACGAAACGCCGAGGATCTGCAAGCCGATCACCCAGAAATCGATGTTGACGCCCGGTGAATAAGGCTTGGTGGTCAGCGGAGCGTAGCCGAACCATCCCCCGTTCGGCGCGACTGCAAAGAGAATAGGAACCGTGATGAAGATTCCGCCGAACAGGTAGACCCAGTAGCTGAAAGCGTTGAGGCGCGGGAACGCGACGTCGCGCGCGCCGATCTGGAGCGGAATCAGGAAATTGAAGAACGCCGCCGAGAGCGGCATGATCGCGAGGAAGATCATGGTCGTCCCGTGCATCGTGAAGAGCTGATTGTACATCTCGGCCGACACGAGGTGCTGATTCGGTGCGCCGAGTTGCGCGCGCAGGATGAGTGCCTCCACCCCGCCGAACATGAAGAAAAAGAGCGCGGTGTAGAGGTAGAGAATGCCGATGCGCTTGTGATCTACAGTGCTGAGCCAGCTCCAGAGGCCGCCGTGCTCGCCTGGATACTCGGCGCCATACGCCGGGGCTGATATTGCAGTGGTTGCCAAGTCTTGTCTCCGGTTACTTCAGTACAGTTAGATAAGCGACGATATCGGCGATCTGCTGATCGGTAAGGCCGCCGGTTGCCGCTGTGACTTTCGCTTTGAGAACAGGATCGTATTCATCGAGACCGAGGGTGGGCATGATGACCTCGGGCTTCATCGCGCGCGCGTTCTTGATCCAGAGCGCGAGATACGCCGCGGCGTTAGGGAATCGGCCCGCGGCAATCGTGCTGCGCGATCCAATATGCGTGAGGTTCGGGCCGGCCGTTCCCATTGCGGCGGGATTCCCCGCAACTGAGTGACAGCCGATGCAAGCTGCACCCGAGAAAACCTGCAATCCGCGATGTGCGTTGCCGGTGAGGCCAGGAGTGAACTTGAGTCCAGCTGGAATCGGTGCGTGCGGGACCGCGTAATCCGGAATCTGCTGGCGCGGGAAGATGTAGCCTGCTGGGAGCGTGCCCGACATAGATGCAATGTTCGTGGCCGCCGGAACGACTCCCTTGACTCTGATGCGCGCGCCGGGATTGGCTTCAGGATTCTGCCCGCGCGGAACCGCTGGTTGTGTGCCACCAACCGTTCCGGTGCCGGAACTTTGCCGCGCAATTTGCGGAGCCGCAGCCTGTGCCGCGGCGGTAGGCGCGTTCGGACCGCCTGGCGTCGTCATACCCGGCGCTTCGAGCGGTGGCGGAATTGGACCGCCGGGCGCAGCTGGGCCAACCGCTCCGAATCTCGCGGGCATCTTCTGACCCGCGACCCACGACTCGAATTGCGCTGGCGTCACGGTGAAAACTCTGAAGCGCATGTTCGCGTGCGATGCGCCGCAGTACTCGGCACAGAATCCGTTCCAGACGCTGCTCACGGTCGACGAATCCGGAGTGTACCAAAGGTAATTCGTGCGATTCGTTACGACGTCGCGCTTGCCACCGAGCTGCGGAGTCCAGAACGAGTGAATCACGTCCGCGGAACGAAGTCTGAAGCTCACCGTGCGACCCGCCGGAATGTAGATCTCGTTCGCCGTGGTCACGCCGTACTCGGGATATCTGAACTCCCACCACCACTGATGCCCGGTCACGTCGATGTTGAGTGAGCCCGGTGCCGCCTGAGCCTGAGTGATGAAGATCGTGCGGACGGTCGGGACTGCGATGAACACCAGGATCACCGCGGGAATGAGCGTCCAGGTTATCTCGAGCTTGGTGCTGCCGTGGGTCTGCGGCGGCTTTGGCTGATTCTCTCTGCGCCGGTACTTGATCACGACGAAGATGAGGACACCCTCGACTAGCACGAAGACGATGGTGCCGAGGAGAAGCAGGCGATCCCAGAGAAAATCGATCTCGCGCCCGAAATCGGAATGGGGAACGAGAGTGGTGTTGGGATGTGCTTCGTTGCAGGAGACAGCCGCGATGGCGAGTGCGGCGAAGAACGCGTAGGATGCAAGCCGCCGGAGGCGGTCGGTACCTTTCATTCGAAGGAAATCCTGTGCTCGTCGTTTGGAACGGTCTCACCTTCGCCGGGTGAAACACCGTGCGGATTCTTCATGGTGAAGCACGTACAAGCTAACCTTGGACGGGTGCTTGTGGGAGGGCAAGAAATGCCGCGCGTAGCGGGAAGCCATGCTCGACCGATACCTTATTGACTCCACCGCGCCGCCGCACTCGAGGACACGGAACTCCTTCCACCCGACCCACATGCCGCGATCTGCTCACCGTCTGGCCACATGCGCGGGCCTCATCGCTTCTATCGTTCTTCCCGTAACTGGCGGCTCACAATCAGCGGTACCCGCGCCCGGTTTTGCCATGGTCATTCACGGCGGCGCCGGAACAATCCTGCGCCAGAGCATGACACCGGTGATGGAGAAGGCGTATATCGATACGCTCACGATTGCGCTCCGCGCCGGATACCAGATCCTCGCTCGCGGCGGCAGCAGTCTCGACGCGATCGAAGCGACCATCAGACTAATGGAGGACTCACCGCTCTTCAACGCGGGGAAGGGAGCGGTGTTCACCGCGAACGGCGTCAACGAGCTCGATGCCTCCATCATGGATGGCAAGACCCTCGGCGCCGGAGCCGTCGCGGCGGTGGAGCACATCAGGAATCCGATCTCGCTCGCGCGATTGGTGATGGAGAAATCGCCGCACGTCATGATGGTTGGAGCGGGCGCCGAGGAATTCGCCAAGTCACAGGGCGTCAAGCTAGTCCCACCGTACTATTTCTGGACCGAGCGACGCTGGAAAGCCTACGAAGCCGAGAAAGCGAAAGCGGATAGCGGCAAAACGGGCGCGGTATACGGCTCGGAGGGACACTTCGGGACCGTCGGCGCAGTCGCTCTCGACAAGGCGGGCAATCTCGCTGCGGGAACGTCGACCGGCGGCACCGACATGAAGCGCTACGGACGAGTCGGCGATTCTCCGATCATCGGCGCGGGAACCTACGCCAACAACCTGAGCTGCGCCGTGTCCGGCACCGGTGATGGCGAGTACTTCATCCGCAACAACGTCGCCGCCGACATTTGCGCCCGCGTTCGATATTCCGGCGTCTCGATCCAACGGGCTGCGGACGATGTCGTGATGAAAGTGCTCGTCGAGCAGCACGGTGGGGGCGGCGTGATCGTGATGGACGCCAAGGGAAACGTGGCCACGTCATTCAACACGCCGGGCATGTATCGCGGGTGGGTGACTAGCGATGGCAGGATCACTGTAAAAATCTACAAAGACTAACCGGAGCCAAATGGAAATCTCGAGAAGGAAATTCATCGGCGTCGGCGCCGCCGCTGCCGCATCGCTCACCCTCGACCGCACCGCGAGAGCTGACGTGCTGAGCGGCGGAGCGCAGGACGCAGCCAAGCTGGCTACGAGGCCAGTGGTCATCGCTTCCGCGAACGGCATTCGCGGCGTCGCTCGCGCCTACGACATGATCACCAGGCAGAACGCCGACACGCTCGACGCCATCATCGCCGGCGTGAACATCCAGGAGCTCGATCCGGACGACCAGTCCGTCGGTCTGGGCGGGCTTCCCAACGCGGAAGGTGTCGTCCAGCTCGATGCATCCTGCATGCACGGACCGACAAGGCGCGCGGGGGCGGTCGCCGCATTGGAGGACATTGCGACGCCATCACTCGTGGCGAAAGCGGTGATGGACTACACGGATCACATCATGCTCGTCGGAGCGGGCGCCAAAAAGTTTGCGCTGGATATGGGATTCAAGGAACAGAATCTTCTCACCGAGAAAAGCAGGCGTGATTGGCTGCGCTGGAAGGCCTGCCTCAATCCGGCCGACGCCTGGCTCGACACCCGAAGCGACAGCGCCGGACCACCGCCTACCGCCAGCATTCCGTTCGATGATCCGCTTCACGTGAAGTTCACGTCCGGAACGATCAACATGAACGCGGTGAATGCAGCAGGAGACCTGTCGTCGGTGACCACGACCAGTGGGCTGTCGTGGAAGGTGCCCGGCAGAGTGGGCGATTCGCCAATTGTCGGCGCGGGTCAGTACTGCGATAACACTGTGGGAGCAGCCGGATCCACTGGCCGCGGCGAGGCGAACATTAAAACGTGCGGGGCGTTTCTGATCGTCGAGTTCATGCGCCAGGGGATGTCCCCCGACGAAGCGTGCATGAAGACAATAGACCGTGTGATCGCGATGACCGAGCGCCGGCTGCTCGATGGGCGCGGACGCCCGTTATTCGATTTGCAGTTCTACGCGCTGGCGAAGGACGGCCGGTTTGGATCCGCTACAGCCTATGAAGGTGCTCGTTACTCGGTCGCCGATTCTCAGGGGGCTCGGCTGATTCCGATGCCGTTCAAGTTCAGCCGCGTGGAGAGACCACAAATGCCCGGGGTCAGCTGCCGCCGAGCTTGAACGTGTTCACGAGCTGAGAAATACGGGCTGAAGCGTCGGTGAGCGAGGTCGCTGCCGACGCGATCTCGCCGATGTGCCTGCTCTGCTCTTCGCTCGACACGGCGACGTGCTGAACCGCGCGCGAAAAGGCGGCCGTCCCGTCCGAGAGGCTCGCGAGCCGCTGGGTGAGCCCGGTAATCAGCTCGCCCGATTCACGAACAGAAGTAGCCATCCGACCGCTCAGGTCTTCTCCCTCGACCGTTCCCTCTTCTACCCGGGCCAGCGAGTGGCGGGCAGCGCGGGTCGATTCCAGGACCTGTTCCACCGTCGATACAGTCCGATGCGTTGACTCCCGCGAGTGCTTGATGCTGTCCAGCATCTCCTGCACGAGAGAGGTGGTGCGCTGCGCTGCTTCCGCCGAGCTGGCGGCGAGGCGGCGGACTTCTGTGGCGACGACCGCGAAGCCATGGCCGTGCTCGCCCGCCCGCGCCGCTTCCATCGCGGCGTTCAGTGCGAGGAGCTTGGACTGCCGCGAGATCTTCTGTACCAGAACGAGGAACGCGCGAATCTCGTCCGCGGCGGCCGACATGGCGTCGATTCCTTCCGCGCTTTCGAGCGCATCAGAGGCGAGCGATTGGAGCGACGTCGCCGTCCGCTCGAGCCGGACGCGGTTATCGTGTGCGAGCTGGCGAAGAGCCTTATCGCGACGGAGACCTTCCTGGGCCGCCTCGCTCATGCCGGCGGTGATCTGGACCAATCGGCTCGCCTCGGCCGTCAGCTCCCTGATCGCCCGCTCGCGCGCAGCGGCGTCCTGGCTCAGAACGTTGGACGTTGCTGCCCCTTCACGCGCCGACGCGGCGGCGGCCTGAGATGCGATGGAGATTTGTCCGGCGAGCTGGTCGTTGTCGTGGGCGGATGTCCGCATTTTACCCGTCACGCTTCTCAGCTCGGTGAGCATCGTCATCGTCGACCGGGTGAGGCGGTCGACGGACACGTTCGATGCGGAGGGTTTGTAAATGCTCGAGAGATCACCCTTGGCAATCGCTTCATGCGTGCGCGCCAGCTCGGCAGCTGGTCCACTGACGTGCTGCCTGACGAATATCATCGCAGCCCCGGCGGTGGCCGCCAAGGCGACCGTGATCCACAGGAAAGCGATGACCAGCGCCACCACCACGCCGTCAACGGCAAAAACGTCGCGGAGAATCTCCTCGGGGATCAGGTGATAGATCTGCCAGGCGATCGCCATCAGGCCCACCAGGAACACCGATCCAAACAAGAGGCTCGCCCTCAGCGCGCGTCGCTGCAGCGCGCTGAACACGGGCTTGAGGAAGCCCGAGGCGGAACGGGGAGCGATCGGAAGGGGCGTTGCGGTCATTTTGGACAACGATTGTGAGACTACTCTATCACTGCGACGAGATGAAACTGTGTCGCTGTGAGGCTACTTTGTACGAATGGACAATTCGGCAACCCAGGACGACCCTTTCTCGCCATCCGTCGTCGCTTACGACCCACAAGCGATCGAGCGGAAGTGGCAGCGCATCTGGCAGGAGCGTGGAACCAACAACACGGACCTGCAGCGCGCCCAAAGGCCCTACTACGCTTTGATGATGTTCCCTTATCCGTCCGCCGAAGGACTCCACGTCGGGAATCTTTTTGCGTTCACGGGTAACGACATTCATGGACGATTCCAGCGGCTCATGGGACACAATGTGTTCGAGCCGCTCGGCTACGACGCCTTCGGGATTCATTCGGAGAACTATGCCCTCAAGATCGGGCAGCATCCGATGGACCTCATCCCGCGCAACATCGCCAACTTCCGCCGGCAGCTCGAAAGAGCGGGACTCATGGTCGATTGGCGATACACGCTCGCGACGACGGAGCCCAACTACTACAAGTGGACGCAGTGGCTCTTCCTCAAGCTCCTCGAGCAGGGGCTCGCCTACAAGAAGCAGGCTGCGGTCAACTGGTGCCCGAAGGATAAGACCGTCCTCGCCAACGAGCAGGTGGTCGGCGGTCACTGCGAAAGGTGCGGCACGGCCGTCGAGCAGCGGCTGCTCGCGCAGTGGTTCTTCCGCATTGCTGACTATGCGCCGAGGCTGCTGGAGAATCTCGACCGCATCGACTGGTCGGAAACGACGAAAACGGCGCAGAGGAACTGGATCGGCCGGTCCGAAGGCGCGGAGATGTCCTTCGCCACCAAGGACGTGAAGGGAGTCGAGTGCGAGATCCGTGTTTTCACCACGCGTCCCGACACCATTTACGGAGCGACGTACATGGTGCTCGCGCCCGAGCATCCGCTGGTAGATCAGCTCACCCGGCCGAAGGGAAAACAGAAAGTCGATGCCTATCGGGAGGCCACGAAGAAGCAGGATATCGTCACGCGGAAGACGAGCACCGAGAAGACGGGAGTTTTCACCGGATCGTACGCAAAAAATCCCGCGACAGAGCAGGAGATTCCCGTCTGGATTTCGGACTACGTGCTGATGGAGTACGGGACCGGAGCGATCATGGGGGTCCCGGGGCACGACACCCGCGATTTCGAGTTCGCGACCAAGTTCGAGCTTCCGATCGTTCGCGTGGTGTGCGGTGAAGGAGAGGACGCGTCTACGCCGCTGCACGAGGCGTTTGTGGAGTGCGAGTCCGGCACGATGGTGAATTCCGGCGTATTCGACGGCTTTCGCGTGGAGGCTGCCAAGAGAGCGATCGTCGAGCTACTCGCGAAAGGTGGCTCGGCCAAGCCTGTCGTTCACTATCGACTGCACGACTGGTGCATCTCGCGGCAGCGATACTGGGGTCCCCCGATCCCAATCATCTACTGCGATTCGTGCGGGACGGTGCCGGTGCCGGAGAAAGATCTTCCGGTCGTGCTGCCGTTCATCGAGGATTTCAAGCCCGACGACTCGGGTGTCTCGCCGCTCGCCCGCCACGAGGAGTGGTATCGCGTCGCCTGCCCGAAATGCGGAAAGACTGGGCGGCGCGAGACCGACGTGTCGGACAACTTCCTGGACAACTCCTGGTATTTCCTGCGTTACCCAAGCGTGGGACGCGACGACGTGCCGTTCGACAGGGACATCACGAAGAAATGGCTGCCGGTGACCTCCTACATCGGCGGCAACGAGCACGCAGTGCTGCACCTGCTGTACTCCCGATTCATTACGATGGTGCTGCACGACGCAGGGATCCTGGAGTTCGAGGAGCCCTTCACGCGATTCCGCGCGCACGGGCACATCATCCGTGAAGGCGCGAAGATGTCGAAGACTCAGGGCAACATCGTGAATCCCGACGAGTACATCGAGCATTGGGGTGCGGACGCGTTCCGCGCCTATCTCATGTTCCTCGGCCCGTACGAGCAGGGCGGAGACTTCCG
>JANMWS010000030.1:0-1712 GCA_031394125.1 Gemmatimonadales bacterium
TCCGTGTAGCCCTCGACTCCCGTAATCTGTCCGGCGAACAGAATGGTCGGGTCGTCGCGCGCGGAAAGGTGCGCGCTCAGCGCCGCAGGCGAATTGAGATACGAATTTCGGTGGATCGATCCATAACGAAGAAACTCCGCCTGCTCGAGCCCGGGAATCATCCGGACCACGCGCTGCTGCTCGGGAATCCGTAGGCGCGTCTGGAATCCCACGAGGTTCCACATGCGGCCGGCACGATCCTCCTGGCGGAGCTGCACCACCGCGTAAGCGTCGCGGCCAGTGCGGGGATCGCGCAGTCCAACCGGTTTGAGCGGTCCGAAGCGAAGCGTGTCGCGGCCGCGCTGAGCCATCACTTCGACCGGCATGCATCCCTCGAAGTACGGCACCTCGTCGAACTCGTGTCCGTGGTATTGGTCTGCCGAGATGAGCGCATCCAGAAAAGCGTCGTACTGCTCGCGCGACATCGGACAGTTCAGGTACGCGCCGCCCTCGTCGGCAGCTTCCATGGTTTCCTTTCCGTACCGCGAGCCACGAAAGACGACCGAGTCGTCGACAGAGTCGCGCCCAACAATGGGCGCAATTGCGTCATAAAATGCGAGCGCGCCAACACCGAGCCGCGCGCGAATTGCATCGGCGAGCTTGTCGGACGTTAGAGGGCCGGTCGCAACGATCGCAGGGGAAGTTATCGTCGTGACTTCCTCGCGAACGACGGTGATCCGCCGCTCAGCCGAGATGCGCGCCGTCACGCTCTGGGAAAACGCGTCTCGATCCACCGCCAGCGCGCTCCCGGCTGCTACCCGCGCGCCGTCAGCCGCTTCGAGGATCAGCGAGCCCAACAGACGCATCTCGGCCTTGAGCAGACCGTGTGCGTTCGTGAGCTCCGTACTCTTGAAGGTGTTCGAACAAACCAGCTCGGCGAGCCCATCGGTTTTGTGGGCCGGAGTCGTCGTGACTGGGCGCATCTCGTGCAGCGAGACATGAATCCCGCGCGTCGCCAGCTGCCAGGCGGCCTCCGATCCTGCGAGGCCGCCGCCTACGACCGTGACGCCCTGCGTCACACCGCCACGGCTTCGGGGGTAGGCGCGACATCCCACTCGTTCGCGCACTTGATGCAACGCCTGTAATCGCCGCGGGTCTTGGTGAACTTGGCCTCCGCGCCAACGTATCCGCACTCGGGGCACGTCTCGGCTACAGGCTTATCCCACACTACGAAATCACACTTGGGATAATTGGAGCAACCATAGAATGCCTTACCGCGCTTCTTAGAGCGACGGACGGCGATGTCCCCATCGTCCTTCGGACACTTGACTCCGGTAGGCATCGATCTCGTGCCGCGACACTTCGGAAACTTGCTGCAGCCCAGGAATTCTCCGGAGCGCCCGTGACGAATGACCATTGGCTCGCCGCACTCGTGGCAGATCTGATCGGTCGGCTGCGCCGCCTTGCGGTCGCCACGCAACGGCCGCGTGAACTTGCAATCCTTGGGGTGATTCTCGCACGCGAGAAAAGGCCCGAAGAATCCACCGCGGGGGACCAGTTTCCCTCCGCACGTGGGGCATCTCTCGGTCGCAATCATGGACAGATCGTGCGCTTCGCCAATCAAAGCTTCTATGTCCGCTCCCTTTACGGATGCCGCGAACGGAGCGTAGAACTCCCCGAGCATCGTTCGCCAATTCACATCTCCTTCCTCGATTTTGTCGAGGTCGGTTTCC
>JANMWS010000038.1:0-45237 GCA_031394125.1 Gemmatimonadales bacterium
CGCCTTCATCGGCATGATCATCGGCTTCACCCAGCGCGGTATGTCGTCTTCCGGATTCTTGGTGTCTTCGCTGGTTTCCTTGGCGACGGCCATGATGTCCATCTCCTGCGCCATGCGATAGACGGCGCGCACGAGATGGGCTGTCGATACGTCAAACCAGAGAGAGCCGACGGCGACATTCCATTTCGGCTGCCGAGGACGGATCAAGAGCTCGCGCAGCTCGATGCGCTGCCCACCCGGCAATTGAAAGCTCACCGAGTCGCCCGACGCGTAGGTGTAGTACGCCTCCGCACCAGCGGCGAGGGGATGAATGATCTCATCTTCGCTGACGTCCGCCTTGGCGAGTCCGGAGCCGATCCAGAGCGTTTCGCGGCCGGGCGTATACGGAATGTCACCGCCCGAACCGAGGTTCGTGTCTCCGTCTCCGACTCCTTCGATCATTGGGAATGCGCTGCGCTGTCCTTTTACTTCGACCATTGCGCCTTTGTCGCGCTGCCACATCACGTGCGTTGCGCGCTCGGCGCGCATCAACAGCCGATCGCGACCGATCCGCTTGAATCCCATCCCGACCGACACGCGCTCGTAAGCGCTTGCATCGTATGCCGTGAGCGTCGAATCCTGGATGAGCCTCGCTTCACGCGCGTGGAGGAGGAGATCTCGGGCCCGCGAATCCATGAATGCCGACGTAAGAACGGCCGGGGTGACTGAGGGGCGCTTCGCGATGCGCACCGCCTTTCGTACCGAATCCCGCACTCGCGATTTCGCCATCATCGAATCCCGGCGCTCATCCCGCCTGAAGGCAATCGAATCGCGTTTCGCCCGCGCCACGCTGTCCTGTTTGTCCTTCCCGGTCTGCAGTGTGACGCTGGACTGCGCGAAGACGATGGCGGCAAGAAGAGACAGCATGATCTAGTGTGCTGTACTCCCTGGCAGGGGGAGCTGGAATCCGAGCTGCCAGATCACCATATCCGTCTTGCTGCTACGTGGATTGATCGTGATCGAGCCATCCGGATTGTCGGTGATATCGCCCTTTGTCAGATAAGTAGCACGCCCACCGTAATAGTATTTGGCGCCAAAATTGAACGCTCCGCTCGTGCCAAACGGGATCTGGAACCCGCCGCCGAAGATCCACGCATGTGAGCCATCGTGCGCGTTCTGGTTCGAAATGGACTGGAATTGCCCATTCGGATCGCTCAGCGTCGATGTCGTGGAAAAATCAGTGTAGGCAATCGCCGCGTTGGCGTAGGGCCGGAACGGGCCGTCGGGAATCATGATCTGCGGTCCGATAGCGCCCCAGGCGATGTTGTTCGTGGTCTCGAGATTGAGCGGAATTCGCCCCGTGATGCCGAAGAACGACGCATCCTTCCGTTCTCTTGCGTACTGCACAGTGCCTGCGTCAGCGCGAATGCTCAGAAACCCCTTGTAGTCGAGATGGTACATGCCATTGAGATTGAAGCCCCATCCGCGCCCGACATTGCTGGCGAATTCGCCTTTCGGCTGGGAGATCACACCATCACCTCCAAACGAAAACCGCGATGGTCCCGACGGAGATCTCGGGATAACCTGCGCTCCAGCAGCTGAAGCGCACGCGAAAATGGAAGCTGCGCTCAGTACCGACACGGCCTTTAACCACATACTTTCTCCTCTGGCTCGAAGCCAGCATTGACAGGCACGGTGATCCGTGACGCGCCAATGCTATATCATTTTACGATAACGGGTTATACAGAGTTTCAGAAAATCTGCGCTCTAATCCGCCCTTTTTATACCCGCGTCCCTCGATGATGACACATGCAGCGTTGTCCACTCCCGCATTGCGAGTCCAAGGTCTGCGCAAAGCGTATAGCGATGTGGTCGCCGTCGACGGCCTGGACCTCCAGGTCGATGCCGGAGAATGCTTTGGGCTGCTCGGTCCCAACGGCGCCGGGAAAACGACGACAATCGAGATCTGCGAGGGGCTTCTGACCGCAGATTCGGGCGATGTCGAAGTACTGGGCAGACGGTGGGAGACAGACGAGAAGAACTTACGCGAGCTGCTCGGAATCCAGCTCCAGGACACACAGCTCTCCGAGAAGCTGACGGTCGACGAGACACTCACACTCTTTCAGAGCTTCTATCGTGATGCCCGCGACATCGGCGAAGTGATAGATCAGATCGAGCTCGGCGAGAAGCGTCATTCGCGCGTCGGTGGCCTCTCGGGCGGGCAGAAGCAACGACTGGCGATCGCCTGCGCGCTGGTCGGCAACCCGCAGCTGCTCTTTCTCGACGAGCCCACGACAGGACTGGATCCCGTCTCGCGCCGCCAGCTCTGGGTGCTGATCTCGAAATTCCAGGCGGAAGGAAAGACCATCGTTCTCACCACGCACTACATGGAAGAGGCGGAGCGTTTGTGCGATCGCGTTGCAATAGTTGATCACGGGAAGGTGATAGCGATGGGCACGCCACGCGAGCTGATAGATGCCGTGGACGTCTCCAATCTTCCTCCACCCGAGCCGAGGAAGACATCGGCGACTCTGGAAGACGTGTTCGTGTCACTCACTGGCAGGGGGCTCGACGATGAGTGAGCGAGTCCCGTTCCCTGTGACCGAGGAAATGCTCCGTGCGGACCAAAAGACTCTTCGTCGGCGTAGCTTCATGAAAAGCTCGATGGTGCAGCTCACCCTCGTGCGGTTCCGCGAGTTCATTCGTGAGCCAGAGGCCGTCTTCTGGACTTTTATCTTCCCGATCCTGCTCGCGGCGGGATTGGGAATCGCGTTCAGACAGCGCGCGCCGGATAAGGTCCAGGTTGGCGTCGTCAACAGCGCATCTGGCAGTGCCACGCTGGTCCAATTTCTCACGAAGGATTCCTCCCTCGTGGTCAAGACGTACGACGACAGCGCCGCGGCATTGGCGCTTCGCACCGGTAAGGTTGCGCTTCTGGTCGTGCCGGGATCGGCGAAGGACAGCGTGCACTACGTCTACGATCGCGGACGAAGCGACGCGGTGAGCGCACGCGTTCTGGTTGATCGTGCCGTTCAGTCCGGCGCGGGTCGAGTCGATCCGGTTCGCGCGTCGGATAGCTACGTCACCGAAGCAGGCTCGCGCTACATCGACTTCCTCGTCCCCGGCTTGCTCGGTATGAATCTCATGGGGAGCAGCATCTGGGGGCTGGGATTCGCGATCGTGACCGCGCGCAGCAAGAAGCTGCTCAAGCGCTTGATGGCAACGCCAATGTCCCGCGTGCAGTACCTGCTGTCGTTTCTGTGCTCACGGCTGGTTTTTCTGATTCTGGAAGTCGCGACTCTGCTCGGCTTCGGACATTGGGCGTTTGGAGTACCGCTTCGCGGCTCGCTCGTCACGCTTTTTCTGATAGCGGTACTCGGAGCAGTCTCCTTTGGCGGGCTGGGACTTCTCACCGCCTCCCGTGCGCGCACCACGGAGGCCGTATCGGGCATCATGAATTTCATCATGCTGCCGATGTGGATCTTCTCTGGCGTCTTCTTCTCATCCGCGAATTTCCCGAGTGCCGTCCAGCCCTACATCAAGTTGCTGCCGCTTACCGCGCTGAATGACGCGCTGCGCGCCAACATGCTTGAGGGAGCGTCATTCGCCGCGGTCAGTCCACAGATACTGGTGATACTGGTCTGGGGCGTCGTCACCTTCTTCGCTGCGCTCAAGCTGTTCCGCTGGCGCTGATGAGCGACTCCGCTCCCCTAGCCGCCGAGAATCTTCTCCGGGTCAATGACGCTTTTTCAATTCCCCGCGGAGAGCTCGACGTGCGGGTGTCGCGCTCTTCTGGCCCGGGCGGGCAGCACGTCAACAAGACTTCGTCGCGCGTGGAGATATTCTGGAATGTCCGCGGGTCGCGCGCGCTCAGCGAGGATCAGCGCGCGCGCTTGCTCGACCGGCTGGCCTCGCGACTCACGACGGATGGTAGCGTACGTATCGTCGCCAGCGAAATGCGGAGCCAGACGAGGAACCGTGATCTCGCGGAGGAGAAGCTCGCGGATCTCGTCCGTCGTGCGCTGGTGATTCCAAAGAAAAGGCGACCAACGCGGCCGACAAAAGCCTCAAAGGAGGCACGCCTTGAGGGGAAGAAGCGGCGGTCGCACACGAAGCGCGAGCGGCGAAATAAATCGTTCGATTAGATTCTCCGTCATTCCCGCCGCTACCAACCTCTTTTCGTTCCCGAGTGACCGAGAAACGCGCCTCGCGCGCGCAGATAACCGCTGCGTTCGCTTCGATCTACATCATCTGGGGCTCGACGTATCTCGCAATCCGCTATGCGATCGAGACGATACCACCGTTCATCATGGGCGGTGTGCGTTTCCTGATCTCTGGTGCCCTTCTATACATCTGGGCGCGATACCGCGGCGCGCCGAAGCCGACCAGGCTCCATTGGCGCAACGCGATCATCGCGGGTGGCTTTCTCCTGCTCGGCGGAAACGGGGCCGTAGTCTGGGCCGAGCAGATGGTGCCGTCGGGACTCACGGCCCTGCTCGTGTCGATTCTTCCATTCTGGCTCGTGATCATCGAGTGGGTGAGACCACCCAGGAAGCGTCCGAGCGGTGCCGTACTCGGCGGACTGGTGCTGGGTTTCATCGGAATCTTCGTTCTCGTCGGCCCGGGCAACGTCGGCGGTCAGGGCGATGTCAAACCGCTCGGGGCAGTGGTGCTGATACTCGGATCCCTCTCCTGGGCGATCGGATCATTCTGGTCGCGTGACGCGAAGCTTCCGGATTCCGGCCTTCTGACTACGGGCATCGAGATGCTCGGCGGCGGGGTGCTGCTGCTGATAGTCGGAATGCTGAGCGGCGAGCTTTCTCGTTTCGATATTCATCACGTATCGCGCGCATCCACTCTCGGTCTCGCGTATCTGATCACGTTTGGATCGCTGCTTGGGTTCACATCCTACATATGGCTGCTCGATAAGGTGACTCCAGCGCATCTCGGCACCTATGCTTACGTGAACCCAATCGTCGCGGTTCTGCTTGGATGGGCGATCGCCGGAGAGACGCTTTCAGCTCGCACCGCGGTTGCGGCGGCGATTGTGATTTGCGCGGTTGCGTTGATTACGACGGCGAGGAGCACGACAGCGGCACAGAGCGGCTAACCGCCGTCTAGTGCCTCGCGGTCGCCGATGTGAGCGAGCGGATGAACGCCACCTCGACGGCATCGTACGGCGTGCCGTCGCCTCTGAAGATGTCGTGAAACCACACCTTCGGCTCGGCAGTGTACTCGCTGTACCACGAGTCCCATGGATAGATCGTCTGCGTCTTGCCCGCAACGAACCCCCAGTTGTACGCACCGACCCGCCGCCGAGCGAGAATGGGCAGAATATTCTGGAAGGTGCTTCCACGCGGGCGAGCCATGTACTCGGAGCAGATGATCGGCCGCCCATATCGCTCGAGCGCGGTCACGAGTCGCTCGACTCTCGCGCTGTCATCATAACTGTGGAAAGTGATGACGTCCGAGCTGTCCAGCATGTACGCGGTCAGGGGAGAGAGCTTCGTCGGGTCCATCCAGTCGCCCATCCATGGCGCGGCAGTGAGCGGCTGGGACGGGTTCATCTGACGCGCCCATCCGAATGCCTTGCGCAGCAGGATGAAAGAGCGCGCTGCTTTGTCGACAGGCTCATACGCGACGTACGCTGGGCGATTCGTGTTGTCGGGCTCGTTGAAAATGTCCCACGCTATCACGCGTGAGTCATTGCGGAAGCGCCCGACTACGCCTTGCACGTATCCGCGCAGCTGTTCGTAGCGCGCGGTGTCGGAGAGGACTGCCGCGCCCGGACTCTGCACCCAGCCGGAGTTGTGAATGTGCGGGATCGGTGCGCGCTGCGGGCCCAGGTGCGGCATTGGATCCCACACCGCGTCGAACAGCACGAACATCGGCTTGATGTGGTGCCGGTCCGCAATCGCGAGAAATTGATCCATGCGACTCAGGAAGCCGACGGAGTCCTGCTGCCACAGCAGATCGTGCAGGAACACACGCATCGTGTTGAAGCCAAGCGCCTGCGCCCACCCGAGCTCGCGATCGATCGTCTGCGGATCGAACGTGGCTGCCTGCCACATCTCGAGCTGATTGATCGCCGTGCTGGGGCCGAAATTGCTGCCGACAAGCCAGCCGGTTGAGCTGGCCCAAACGCGCGCACGCTCGCGTGTCCAGACCGGGCGCGCGGGCTGAGCTGACGCGATCTGTGTCGGCGTGGGTTGGAGTCGTTGCGCTGATACAGTCGGACCACACCCAAAGGCGCCAGTCAGTAACGTCGCGGCGGCCAGGACTCCCCTCAACGGCGTATGCTTCACTGCGTCACTCCGAATTGATAGACCGTGCGTGTGTGATACTGCTGACCGGGGCGCAGAATCGTGGACGGAAAATTCGGGTGATTCGGCGAGTCGGGATAATGCTGGGTCTCGAGCGCTATTCCGTATCGGAAACGATAGACGGCAGCTCCTTTGCCGGTGATGCTACCGTCGAGAAAATTTCCGGAGTAGAACTGCAGCCCCGGCTCAGTTGTGAAGATCTCCAGTGTTCGCCCAGTCGATGGCTCTACGACGCGCGCCGCGCGAACCAAAGCATCCGCTCCCGCTCCTCCGCGATTGAGAACGAAATTGTGATCGTATCCGTTGCCATAGCGAATCTGCGCGTCCTGACGCTGATCAACGCGCGCTCCGATGGTCGTAGGGTTGCGAAAGTCGAAGGGCGTCCCGGTTACCGGAGTGATCGCACCAGTCGTGATGAGCGTAGTATCGACTGGCGTCATCGAGTCGGCGTTGATCGTCAGCTCGTGCCCGAGAATATCTCTCCTCGCGCTTCCGGCGAGATTCCAATAGGTGTGCTGAGTGAGATTGACTGGAGTGGCTTTGTCGGTCGTCGCCTGATAGTCAACGATCAGCCGGTCATCCTCGGTCAGCGTGTAAGTAACATGAGAGCGCAGCGTTCCCGGGTAACCCTCTTCCATGTCCGGGCTCGTGTAATCGAGCCCGACGCCGCTGCCTTCCTGGTTCTGGAATGGGGTCGCGTTCCAGACGACCTTGTCAAACCCGCGAAGCCCTCCGTGAAGACTGTTTGGCCCATTGTTGACCGCGAGCCGATAAGTCGTTCCGTCGAGCGAAAAGATTCCGCGGGCGATTCGGTTGCCGTATCTCCCAACGATTGCTCCGAAGTAAGGACTATTGCGGAGATACCCAGCCAGACTGTCGTACCCGAGAACAATATCGTCGAACCGGCCCGAACGGTCCGGCGTTCTCAGCGACGTGATGATGCCCCCGTAGTTCGTCAGTCTTATCTGAATGCCATGCCGGTTGGTGAGCGTGAAGAGCTCTGCTTTTCGCCCATCCGTGGTAGCGCCGAAAGGCGTGCTGGTGACGGTTGGCGACACGACGTTGGGCACCGGCATTGTCGTGCAGGCTACCTGGCTGAGCAGCGCAAAGGCCGCAGATGCGACACAAACGAACTTGCGTCGGTCCATGAATTTGAATCCTCGCATTCTCCATCCATTTATGTTTTTTGATTTATTTCGACGCTGCGTAGAAACTCTTGTGTGGGCCATTGCCCCGCAAGCGCTTGCTCTTGACGGGACCCGTGCCCCGCTCGTATCCATTGCGCGATGGGCTTCCGCGTTGCCGCCTCGATAACCTGCCGACACCTACGGCTTTGCGGGATCGCCTCAGCGCTATCTCTCAACGGGTATCAACAGGTGCTCGTCAGCAATCTTGCGCAGCGACATCGCATCAACTTCCTCAAGATCCGCCTTCGCCGCACGCGATCGAGTCGGGAAGGTCTGGGCGCGGAAGTGACTGTTGTACTACCCGACGGGCGTCGGATTCTGAAACCGCTCGATGGAAAGTCCGGATACCTCTCCCAGAGCGACTTGCCGCTTTATTTCGGGCTCGCTGGCACTGACCACGCTGATCGGATTGAAGTCCGTTGGCCTTCCGGCCGACACCAGACGGTGGCCGGTCCAATCAACGTCGGTCGAATCATCGACGTTGTCGAGGAGTAGACAATGCCACCCGTATCTCGGGGATTTCGCGGACGCAGACAGCCGGACGCCACGGCAGCGCGACTCCCTCCCGGCCAGTACGAGACACGAGACTTCCCGGTTCTCTCCGCGGGGCCAACGCCGCGCTCTCCACTCGCTGCCTGGAATTTCACGCTGCAGGGCGCTGATGGCCGGACCGCGCGCTGGACCTGGGACGAGTTCGTTGCGCTGCCGCGTCAGACGACGACGACCGACATCCACTGCGTCACCAAGTGGTCGAAGTTTGGAACAGTTTGGGAGGGTATCTCGGTCGACACTCTTCTCGCGGAAGGCGCCGCGAAAGGAGTCGAGCCTTCGCCGTACGTGCTCGCGAGATGCGACGGCGGCTACACTACAAACCTCCCGCTCGCCGACGTGATCGGCGGAAAAGCGTGGATCGCTTTCATGTACGATGGCGCTCCGCTTCCACCGGAGCACGGAGGGCCCGCGCGTCTACTCGTGCCACATCTCTACTTCTGGAAGAGCGCGAAATGGGTGCGTGAGCTGCGTCTCATGGAAAATGATGCGCCCGGGTTCTGGGAATCGCTGGGTTACCACAACTATGGTGACCCGTGGCGCGAGCAGCGATACGCCGGCGACGAGTGAGTCCCGATGTCACCGCGCCACGGATCATCTGGCGGCTCGCCTCAGTGATCGAAGTTGTACCGGAAACGCCCAGGACGCGTACGCTCGTACTCGATGTGCCTGATTGGCCTGGTCATCGTGCCGGACAACATGTGGACGTACGGCTAACTGCAGAAGACGGCTATCAGGCAGAGCGCAGTTACTCCATCGCGTCAGCGCCGGAAGAGTCTCGACTATCGCTCACGGTCGAGCAGCTGAAGGACGGAGAGGTTTCACCATATCTGTCAGAAGAGCTCCACGCCGGAGATAAGCTCGAGCTGCGGGGTCCGATCGGCGGATATTTCGTCTGGGACGTTTCGCTTGGCGGTCCACTGCTCCTCGTCGCAGGAGGCTCGGGGATCGTGCCGCTGATGGCGATGCTGCGCCATCGCAACGCTGCGGTCGGAGCTGTCGACGCCGAGCGACATAGAGTCCCGGCTCGACTGCTGTACTCATCGCGTAGCTGGGACGAAGTGATTTATCGAGACGAGCTGGCACGTCTGGGAGAAAGAGACACGGCGCTCGAGGTAAGGCACACGCTCACGCGCGAACAGCCGCAAGGATGGAGCGGATTCCGACGCAGAATCGATAAGGCGATGCTCGAGGAGGTTGGGTGGCCGCCGAGCGAGAAGCCCCAGATATTCGTCTGCGGCCCGACTCCTCTGGTTGAAGCGGTTGCCCAGGCTCTGGTCGAGCTTGGTCACCAGCCTGCACGCATCAAGACAGAGCGCTTCGGCCCTACGGGCGCACCGGTCTAGATTGCTACATCCATCGTTATTTCCCGGAATTCAAATTGAGCTGGTCTATGTAGGCATCATGTCTCGAAGACGCTGAGGCTCTTCGCCAAGCCAGTCCGGATGCCTGGCGGTCGAGTCGAAGATCGAGCTCGTCTTGAATGGCTCGAACTCGCCGCGCGCAGCGGCCGCCCTTGTCTTGGAGAGAAGTGCTTCCCTTTGCGGCACGGTCATTGGACGAAACGTGCGCACCGCATCCAAT
This sequence comes from Gemmatimonadales bacterium, assembly GCA_031394125.1. Lineage (GTDB taxonomy): Bacteria > Gemmatimonadota > Gemmatimonadetes > Gemmatimonadales > Gemmatimonadaceae > UBA4720. The sequence continues at coordinate 9,623 of JANMWS010000038.1, forward strand.
GCCTGGTCGAGCAGCTCCATGCTGTCGCACCCGGTGATAACCACGGAAGTCGGCAGACTCAGCGCGTAGTGCAGGCATTCTACCGGGGTCACGGTGCCAGACTTCAGGATGATGCCGTTGCCCATGCACTTCATCCCAAGCACACCGATGTTCTGCTTCACAAGCTCGGGGAGCACGAGCTTCTCGAAGCTTCGGTAGTGCGCATCCATGACGTTGAGCGGCATCTGAACAGTGTCGAAGGAGAATCCGTTTCCCTTGGCGACCTCCAGCATGTGGAGGTGGATGCGCGGATCCTTGTGTCCGGTGAAGCCGATGTATCGAACCTTGCCTGCGTTGCGCGCCTCGAGTAGAGCGGCGTTCGCACCCTCAGCGTGGAAAATTCGATGTGGATCATCGAAGCGAATCACCTCGTGATGCTGAATCAGGTCGATCCGATCGGTCTGCAGGCGGCGTAGTGACTCGTCGAGCTGTCGCGTCGCTTCCCGTTTGGAGCGACCGTCGATCTTCGTCATCAGGAACGCCTTGTCCCGGTATCCGTCGCGTAGCGCCCTACCCATTCGGATCTCGCTCGCTCCCTCGTTGTAATCCCACGAGTTGTCCATGAACGTGACACCACGATCGATAGCGCTGCGAACGATGCGAAAGCCGAGCTGCTCGTCTACGTGCGGCAGGCCCAGATGCGAGCCTCCGAGTCCGATCGGAGATACTCGCTCGCCAGTCTTTCCGAGAGAACGGTATTGAGTGATTGAGTCCATCGGCATCTCGTGACAGGGTTGAAACTTCCGACGTTTCTGAGATTATTGTGCCATGGCCGCCCTGTCGCGTTGATCTAGCTAATCCGCTCCCACGGCTGATCAACGTGCGGCCACGAAACGAGGTCCGGGTGGAACAGATGTGCGAGCAGCTCCACGCCCTCCACGACTCGCGGTCCCGGCCGTGCGAAGTATGCGTTCGCATCTACGGCGTAGACCTCTACACCCGGCACTCGTCGCATCTGCCGCGCCAGATGGACTGATTGTTCGAGCCGATAGCCGCACGGCGAGACGATGATCACTTCCGGTCGGGCGCTGACGACATCGTCCCAGTCCATGCGAACAGAATCTTCGCCCTGGCGACCAAGCGGATCTTGGCCGCCGGCGAGCGAAATCATCTCGGGCACCCAGTGGCCGCCACAGAATAAAGGGTCGGTCCACTCCAGGAAAACAACACGCCGGCGGGACGCGCTCCTTAGCGCAGTGCGCACGCGCGCGAGCCGCTCCTGGTTAGAGCGCACCAGCGCATCGGCCTCCTGTACACGACCTATCGCGCGCCCCACGTCGAGAACATTGGTCTCGATCTCACCGATGCTTCGCGGCGTAAGAAACAGAACTTGCGGCTGCACGCTGAACTTCCTCACCGCGCGAGTCAGCTCATCCCCCGATGGAGCGCATACCCGGCAAAGATTCTGAGTAAGAATCACATCTGGACGCAGATCGCGGAGTAGTACCTCGTCGATTGTGTAGAGAGTCTCGCCGCTGTCCATCTGCTGCGCGACTGCTTGATCGATCTCTTCCGGTGACGCACTGTCGAGATCGAGCGCAGGCCGGCTGACGATAGGCAGACTCGTGACGCTCGCGGGATAGTCGCATTCATGCGACCGACCCACGAGCTCACTTCCCGCGCCGAGCGCATGGACCATCTCCGTGCCGGCGGGCAAGAAAGAAACGATCCGGGGCATGGTACTCGCGATCAGGCCAACTTCGTAGGCAGGGCTCCCGTTGGTATCGGGTGTTCAGCAGTGCGACGCGTGTAGAGGCCCAACTTGCTCAGTACCCACTCTCGCCACTCGTCGAGAATCTCATAGAACGTCGGAATCACGACGAGCGTCAGAAGCGTCGACGTAATAACGCCGCCGATCACCGCGCGTCCCAGCGGCGCACGGAACTCGGCGCCTTCGCCGATGCCGAGCGCGACGGGGAGCATGCCTGCAATCAGCGCCAGCGTGGTCATCATGATCGGACGCAGACGGATCGCGCCCGCCTGAATCAGCGCGTCACGCCTCGACAGACCGTCCTTCTCGCGCGCCCACTTCGCGAAGTCGATGAGAAGAATTGCGTTCTTCGCCACGATCCCCATCAGCAGAATCACGCCGATGAGGCTCATGATATTGATCGTCGTCCCGGTGATCATCAGCGCCAGCATTACGCCGATGAGTGAAAGCGGCAGCGAAATCATGATCGCCAGCGGCTCGAGGAACGAGCCGAACTGCATCACGAGAATCAGGTACATCAACATCACTGCGATGCCCAGCGCCGAGAAGATTCGGCCGAACACTTCGTTCTGGCTGTCGACTTCACCGCCCTGAGTGATATGGACGCCCGGTGGAAGAGTGAGCTTCGCAATCCGGGCGTTGATGTCCTTCATCACTTCGGTGAGTGGCCGACCGGATGTGTTCGCCTGTACGGTGACCACTAGATCCGCATCGAGATGACTGATCTGCGCCGGCCCGAGCGACTGCGTGATTGTCGCAATTTGTCCGAGCGGAAGCGTGCGCGGCTGACCATCGGGACCGGTGACGACCAAGGGCAGCTGCTCCAGATCGGCTGCGCGTTGTCTTGCTTCGGGAGCGAGACGCACGTTCACCTCGCGAGTCTGGTCGCTTGGATCGACCCAGTCGCCCGCCTTGATACCAGCGAACGCCGGACGCAGCGCCTGCGCGACCTGACCGACGGTTACACCGAGAGTTCCAGCGAGCCCGCGATTCAATTCGACGTTGAGCTCCGGCTTCTGTCCTTTGGTGGATAGACCGATATCCACGGCGCCCTTCACCTGCTTCACTTGATCAGCGATCGCTTCAGCAGCAGCTCCGAGCTGCTGCGATGTACCTCCGCGCAACTCGATCTGGATCTGCTTCTGCGCGCCCCCAAAGTCGCTTGTGAAAACGGACATCGTCGCCCCACCAATGTTTCCGACTTCCTGGCGGAGCTGACGCCCGAAAGCTTCGGCGCCGATGCTTCGATCGGATTTCGGTACCAGACGGACGTAAATGCTGCCCGTGTTCACGTCGCCCCTACTTCCGCCAATCGTCGTATAGGTAAACCGAACTTCCTTGTGCGCGCGCGCGATTCGCGCCGCTTCTTCAGCCTTGATGCGGGTATAAGCGAGGTTGGAGCCAGGTGGAGTCTCGAGCGCAATATTGAGCTCCGATTGGTCTTCGGTTCCAAAGAAGCTCGCCCCAACGAGCCCGACCGCCGGCAGTGCGAGAGCGGCAATGAAGGAACCTACTGCGATCAGAACCATCGCCACACGGTGATCGAGCGCCCAGGCTATCAGCCCCTTGTAGCGCTGCGCCATCCGGTTGAACCAGTTGTTGAACTTCTCGAGCGTGCGCGCGATCGGGTTACGGTGCTCGCCTGCCTCGACCTGCGGATCGGCCCAGTACGCCGACAACATGGGGTCCAGCGAGAACGACACGAACAGTGACACGAGCACCGATGCGGCAATTGTGAGCGCAAACGGCTTGAACCACTGTCCGGCCACTCCATACATGAACGCCACCGGAACGAATACCGCGACGATCGAGAACGTCGTGGCGGCGACAGCGAGGCCGATCTCATCGGTGCCCTCGTGCGACGCCGTCATGTGATCCTTACCCATTTCGATGTGGCGCACGATGTTCTCGCGCACCACGATGGCGTCGTCGATCAGAATTCCGATCGCGAGCGACAGACCGAGCAGCGACATCGTATTGAGCGTGAACCCGAACGCCCATACGGCGATGAACGACGCCATTACGGACACCGGCAGTGCCAGGCCCGTGATGACCGTCGATCTCCACGAGTTGAGGAACACGAACACCACCAGCACCGTGAGGAGCGCGCCAATCAGCAGAGCTTCTTCGACGTTGCTCACCGACGCTTTGACGCGAAGTCCCGAATCCTTCACGACGTCGATCTTTACGCCTGGCGGAAGCGTTTTCTGGATCTCGGCAACTTTCGCCCGAACCTTCGCGCTCACATCAGTCGTGCTGTAGCCCTTCGACTTCACGATGTTGATGCCCACCGCCTCGACGCCGTTGTACAGCGCCAGCGATCTCTGTTCCTGGGTTCCATCAATCGCATCCGCGACCTGACCCAGCCTCACGATCTGACCGTTGCGCTCGGCGACCACCAGATTCATGAAATCCTGTGGACCTTCGAGTCGCCCCTGTAGACGAATCGTGCGCTCGTCGAGATTGCCGTTCACTCTCCCCACCGGTGCGGCCAGATTCTGGGCCTGCAACGCCTGCACGACCTGGTTCACACCAATGCCGGCCGCCTGTAGCGCCTCTGGTCTCAGCTGGATCGTCATCTCGCGCTTCACGCCGCCGACGAGCTGAACCTGAGCGATGCCCGCGATTCCTCTCAGCTTGCTTGTGATGTCCGGATCGGCGAGGCGCGTGAGCTGCGCCGGAGTCATTGCCGGCGAAGCGATCGTCATCGACACGATTGGCTGATCGGACGGGTCGAATCTCTGCATCACCGGCTCCTTCATCTCGACAGGCAGATCCTGCCGGATTCCGGAGATCGCATCGCGAATGTCCTGGGTGCCGACTTGTGGATCCTTCTCGAACACGAAGAGCGTGATGATCTGTGCGTACCCGTCTCCGGCGGTGCCGTAAATCTTGTCGACGCCGGAGATTCCCTTGATTGCATCCTCGACGGGCTTCAGAATCTCCCTTTCCACACCCTCCGGCGATGCGCCCGGATACGGAATGAACGTCATCACGACCGGCTGCTGAATGTCCGGGAACTCATCAGTCTGCAGCCGCCAGAGAGCGAACAATCCGAATACGACCAGCGCCACCATCGTTACGACGGTGATCATTGGCCGCTTGATGGCAAAATCTGAGATGATCATCTGTCAGAGCCCTCCGCCGCTGCTCGCCGCTGGTGTTGCTGGAGACGGCGAGATCCGCACCGCGGTTCCCGGAGTGATTCCCTGCGCCGCGCCAAGCAGCAGCGTGTCGCCCGCTTGCACGCCCGACAGTACTTCGATCGTCTCCGAGCTCTTGTCAGTCAGGCCGATCTTTACTGGGACCTTCTCTACTTTGCCCTGCCTCACCCGCACCACGAACGGCGCTGTTCCACGAATATCGACCGCGGACTGAGGAACGACCAATCCCATCCTCGTCGCGCTCGACATGCGTCCGTTAGCGAAGAGACCACCGACCAGCGTCCGTCCGGCGTTCGGGATCGAAACGTAGATGCGTACCTGACGCGTCGTCGGATCTGCCGTCGGGTTGATGCGGGTAATGTGTCCCTCAAATTCACGGCCAGGGTATCCGCTGACGGTGAAAACCACAGGTACGCCAACGCGAACCAGCGACAGTTGCTCCGCGGGCACCGATGCCTCGAGCCTCATGCTCGACGGATCGACGACAGTGAACAACGCCGACCCAGGTTGCACGACATCGCCCGCCGATACGGGGCGCTCGCTCACGACTCCGCTGAACGGCGCAGTGACGGTGGTGCTGCGATAAGCCTTTGACGCCGTCGCCAGCCGCGAGTTCGCATCCTCTAGCGCGGCCTGAGCCGAAATCGAAGCGCGGCGCGACTGCTCGATGTCGCGCTCGGCAATCGCGCCAGCGGCGAGGAGCTTCTGATTTCTCGCCAGATCGTGCGAGGCTACGTCGGCCGCGTTGCGCGCGGCGACCTGTCCCGCTCGCGCAGAAGTGTATGCGTCCTGAATTCCGCTCGCATCGATCCGCGCCAGAACGGCACCGGTGTTCACCGCCTGACCCTGATCGGCGTATGTCTGCAGCACGCTGCCGGAAACCTGCGAGCGAATGGCTGCCTCACGCTCCGGCTCCAGTGTTCCGGAGATCGAAGGTCCTGTCATGATCGAGCCATTCGTCGCGACGGAGATATTTTCCGTTCCGACGATCATGGTCTGCGTCTTTGTTGTCTCCGCCGCTGAAGCATTATCGCCCTTGCTGCATGCAGTGGTTGCGACGATCGCCGAAAAGCCAAGCAGAACCGCGGCGCGTTTTCTCAGGGTAGCGTGAGTGATGTTCGTCATATGATTGCTCTTGATACTGTTATTGTGGTGGAATGGCGGACTGCTGCTGCCCTGTCTGCGTTTGTTGCGTCGTCTGCGTCTGCCGAGTGCTCTGCGATTGCTGCGTTGTGGTTTGCGTCTGTGATTGCGTCGCGCCGGTAGTCTGGAGCGGGAGATCAGGAAGGAGCGAAAGCTTTACCCGCGCGACCTGCAAGTTCCTGGCAGCGAGAGCGCGATTGGTGACGGCTTGCTCAAGCAGGATTCTCGCATCGTTGAGCTCGAGCTGCGTCGAGATTCCTTCCTTATACCGTACTTCGGCGATCGAATACGCCCTGCGAGCCTGTTCGGCGGTGCCGAGACTTGCCTGCCAGGCGGACCGAGCCTGAGAGAGATTGCTGAGTGTCACACGCGAATCGAGCGCCGCAAACTCGCGGATCTGATCGTACCGCGCCTGGGCCTCGCGCACGTTCGCCTCGGCCACCAATTGCTCACCTTTGATCCGTCCGCCAGTGAACAGCGGGACCTGTGACGAAAGTCCGATGGTCCAGTTCGTCCGGAAATCTCCCGACTGAGGATAGTTCGTTAACGGAAACGCGACCTTGCCGTACTGTGATATCAGGGCGAGTGTGGGGAAGCGCTGCGCCTTCGCGACCTTGAGAAGGCCTCGCTGTGCATCGATGGCGGCTGCTGCTTCACGAACGGTCGCTCGGCTGGTAGCGGATGTGTCGCCGCCGAGCCCCGCCGCCTCGAGCGCCGAGTTGATTGCTGCGACATCATCGACCGCGGTCGTGAGCTGAACCGGGGTGTCCAGCGGAATGTTCAGCAGCTGCTTGAGCCGCAGGTAAGCAACTTCGCGATCACTCTGGCGCTGAATCACGATGGGGCGCTGATTTGCGGCCGATACCTGCGCGCGCAGCAGCTCGAACTCCGAGACGTTTCCAACCGTCCGCGCGAGTTGGGTCTGCTTGAGCACGTTCTCGGTCTGCACCGCGGAGGATTCGGCGAGCGCAACCAGTCGGTCGGCGAGTGCCGCGTCGAAATAATTTTGGGTCACGTCCAGGCGAAGCTGAGCGCGCTGGGCCGCGAGCTCGATTTCGGCCGAACGGCGTCCCGCGTTGGCGACAGCGTTCTGCGCCTGAATGCGTCCACCAGCAAACAGATTCTGCGAGAACGAAAGACCGAGATTGTACTGGTTCTTCGCGCCGAACCCGAGGCTGCCGAACGACGAGAAAGGGTTCGATCCCAGGGCGCAGCGAGATGCGTCCTCGAGTCCTGCCAGTCGCTGCGCCGTCGTTGCGGTTGGGCCGAGAAGGTACTGGTCGCACGGAGACGGTGGCGCCACGGGCTTGGTCGTATCGACTGCCGGTGCGCTGCCTCCGGTGCTCGAGAACTGCGATGCGAGTGTTCTCGTATAGCTGGCCGAGCCGTTGAGCTGCGGATAGCGCTGGCTCCGGGCTTGATACTGCTGGCCTTCCGCGCGCTGGACGCCCGCGCGTGCGATGCGGATCGCCTCGCTTTGCGATTCGGCGGTGCGCACCGCTTCCTCGAGAGTAAGCGGAAGCGTTTGCGCCACCGTCGTTTGCGTAGGCAGCGTGGGGACCTGTGCTCTTGTCGTCACCGGCACGATGAGGGTCAGGAGAGCAAAGACAATTCGTATGAGTCTGCCGGCCGAGTGAGCGCGGCATTGAAGTTTTTTGGGAGACACTGGTCAGGCTGAAAGTTGTTTTGCGCGCTTCGTCTGCTTAGTCGTCGTTCGACGGGTGCCGTTTTCGACACCAATCGCCTTCAATAACAATCGCGTGTACATCTGAGCTGCCTTCTCTTCGGGCTGGGGATAGACATCCGGCATCATACCCCGTCCCATTGCGTCGGCGAAGATCGCCCCCATCAGCATTGCCGCGGCGGTTTTGGGATCGAACTTCTCTGCTGCCGTACCCTGCCGTTTGAGAGCGGTTAGGTAGTGGCATAGATCGGCCGAAGCCTGTCTCGGGACGTAACTGGCGCTTTCACACATTTCCGGTCGTTCTTCCATCTCGCTCATTGTCTTACGGATCATCGAGCTCCGAAGCCTCAAATGCTGCATGAACGATTCGCTCCACGAGGTCAGCTCGCTCTCGGGGTCGGAAGGAACGTCGGGTAGCGGAGCGAGATCGACCGAGTGAGTCCTCTTCATCGCTTCGCGGATTAGCGCTTCCTTGGACCCGAACTGGCGGAAGATCGTGACCTCGTTGACGCCGGCGGCGTCTGCGATTCGCCGCGTGGTACAGCCGCGAAAGCCAAGCTTGGCGAACACCTGGCAGGTGGCGCTGATGATTTCGTTTCTGCTGTCCATGGGACCGATATTACGGTATCCGGCCCACAAATGCAAGTAGTTACTTGCTTACACAGCCGTTTCCACACTTTTGTATCCGGGCTTTGGATTCCTGATTCTCATGGTGACGGGGTTTCTGACGGGTATTTCGCCCTGAATCGATCGCTGTAGATTGACACCCGTGATGCGCCGACTGCTCGCCATCAGCTTGACCGTAGTTCTCCTCGCGCCGTGGATCGCGGCGTTGAGCGGCGCCGCTGTTCCAGTCGTCCCCTGCCCGATGCATCGCCCAGCTGGAGCGACAAGTCATGACAAGACGGACGCAATGGCTGCCGCGCATCACGAGGATGCTGAACGTCACAGTGGTTCGCACCATGGAACTTCCGCGCGCGGATGCAACTGCGTCGGCGAGTGCGGACGCTCTGGCGCAGCATTCAGCCTTCCCGTATCAAAGCCTGTAGCCATAGGTGAGGGCCGAGCAACAGACGCGATATTTGCGAGCGATCGATCTGACTTGGCGCCTCCGACCCGTTTTCTCCCTCCAGCAACTGGTCCACCTCAGCGCCTCCGAACCTGATTCAACGCTGACAACGCGCTCGGCCCCTGCTGAGTGTCGTTCACACAAATCGGAGACGCATTCATGACGAGGTCGAACCTGTATGGTTCGGGATTTCGCGGCGCGGTTTCGCGCCGTTCAATCCTCATTGCCGCATTTGTTTTCATCCCGCTGGGCGCAGTTGGTGCCCAGGACCACGATGAAGATCACGACCACGATCATCTTCATTTCTCGCATCCGCTGGTCACGGAATCGCCTAGCCCCGACACCAAGCTTAGGCTGGACTACATCTATACGCTCACGAGCGTGACGGCGGGCGTGAGCGAGGATGCGATTCGCGTCGAAGGCGAGTACGCATTCACTCACAGTGTCAGCCTCGCAATCGTGACGCCGTTCATCTCGAGAACTACATCGGCGACAGAACGGGTCAGCGGACTTGGCAACATCGAGCTTTCGCTCAAAGCTGCGAGCTTGGCATTCGGTGAGGACGGAGTGCTTCTGGGTGGCGGCTTATCGGCGGCGCTGCCGACGGGGAGCGACGTCAAGGGAATAGGAAGCTCGCACATCGTTGAGCTCGAGCCGTTTCTCGATGCCGGATACAAGCGGAATGCGCTCGAGCTGGTGGGGTTTGCAATTTTATCCTCGACCTTCCACCGCCAGACTGGCGAGCAGGCCGAGCGCAGTCTTACCTTCAACTTCTCGACCCTGTATCACATCCGGCCGCGATTCGAGGGAATGATCGAGGTGCTGACGGCGCGCGCTCTGGTTGGACCGAAGTCCGGAACACAACAGACTTTCATTGCGCCGGGATTGAAGATGTATCCGTTCACGAACAGGAGCCTCATGTTCGGAGCGAGTGTAGAGCTTGGCACAGGCGTCGTTCATGACACTCATGCAGTGCTGCTTTCTGCCTTCTATCATTTCTAGGTTGGTTATGGTCGTTCCGGGGGCATCCAATGGGGAGATTGCCGCGTTCACTGATTTGGCTTGGCGCCGGGGGCTGGACACAACAATATTTTTTGATATATTGTTCCGTATGGCCATAGCAACTCACTCCCGGACCGAGCGCGCGATCGAGCTCTTTCACGCCCTTTCCGACGAGACCAGACTCGAGATCATCGAGCTGCTTCGCAAAGGAGAGCGATGCGTGTGCGAGCTGACCGATACGCTGGATGCTGCTCAGTCGCGTTTGTCATTCCATCTTCGCGTTCTTAAGGATGCGGGAATCGTCCGCGACCGGAAGGACGGACGCTGGGTTCATTACGAGCTCGATCCCGACGCCTTCGAAGAGATGGAGACCCTGGTCTCCGGCATGAAGCCCCACGCCGTTCGTCGGTCGGAAGCTTGTTGTGCCTGATCCTTTTTGTTTCCCCGACGCATCAATAAATATTGTTTGGAGATTATATGACAACGCCTGATTCAACTCTCAAGTCGACGGTAAAAGAGAAGTACGGCCAAGCCGCGCTGCGCGTCAGCGAGGGTGCAACCGATGTGGCGTGCTGCGGCTCGAGTGCCTGCTGTGGGGCGACCACTGAAGCCTGGGATCCGATCACTTCCGATCTCTACGACGAGAAGCAGAAGGCTGGTATCCCCGCCGAAGCGCTCCTCGCTTCGCTCGGCTGTGGGAATCCTACTGCTCTCGCCGCGCTCAAGGAGGGCGACACTGTCCTCGATCTCGGTTCTGGTGGCGGAATCGATGTTCTTCTCTCAGCCAAGCGCGTGGGTCCGAGCGGGAAGGCGTACGGACTCGACATGACCGACGAGATGCTCGCGCTCGCCAATGAGAACAAGCGCCGAGCCGGGGCGGAGAATGTGGAGTTCCTGAAAGGCGAGATCGAGCAGATCCCGCTGCCCGATGCGTCGGTCGATGTCATCATCTCCAACTGCGTGATCAACCTGTCCGGCAACAAGCGCAAGGTGCTCGAAGAAGCTTTTCGCGTGCTGAAGCCGGGTGGCAGATTCGCAGTGTCGGACGTCGTTGTGCGTGGCACCGTTCCCGCCGCGGTCAAGACGAACATGGAGCTTTGGATCGGCTGCGTCGCGGGGGCGCTCGAAGAACAGGAATTCCTGGGCCTGCTGCGCGAAGTCGGATTCGCGAAACCATCGATCGAGCCAACCAGGGTGTACAGAGCAGAAGATGCGGCAGCCTTCTTGAGCGGAAGCGGTCTCGATGCGATTGAGTTCGCCTCCCAGATCGATGGAAAATTCATGGGCGCCTTCGTCCGCGCGACGAAGCCACTTGCACAATGCTGTGGGCCCGACTGCTGCTGATTTATCACGGCTCCGGTGCCTCAGTCGGCTCGAGCCGTTCTTATCGAGGGTGTGATGCGAATCAGAAATGCAGCTAATGCGGATTTATCCGCCGTCGAAAGCCTGCTCTCGGCAAGCGATCTCCCGCTTGAGGGAGTGCGTGAGAACTTCTCCAGCTTCGTCGTAGCTGAAGACCGCGGCACGATCACGGGGGCAATCGGCCTCGAGAGGTTCGGCTCCGCCGCCTTGCTTCGATCCGCAGTCGTGTCTGCCGATAATCGCGGAGGCGGCATCGGCAGCCGTCTGCTCGAGCGGGTCCTTGAGCGCGCCGAGGAAGAGGGAATCGACGAGCTGTATCTCCTGACAACGACCGCTGAGACACGAACGCGAGCTTGATGCGCTACGCGCTGATCTCCGACATCCACGCGAATCTTCCCGCATTACGCGCGGTCCTAGCCGATATCGATGCGCGCGATAACATCGACGCGATCTATCATCTCGGCGATCTCACCGGCTACGCGCCGTGGCCAAACGAGGTGGTGTCTCTTCTCCGTGAGCGGGGAATCCCCGGCATCGCCGGAAACTACGACTCCACGGTGGCAACCGATTACAAGCACTGTGGATGCAGGGCTGACACACCGCGGGATGAGGAACTATCGCACCTCTCGTATGAGTGGACGCGCGCTCATGTAACGCGGGAGACGAAACAATATCTGGGGAGCCTGCCGTTCCGAGTGGACATCCGGCCGTTGGGCGGGCACGTATCGGGTCCCACTATTACCCTCGTGCACGGGAATCAAACTCTGAACACGGTTTACGTGACCGAGGATCGCCCTGATTCATTCCTCGAGAAAATGGCCAAGGACGCCGGCGCGCGTGACGGAGACATCATTTGCTTCGGACACACCCATAAGCCCTGGCAGCGAACAGTTGGCGGCATGCAGTTCATCAACGCCGGGAGCGTCGGCCGCCCGAAGGACGGAGACTGGCGCGCGTGTTACGTTCAGCTTGCAGTCGATCAATCAGGCGCCAGCGTGGAGTTTTTGCGTGTTTCCTACGACGTCGACCAGGCTGCGAACGCCATTCGCGAGAGTGATCTACCGAATGAATTTGCGGAGGTCTTGAAATCGGGGGGAGCGGCGGCGGCGCACCACTAGGAAGCTGCGGCGAATGCTCTCTCATTGCACCGAAACAGAAGCAAATGGTGTCGCCGGCCGACGCACGAGATGCCGTCGAGTTGCCGCCGGTTTTACGGCGCTGTTTGCAGCCGCATCCGCTTCGCGACCTTCTCCGCCTCGGCGAAGACTCGCAGGAAGTTTTCGCCCGCCAGCTTACGCAAGTCACTGTCGGACCAGCCGCGCCTAGCCAGCTCCGCGAATAGCGCTGGGTAAGTCGAGACGTCTTCGAGACCCTGCACCACTTCGGTGATCCCGTCGAAGTCCCCGCCGATCCCAACGTGATCGACGCCGGCGACTTTCCGCACGTACTCGATCTGATCCGCTACCTGTGACAGCGTGGCGCGCGGCTCGGGGTGCGTCTTGCGCCATTCATTCACGGCACGCGTGATGGCCGCTGTGTCCTTTCCGTATTTCTGTCTGAGGTCTCGCATCGCCGGACGCGTAGCCTCATCGTACAGATATACGGCCGGCGAAACGAATCCGGTGACGAATGGCACCATCACGATTCCACCGTTCCTCGTGAGCCGTCGGAGAATCGAGTCGGGCACGTTGCGCGGTACATCAACCAGTGCGCGCGCGCCGGAATGTGAGAAGATCACTGGCGCCTGGCTTACATTGAGCGAGGCACTCATCGTAGCCGGTGACACGTGTGACAGGTCGACCAACATTCCGAGCCTGTTCATTTCGCGCACTACGCTGTCACCGAAGGGAGTGAGGCCATTGTGCCGGGCGGAGTCGAGCGCGGCATCGGCCCAATCGAGCGTCACGTTGTGGGTGAGCGTCATGTACCTAACGCCCAGATCGTAGTACGCGCGGAGGGCTCCGAGCGAATGCTCGATTGCGTGACCGCCCTCCAGGCCGAGGAGAGAGGCGAGCTTGCCCTGCTTGAACTCGCGTCGAATATCGGCCGGACTCAACGCGAGCGCGAGTCGGTCGGGATATTTCTCAATCACTCGGCGCGCAATGTCTATCTGCTCGAGCTGAACCCGGGCGTAGCCCGAGTCACGGTATTCACCGGGAGTGTAGACCGACCAGAACTGCGCCCCGATCATTCCCCTTCTGAGCCGGTCCAGATCGGTCTGGCCGGGTCGGGGGGTGCGGAGATCGTAGGCGTCAACGTTGCCGCGCGCGATAGTGTCTTCGCGGATCCGCCACGGCAAATCGTTATGGCCGTCGATGAGCGGGGTTGTTTTGAGGATGCGCTTGGCACGGACGAGATACCGGTCGTTGGCTGCCGCAGTTGACTGTGCGTGAACAGACGTAGTCGCACAGACGGCGATGAAGAGCAACGCAACAGAGATCAGCGAAGCAGCGCGCGGTTTGGAAGCAAATTCTGAAGTCATGACGTGAAAGCTAGCGCCCGCACATGAGTCCCCAAGGAAGCGGCATCAGGGAGAAAGGGTCGGCCCAGGTGGTGTATCCAGGAGCTCCACGGCGTCCCCGCTATCCTCTTCCCGGACTACGAGCCGGATCGGATGAAGCCACTGGAGCCATGGCATCATCCCGTTGGCGTCGTCGCGAATCAGGCCCGAATCGATTCCGTTGGCGTCCAGAACCGCTTGCGCCACATGCGCTTCGATCTCATTGGCAAACGTTCGTATGACCGTGTTGAGCTCGGGCTGATCTTTCTCCATCTTCTCTCCATCGGCGTGCAGACACTTGCGGGCGCCTCTGAAATCTGTATCAGTGACTCGTCAACTGCATCTCCAGCGCTCCCGTATGGCACGGCCTCTGCCCGACAAAGCGGGATGCGGTCAACTCCAGGCGAACCAATGAAGACGCTTTACAGATTCTCGATTGCCGTCCCTATCCTCGTCCTCGCAGGCAGTCTCGCCTGCGGAAAAGAAAAAAAGACGGCGGTGGCAGCGAGCACTACACAGGATACCATGCTGCTCCGTGATCTGGCGGAGGCAAACAGGAATACGGCAGCCGCGAACGCGGTGGACAACAGCTTGAATACGGTGAAGACGAGCGGCGATGAATCGTTGCCGGCGATGGTTGATGCGGCAGCGCAAAGTCGCACGCCTGAAACGCGGGTCGTACCACGACCACCGCTTACCTCTGGAACAGGTCCGGCCTCTCAGCACCGCTCGAGCGATTCAGCCCTGGGGGCAAACGGGGCACGACAGACGGCCGGAACCAGGTCAGGGCAGTCGGCATCTTCCGGCGACCCATGCGACTCGCCCGCGCCAGTCGACCAGCGCTCGTGCCTGAACCGCTCGATCGTGCAGAACGACGCTGATCTGAACCGGACCTACCAGGATCTGCTAGCGCAGAGCCGGAAATCGGGAGGCTCTGAGCTCGAGGACCGACTCAGACAGTCTCAGCGGGAATGGGTAAACACGCGCGACAGCCAATGCATTCAGGAAACGAGCGGGCAGGGTGGAACTCTCTGGGCACGCGCGCGGGCGCGCTGCCTCGCAGACCACTCCGCCAGAAGAACCGCGGAGCTGCAGCGGACTCTGAGTAGCCTGCGAGGCCAGTAAAGGTTAGTGCGCCGTTTGCGCTGAAACTCCAGCGCTCGCGAGCGCTCGGCCCTGCAGAAGCGCATCGATCTCCGACGTCGCGACCGCTCGCGGTGACACCCAGCCGCCGCCAATTGCCCGGGTCGGCACAGTCACGCCGGCGACCCCACCGCTTGGGCTGATCTCGACAACCGCCGTCGCCTCCGAGACTCCGGCCGACCCGCTGTTGATCACGAGCACCCACCTTCCCGTCGCGGGATGCTGCCAGCGCACAACGTACATCCCGGGTTGAGAGCCGGGACGGATGTCGAGGCGCATGCTCTGGCGCTTTCCGTCCACCACTCCTTCAGCTGTACCCGTGACGGTTTTCGACTGAAAGTCGCGGTGATGATACGTCCGCACGGTTAGGAACGCGCCGCGTGACGTCGCGTCGAACGGATTGGCGGGATATTCGATTGAGATCCACGGCGGACCGGCAAATGCCGCTGTGGCGGTCGCTACTGTGAGCACAGCAGCAAGCGCGAAGGAGTGGAGCAGTGTGCGTTTCATCGTGATCTCCTGAAGAAGTTTTTTGCGGGGTCGAAGTTTGTCGAACACTTCGAACTCTCCAGCGCCTCTACGATGCCGCTCGAGACTCCGGGGTTGAACGCGGCTTCCTACTTCACTCTTCGAAAGGTGACTGGGCCCTTGAAGGTGCGCACCGATACTCTCGCGCCGCCCCCACTCAGCTCCATCGTCAGCTCAGCTCCGCGTCCGAATCGTCCGGGAATCGGCGGATGCACGGACAGGTTGTTGGTAATGGTGCCGGCGATCGTCACCGCCGAGACGTTGACACCAGCTTTCTGTGAAATCCCGATCTCCACGCTTCCGCTGTGCGTATCGAAATCGAATGTGCCCCCTCTGTCGAGCCTGCCGGCGAAGGTAATGTTCCCCGTTACCGTCTCGATCTTGGTGCGTTCGAACACGCCGCCGTCAACTTTTATTGGTCCGCTCACCGTCGAGAGACCTACGTCGGAGCTGGCACCCTGGAACGTTATGGTCCCGGTGGCCGTCTTGGCTCGGAGCCACGACGGAGAGCCGACGACGTGTATGTCTCCGTCGATGGCTTCCGCATTCAGCTCGCGCGGGTCGCCTCTCACATCTATTGTGCCGCTCACCACGTATAGATCGAGTCCGCCCGTGACGTCGCTGACGTCAATGCTCGCGGTGGCCGTCTTGATCCAGAGGCGGACGCGGGAAGGCACCCACACTTCGAGCTGAGTGGGTTTGGGGTCGCGATCATTGGTTGCGTCGACGAACATTTTTGCGCCGTTGTATCCGCCGCCCATGAAAAAGTTGTCGCCAGCTCCCAATGTGCCGCGGACCATGACGGTGTCCTTGTTCCAGCCGTGCACCACGACGCTGCCCACCATGTTTGCGATGCGCAACGCGCCTTCCATTCCAAGCGGGATCTTGCGCTCTACCTTTTTCTGCGCGGCGGCGGGCGACGCGCAAAGCAGGAGCGCCATCGCTGCGACCATGAGGCTTCGGCCAGAGATGACTGCCGCGCAGGTCAAAGGCTTTTTACGTCCCACGGGTCAGCTCCGTGGTGCGACGCAGCAAATCCACTTTCTGTCTGTAGCTGGCGGAGAGCATCTGGACGAGCAACTTGTTCGCGGGATCGCGAGCGAGCGCATTCCGCGCCTCGAGAATCGCCTCGTCGATCGTGCGCAAGCTCGCCTTCAGCTGCGCGACGGTCTCGGGGGCGAGAGCCGCCTCCTGTTGATCGAGCAGGTCTTGAAGCATGCTCGCAGTACGCAGGTAGTTGTTCTCCTCGATCGTGAAGGCGGCGAGACTGGCCGGCATCGCCTCACCCGAGGACCTGTTGGCAACCGTGCCATTGTTCCTCGCGCCAAGGTAATGCCCGTTCAGGTACAAGGCTGTGCCAGCGGATGACAGGACCGCGATCAAAATAGCGGCGGCGGCGAGGACATATCGACGCTGCCAGACGCGGGATCGCGAAAAGGTACTACTACTATCTCCCTTCACCGCGGATTCGTCCCGCGAGATGGCCGACTGAATGTTCAACCACGCGTCCGCTGGGGGATCGATGGACTTCGGCAGCTCCGCAGCGCGGGCCAGGATTCGCTTCAGGCTTTCGACCTCGGCGGTGCACAATGCGCAGCTGGTGACGTGTTCTTCGACTGGCGGACGCGCTTCTTCGCTCAGGTCGCCGGTGACGTAATCATCCAATAGATGCTTAATGACTTCGTGTGTCATCTCAAGACTCCAGTCTCTCTCTCAATAGTCTGCGGGCGCGATGCAGCTGCGCCTTCACTGTTCCAACCGTAACGCTCAACTGATCCGCGATCTCCTGGTGCTGATAGCCCTCGACATCGTGGAGCACGAAAGCGAGCCTGGCTCCTTTGGGGAGCGAAGCGATTGCGCTTTCCATGTCCATCCTCGACTCGACCCCGCTCGATCTTGCCGCACCAGCCAGACGCGAAGTGTCTTCCATTGGAAGCACCCTTGCCGTGCGCCGTTGATCGCTTCTCGCGGTCTCGAGCATCGTGTTGACGGCAAGTCGATGGAGCCACGACACGAACGCGCAATCGCCGCGAAAGGTGTCGAGCCGGCGCCACGCCTTTACGAAGACATCCTGCAACAGCTCCGTGGCGTCGGCCCTGTCGCCAGCCTTGAGACGGAGACAGAGCGCGTAGAGGCGTGGTGAATGCTCGCGATACAAGAGCTCGAATGCACCGACGTCGCCAGACTGCGCGCGCCGAATTCGCTCCACCGCGGCAGCTTTGTCTTCAGCACTCGTTGACGGGTAATTCCCGATCGTATCTGATTCCACCGCGTTCGTCTTCATCTCAGGCGAGACTAAGATGCCACTTGCCGCCCCAGGGTTGGAAACCCCGGAGAGTGGATTTTACGAGTTACGGTCGTCAAGGAGGACTCGGGCCACGAAATGACCCGACGAGCAACTACTCGATGTCGCCGCCAAGGTCGAACTTGGAGCGGGTCAGGCCGACGATCCGATCGAGCCCCGCCTTCACTTCGGGCGGCAGGTCACGACGCGCCATCAACCGCTCCGCTTCAGCGCGGATCGAATCGAGCGCCTGCATGAAGTTTCCTTTCTTCAGTTTACCGGTATCGTCAGGCATGGGGTGAGCGAGTAAGAGGAACCATCACTAAGGCATCTATGACGGAGGGTTATACGGATGCTCCGGATCTGAGGCAGATCCTTTGGATCGGCTCCAATAGCAGTATGGCTCCGTTCCCGAGTGCGGTGATTTTTTGTGTTTCGTAGGAGGGATCTGTGCGGTGTTCAGAGGCCTGCCCGAGCGGCAGTCCCAAGAATCCCGGCCCTGCCAAACGGAGCAGTACCGCCAAACGGAGCGGATCCATATAATCCGGACCTTTTCCGGAGCATCCGCATAACCCCTCCGTCATAGCACCCAGCCCGAGCGTCTGCTAAACTGGTGCCAGCTGCGGCGGTTTAGCGGACGGAAGCTGCGGCGTCGCACGCCGCTCGCCCACTTGCTGGCGCCACATCGCGTAGTAGAGTCCCGTTGTCTGCAGCAGATCCGCGTGCTGCCCCGCTTCGACGATCTTGCCCCGCTCGAGCACGTAAATGCGGTCAGCGTGCATCACCGTCGACAGACGGTGAGCGATAAGTATCGTGATCACCTCGCGCGAATTCGCGACGTCGCGCATCGTACGACTGATCTCCTCTTCGGTCAACGAGTCAAGGGAGGACGTCGCTTCGTCGAATACGAGCAGATGTGGATTGCGGAGCAGCGCCCGCGCGATCGACAGGCGCTGCTTTTCGCCGCCGGAGACTTTCACGCCGCCTTCGCCGATCACCGTATCGAGGCCCTTGTCCGCTCGCGCAAGAAGGGTGTGAGCGGCAGCCTTGTGCAGGACAGCGAAGCACTCGGCGTCGGTAGCGTGCGGGTTGACGAACTTCAGATTTTCCCGAATCGTGCCCGAGAACAGCTGAGCGTCCTGCGTAACGAGCCCGATCCGCTCCCGTAGCCGGTCGAGATCGACGGAATCGCTTGGCAGTCCGTTGTAAAGTATGCGTCCCGCCTTCGGTGGATAGAGACCGACCAGGAGCTTCACCAGCGTCGTCTTCCCCGCTCCGGATGGGCCCACGAACGCAATCGTCTCCCCGCGCTTTACCGCGAACGATATGTCGGTGAGAGCCGGCGTCGTCGCGGTCTGGTGCATGAACCCGACATTCTCGAATTCCAGATCTTCGATCTCCGCCAATGGAACCGGGGAGAGCGGCCTCGGATCCTTCGGTGTCTCGAGAATCTTTTGAAAGTTGATCAGCGAGACTTCTGTTTCCCGAAAGACGTTGATGATGTTGCCGAGCTCCTGCATGGGACCGAAGATGAAAAATGAGTAGAACAGGAGCGAGAAAAACTGACCGACCGTGATCTTCTGGGTGAAGATCAGGTAAAGCATCATGAAGAGAATCGAGGTACGCAGCAGATTGACCGTCGTCCCTTGTATGAAGCTCAGGCTCCGGATGTACTTCACTTTCTTGAGCTCGAGATTGAGGATCTTCTGCGTAGTCGCATTGAGCCTCACCACTTCCTGATCGGCGAGCCCCAGGCTCTTCACCAGCTCGATGTTGCGCAGCGACTCGGTCGTCGACCCAGCCAGCGCCGTCGTTTCCGCGACGATGATCTTCTGCATCGACTTGATGCGTCCGCTCAAAGACCAGCTCAGGACACCGAGCAGCGGCACAGTGGAGAGAAATGCAGGAACCAGCAGCCAGTAGACGTGCCAGGCGTAGACGATCACGAACAGAACGCCTACGAGTGTAGTGAAGATCAGATTGATCGAAAGCGAGATGAACTTCTCGACATCCGAGCGCACCTTCTGGAGCTTGCCCAGTGTTTCTCCGCTGCGCTGATCCTCGAATACTGAATACGGCAGCTCAAGCGAGTGCCGGATTCCGTCCGAGTACATCTCCGCGCCTACGCGCTGGACGATGACGTTGACGAAGTAGTCCTGGAAATTCTTGGCGACTCTCGAGACGAATGCGACTCCCATCGCCATGAGGAGCAGCTTTCCGGCGCCCATGATGAACTGCGACGTCTGGTATTCACGGAAGCGGGTCGCGTAGTCGTCGATGACGTGCCGGAAGATGAGCGGGTCCAGGAGCGAGAAGACCTGGTTCGTCGCTGCCAGAACCAACGCGAGCAGAATCAGCGAGCGGTATTTCCGGAGATACGGATAAAGGAGGGACACCCCGGATACTATTGGAGTGTCGTCGAGCTTGCAAACGTTACTCGACCTTGCGTTTTGCGGAGTAACCGAGTCCCGGCACCTTCACGAACCGGCGGCGGCGAGTGCGCAGGGAATCGAGATTTATTGGAAAGCGCTCCAGAACCTGCCGCTGCGACGCGAACTCCTGGTACATGCGCTTCTTCAGCTCCTTTTCCGCGTCCGTCAATTGGATCGTCCGCTCTTCGGTGCCCATGAACGGCAGAAAGTTGAACACCCGCCGTGTGCCGCTGTAGTTATGGTACGAAGTCAGCTCCAGAACGAGGGGCGTCGGGACGTTGTCGCGGCGGAGAATTCCGCAGGCCAGATGCACCGCGAACGCAGTCGCATCGTGATCGGAGTGTCCTCCTTCGTAGGGATGCGTCAAGACTATATCCGGGCGGACTTCGTCCATCAGATCCGCGACGTCGAACACCAGCTCGAGCAGCTGCATGCTGGCCTCGCTATCCATATAGCCGAAATCCCGGCATCGGTCGGGAGTTATCCCCACGTGCGCCAGTGCGTTCACGACTTCGCGACGGCGGGCGCGCGCGTACTCCTCGCGTGTCTGAAATCCTTTGCTCTGTGCGTACCTCACATCGCTAGGCGCTCCGTCGGTGACGTGCGCCACGACGGCATCGGGAAGACCGGCGAGAAGTCCGCCGGCGCCGATTGCCTCGTCGTCCGGGTGGGCAACAATCACCAGAGTGGTCGGCAGAGATTTCGCGAAAGCCCTGCGCTTGGCGAGGCGCTCCATGACGTCCGACGTCATCTCGCTCGGCGGGCGATAACGCGCGTCCCTATCCGGTGTGATGATCAGCCCGGGAACTTTGATCAAAGGCTCGGGCGATTTTCGTGGCGGTGCCTGCTGCTCGACAAGATCGGAGATCAGCTCGATGTCTCTCGCCGGATTTTGATCGAGCCCGGCAATCATCCCCAGGTCAGCAGCGGGCGGATTGAGCCCTATGTCGAACTCTGATCGCCCTTCCGACACATCCGTTTGGAATTTCACCCGACCAGCCTCACACTCAACTCCGGCCGCTTCAACCTGTCATCCAGCTTACAATCGCCCCGACAAAAATGCAAAAGGGCAATTCACATGCCTTTACAGCTCAGCCGTCCGTCGTCTCCTCGCCGCCGTCACCGGGAACATCGTCAAGCTCAGGTGGGTTTAGCCGAGGCCCGTCGTACTTCACGTCGTCGGGACGCTCTCCAGGAGCGCCATGCCCGTCGCGCACCGGATCGCTGACGCCGGCAATCGCTCCACCCCTCAGACTGGCGTTTCCCAGCAGATTGTGGCCCTGCATCTCCTCCGGACTGATCGGGTCGTCGGCGGCGGGTGCGGTGCTTTCGACCCATTTTGATTTCCAACCAGGACGGCTTTCGGGCTCCCCACGAGCCTTGCCGTCTGCCTGCTCGCGATTGTCGTTCACGTCTCTGTTAGTCATGCGATACTCCCGTGATGCACATGGACAAAGCCTCGGTTGGCTCCGAGGGATTCCATTTAGGAGGCATACGCCATGCCCGTTTGTGAGGCACCAATCCGATCCGGCGAGTCGCTCAGCGATTGCGGGTCGCAGCGGGCGCGCCCCGAGCAAAATGCTATTTAGTCAGTGGGGATGGGCGTGTCGCCGGCAGCGCGCACCGACGCAGCGACTTGCCCGCGATGATAGGCGCCGTGCAGCGAAGACTTTGCAGAACTCTGGCATCGGCCCACTCAAGGTGCTGGAACAGCTTGATGAAGGGGTCCCTCATTTTCACCGGCTCGTGCTCGGTTCAGCGATCGTCTCGGGAGAGGCGGCGGCAAGCCGCCACTGCGCCAACAACTTGAAAAACGCGTTGAGCCAGTTCCGCAAAAGAGATGACTCGCTGAGCACCGCGATCGCCATGCTCGTCAGCGTCCCCAGCACAGCTCCTCCCAAGACATCGATCGGATAATGCGCGCCAACGAATACCCGCGCGAAAGCCAGGACGAGAGCAAGGAGCAGGAGCGCTGTCCCCGCGCGACGATTGTATCGCCAGACAAAAACCGCCACTGCGAACCCAAGCGTCGCGTGATCGCTCGGGAACGATGTGTCCGCCGTCGGGGAGATGAGGAGTTTGACTTGATGAGTCAGATATGGACGCGGCCGGGGAAAGGCTATGCCTATTAGCTGCCCTACCCCCAGAGCCACGAGCGCGGAAATTCCAGCCATAAACGCCGCGCGCTGGTTCGTCGGCTTCCATGTTAGCCAGAGTCCCAGCAGCACGAGCGCGAACACGACGGGGAGGAATTTCGCGCACATGACCATGATGGCGTCCACTGCGTGACTATGACCGGCCCATCCGTTGATGCCTCGAAACAGATCGTAATCGAGGGAGCCGCTCATTTCATGAGCTCGACCGGCCGCCCGATCGTCCATGGAATTTTCGCCGCGTCTAGACCCGCGTTGAGCGCGGGAATCCGTTGCCGCAACAGAGTGTTGATCCGTCCGACTTCCCGCTCAAGATCAGACGTTGCGAGCGTCAGCGTCGAACGCTGCAGCTCGGTCGGCTGCGAAGTGACGTTGCCGATCTCTTCGGCAACGTTGTTGACGCGCTCCTGAATCGAAGGATCCTCCACTCGCTTGTCATCGCTCGTAGCTTCCGCCTCCGGGTCGCCGCGCAGCTTCTTGAGAATCTCGTTCAGCTCCTTCTCCACGGCATCGGCTTGTTTGGAAACAGTGTCTGGCGCGGTGTTGCTCTTGAGCGCCGTCTTCACGTCGGTGATCTGATCCTTGAGCTGCTCCGCCGTGCGCACTGCCGCTTGTACGGTCGCCTGCAACCGTCCCGTGCTGACGCGCATCTCGTACAAGCCGCGATAGTCTCCTTCGTTCATCGGCACGAGTGGGTCGGACCGAACTTCGATTGGCATTTCGCTCACAGTCTGTGCGGCAGATCCTCCGCCCTTTACGGTCAGGCGCGCGGTATATCTGCCCGGTAGCACGAAAGGCCCGGACGGATCTCTCTGCCTGGGCTGCGGCTCGCCAACCTGATTGGCCGGTCGGCGCACGGTGTACGGTGGCGCGTTCCTCAAATCCCACGTCACGCGATGCATCCCGCGCTTTTTGTTGGCAGTCAACTCGCGCACGCGCTTTCCACTCGCGTCGTAGATGCCAAGCGTGACGTCTCCACCCTTGGGAAGCGAGTCGCGGAGGAAATACGTGACAATTGCGCCGAACGCCGGGTTGGGTGCTGAGTACTCACGGTCGCCGAGAGCGCCGGCACCCCGCACGCCGCCGGGAACCGAGCTGTTCGGGTTGTATTCCGTCGCTGCTTTCACCGGAAAGAGATAAGTGCCGATCCGATTTGCTTCAGCGAGCTTCTCGAGCGGTGTGATGTCGTCGATGATGTAGATACCGCGCCCATGTGTTCCAATGACGAGATCGCGCTCACGAGGATGAACCACGATGTCGTGCACCGCGACTGTCGGAATGTTGTATTTGAGCTGCGTCCACGAGTTGGGCTGCGCCGAGTAGAACACGCCGAACTCCGTACCGACGAAGAGAAGACTTGGCTCGACGAGGTCTTCGCGTAACACCTGCACGGGTCCCCTTGCGGGGAGATTGCCACTGATGGAAGTCCAGTGCGCGCCGTAGTCGGTGCTCTTCAGGATGTACGGCTTGAAATCATTGTTACGATGGTTGTCCATCGTTGCGTACACGGTTCCTTCGTTGAAGCGTGATGCGACAACTCGGCTCACGTAGGTCTGGTCGGGCACACCGGAGAACTTCATGATCCTGTTCCAGGTCGCGCCGCCATCGCGCGAGACGGAAACCACTCCGTCGTCCGTGCCGACATACAGAAGTCCCTGGCGCATCGGTGACTCGTCGATCGTGCTGATGTTTCCGTAGTCCGCCGTTCCCTGGTGGCGGGCGATTGCATCGCGTGGCCAGATCTTGCCCATCACAGGAAGGCTGTCGCGCTTGAGCTGACGCGTAAGGTCGGGACCGAAGCGCGTCCACGCATCACCGCGATTGGTGCTCTTGAAGAGATAGTTAGCGCCGAAATAGATCGTGTTGTGATCGTACGGCGAAATGAGCATCGGCGAGCTCCAGTTCCACCGATACGGCTTCCCGCCAAACTCCGGAAGTGGTTTGATGGTCTTCTGCTCGCCAGTGCGGACATCATACCGCACGATGTCGCCACCCTGTGATTCTCCGTAAACCGTGTTCGGATCGACCGGATCGATCTGCGCGTAGAATCCGTCGCCGCCGGTGGTGCGAATCCAGTCGGCGTTGGTGATGCCCTGACGGTTGCGCGTCTGACTCGGTCCTCCCCAGCTGCTGTTGTCCTGCAGACCGCCATACACGTAGTAGAACGGCTGACGCATGTCCGTAGCGATTGCGTAGTACTGGGAAATCGGAAGATTCGGAACGAAATCGACGGTGCGGCCGCGATCGTGGCTGATATAAACCCCACCGTCGCAGCCGATGATAAGATGATTGGGGTCGGTGGGATCAATCCACATGGCGTGATGATCCGAGTGCGCGGCACCAGCGGTGCCGCGGAATGTGCGGCCGCCGTCGGTCGAGACCTGCAGCGAAACACCCATGAAATAAACTCGATCAGGATTGGTGGGATCCACGCGGATCTGTCCCATATACCATGGATAGGAGAAGCCTGTCCCCATCTTCTGCCAGCTCGCTCCGAAATCATCGGATCGATAGACGCTTGCCTCGGTGTTCCCGGTTGCCGCGCCAGTGCCGGTGACTTTTGTCTCGATGGTGGCGTAGACGATATTCGGACTCGACTTGCTCACGTCGAGACCGATTCTTCCAACGTCGACCTTCGGCAATCCCTCGGTGAGCTTCGCCCACGTGTCGCCCCCATCGATGCTCTTCCACAGTCCGCTGCCTGGTCCGCCGCCAACATAAGTGTATGGGCGGCGCTCACGCTGGAACGACGCAGCGTAAATCACATTCGGATTTGATGGGTCGAAGATGACATCGGTGAATCCGGTGTGCGTGTCGATGTTCTTGACGTTTTTCCAGGCGCGGCCGCCATCGGTCGTCCTGAATAACCCCCGGTCGCCGCCAGCTCCCCAGAGCGGACCGGCTGCAGCCACGAAGACGATCTCGGGATTCGTCGGATGAACGATCACCCGGCCGATGTGCTCGGATTTTTTCAAGCCCATGTTCGTCCACGTCTTTCCGCTGTTCTCGGACTTGTAAACTCCATCGCCCCACGACGAGCTGCGCTGGTTATTTGCTTCTCCTGTACCGACCCAGACGATGTCGGGATTGCTCGGGGCGACCGCGATGTCTCCGATGGAGGCAGAAGCTTGATGATCGAAGATCGGCTCCCACGTCGTCCCGCCATTCGTCGTCTTCCACACACCACCCGAGGCGGACGCAACGTAGAAGAATTCGCCTAGTCTCTCGCCGACCTGGGACTTTGGGCCCTCCGGGACTGCGAAGTCGACGACGCGTCCACTGGTGACCGCAGGTCCGATCGAGCGCCATGGCAATTCGGCGAGCCGAGCCGAATCTGCATCGAAGGCAACTGGAGTTGTCTTGGCGTTTGGCGTCGCTTGCGTGAATGCAGCCGCGGGAAGGGACGCGAGCAGAATGATCGCGAGAGAAAGGCGCGAGGACGGGCGAGGCATCGTTATGGGGTGAAGAGACCCGCATAATCTCATTCACCGGAAGTCGATTTGCCAATCCTGTGGACGACGGTGATCAACGCTGCACTATTCCGAAGCGGAAACCAATAGCACCAATGGCCAGGAAATAGCCGACGCGAGACTCGTCATCGATCGTTCTTTCCTAACAATGATGCATCGTATTGGGTCAGCAGGTCTGCTGGCCCGTCGTAAATCTGCGCGGCTCCTTTGAGACTTTCATCATCCCACCCGCCTGAACGGAAAGCAATGATTCGCACGCCTGCCCGGATCGCCGCTTCGACATCATAGGGTGTATCGCCAATCATGACGGCATTGCTGGAAGAGACACCGCTCTCTTGGATTGCTGCTTCCACGATGTCCGGATCGGGTTTGGATCTCTTCGCGTCGCTGGCAGTCGCCTTCTCCTCGATGAGATCCTCGACCTCCGCAGCCTTGAGAAGTCCGTTCAGCTCCTCGTCTTTGGCGGATGTGGCCACGAACGCTTTCAGGCCGTCTTCGCGAACGCGAAGCACGAGAGCCCGCGCGCCGGGGAGTGGCCGAAGGCGCGGAAGGTATTTCTCGCGAAAGGTCTCCGACCGCCGTTTGATCAGCTTCTTGCCCTGTTCGCTGTCGTGGCGGATCCCAATTGTTTTTGGAAGCAGCTTGTCAGCGCCCATTCCGATCAGCGGTCTTACAACTTCGAAAGGCACCTCGTACCCAGCCTCCGTGAACGTGTCCACCCAGGACTGAGCGTGCGCGTCGTTGCTGTCTACGAGCGTGCCGTCGATGTCGAAGATTACGCCTTTGAGCGGCAACCTATTTCAAGGTTTTCTGGATCGATTGGGCCTTGTCGAGATGGCTCTGAACGGTCGGAGTCGCTTTTTGAATCAGATTCTTCAGCTCCGTGCTCTGAGCCTGGCTCATCGCCTTTACCGCGAGGTCCAGCACCTTCTTGTGATCGTCGACCTGTCCGTCGATGTACGCCTTATCGAAGTCTTTTCCCTTCGCCGTGGAGTTCAGATTGTCCATTTCCTTCTGGGCGTCGGACGTGGTGTTGTCGTCGGCGGGCGGCGTGGGTGTGAGCTTCAGTTTCTTCGCTAGCGCCTCGCCCTGCACGCGCATTTTGTGATGATCGCTGACCATCTGCTTTCCGAAGTTGCGTACCGCGGCGGACGTTCCTTTGGTAGCAGCGATCGCCCCTTCCGAGCTGTCCGCAGCGTTCGCTTCGTCGAGGAGCGCGAGGATGTTGGCGTCGCTCCAGCTGCCACCGGCGTTTGTGGAGCTGGCCGCCATTGCCGAAGTGTCAGTGGTTCTTGTACTGGCTGCGGCGGTTGTATCTGCTGCGCCGCTGTCCTTTTTGCTGCATCCCGCCACAGCCATAACCGCGACTGCCAGAGTTGCCACCTTCAATCGTGGTACCACCATTGTCCGTCCCCTCCCAAGGGTCAAGAAAAAAACCGCTCCGTTCATCGAGGCAGTATTGGCTATTGGTGGGGCATAAAGGCAAAAAGCGTACACACCCACGTCGTTTCCTTATGGCGTTCGAACGGTGCCGCCTGTCGACGGTCGCATCTGATTGAAGGTGTTCGTGTCGTTGTACCGTGAGAGTCCGCTCTTTACGTCGAGCGCGAGCGTCCTGAAACGGTCGGCAGATGCCGGGGACACTCGTACGGTGGTGAACAATATCACGGCGAACAGATCACCATTGATAAGTAAGCCACCAAACCCCAGCACCGACTGGATTCCGTAACGTACGACGAATTCTTCCTGCGCCGGTATGTAGGGGCTGCCCGGCGCATCCTCGACGTGGAAGACCCCGTGCCGTTTACCGGCGAGCTCGCGCACGACTTCGGGGGAGGGTTGAAGCACGCTGCTGACCTCGAGGCCGAATTCCTTGATCAACTGAGAAATCATTGGCGCTTTCTCTATGATCTCCTGGCTCGGAAGCGGTATCGCCCGGTGGCCGCGGGAGTTGTGTCTGGAATTCCAGGCAGCAGTTTGGCCCACCGTCGCCATGAGCGTCAGGCATTTCATCGTCGCTGACGGTTGGCGGAAACCCATGGCCGTGCGCACAAATTCCTGGAGCTCCGGCTCCAGTGACCGGAACGCATTGGTCTTGTAACAGCGGACGAGAGCACATTGGCGCTGTCCTTCGGCGTTCCGGAGTTCGTCGTACAGAAACCGGCAGACGCGCTGCGCTCCCAATTCGAATGTAGGCGCGCCGGTCGCCACCTCGCGCAGGCGCGGGCTGGCCTTCAGCATGTCGCCGAGACCGAACGTGGTCAGATCGTAGGGCATGAGGCTCCGGCCGTGACGGGGGTAGTCAGGCTTATGTGTGATGCCGATTCAAATCCTATATTACCTGCTCGATTACCACTATTTGCCAATATCGTGCCCTTCTCACCTATCGTATGACAGCGTACAAGTCCCCCCAGGCACTGAGCTCTGCTGTTAGTTACGCCGCGATTCTTCTCGCCGGCGTAGTTGCCTGCGCAGCGTCGAGAGCAGGCCATTCGCAGCCCGGTCGGTTGTCCGCCGTTCACGCGGATACTGCGGCGTTGCGCCGCAGGCTCGATTCCATCGCTGATGCTCACCATGGCGTGGTCGGTTACAGCATCATCGATCTCGAGTCAGGCGCGCGCATCAACAGGCGGGGTGATGAGACATTTCCGACAGCGAGCCTGATTAAGGTTGCGATTCTGGTGACGGTGTACGATCTCGTCGCCAAGGGACAGATATCGCTCGATGATCCACTCACGGTTCTCAAGATCGATCAGGTGCCGGGGTCAGGGATCATTCAGTTTCTGCACAACGGCACGATCCTCACCGTGCACGACGCTGCATGGCTGATGTCGACCATCAGCGACAACACGGCGACCAACCTCCTTCTCGACCGCATCATCATCCGGCGGGTCTGGGCCAAGATGGACTCACTCGGCCTGCAGCACACCCGGGTTCACTCGAAGAGTTTTCTTCGCAACTCCAGCGTGGCGATGGACAGCTCGGTCAAGTACGGGCTCGGTGTAACCACTCCGAACGAGATGGCTCACCTCTTCGAGCTGATGGCGCAGGGCAAGGCCGTGAATCCAACCGCAGATTCGACGATGCTGGACATTCTCGAGCACAACACGACGGATTTCATGCTTCAGCGGTACCTGGTTGGTGCCCGGGCAGCTCACAAGGATGGAGAGACCGACGCAGTGCGAACCGAGTGCACGCTCTGGTATTTGAAAAACCGGGTCGTTGCGTGCGTAATGACGAAGGAGAACAAGGATCAGCGCTGGATCCTGGACAACGAGCCGCAGCTAGCGCTGGCAAGTATGGGCCTGGCGATCGTCAACGCTTTTGGGGGAGTGCCGCCAGCGCCGCCGTCTTCCTGAACGCGCAGGCGCAAGAGAAGGGAGCTACCAGCGTCGAGAGACGCCGACTCCGGCGAAGTAATCCCTTGTGGTGCGAGCATTGGTTCCTACACGCACGTCGAGCCTGAGGGAGCCACCGAATTTCATTGCCGCGCCAGTATTCAGATAATCAGCTCGCCTGGTTCCCAACGACACCGGACTCGTGCCAAACCATTCGACGAAGCCCTCCAGACGTGGTGTTAATTCCGCACCAAACGAGGCGCTGCTCGCCCACTGGGAGAATCGCGTCCCGTCTTCGCTCGCATAGGTGTAATTGGCGTTCGACTGGAGAGACAATCCTTCCGCTAACTGCCAGCCGAGGGCGAGCTTCGCGGTTGGCTGCATCACTCTGCTCCCGATGCCGGCATGTCCCGTTGGCACGGTTGAAAGCATGAGAATAGAGACGTTCGGAACCAAGGAGCGCTCTTCACGCTTAATTATGCGTACTTTGGTGCCGACTTCCGTATCCTCGAAGCCCTGCCGCACCAGACCGGGGGCGTGCTCGATCGAGTAGGAGTTCAATCCAATCCGAAGCTCCGCCCGGCTCCCCGCCGGCACACGCAGGAGAAGCTCGCCGATCGACTGATTCGTGCTGCTCCGATCCCGGCTGAAAGTGTAGCCGCCCTCGGCCTGGATTGATCCCGGTGGTACCGTCTCGGGACTCTCCGTGAAATCCGGACGGTCTGCTTCAATCTGGGGTGCCGGACCGTCGACCTTGTTCATCGTGGCGCAGGCGGAAAGAATGACAAGCCCGAGCGACAGGCGACGATGGACTATACGCACCTCAATGACCGGTGCGTTCTATCGTCTTACCGGTGAAATTCTCGGTGCTCAGATCCTTCGACGACAATGATCGCACGTATGCGGTCAGCATCCAGATCTGATCATTGGAGATCCGTCCGCCCCAGGCCGGCATCCCGTCAGGCCTGCCCTGATAGATGGACTCGAATACTTCGCCGGGCGCGCCGCCGAAATGCCAGCGGCCGTCCTGAAAGGATGGACCCATCGCGCCGGATCCGTCGGCACCGTGGCAGTCCAGGCAGTTGTAGGCAACGAACAGTTTTCCGCCGGTGCTGATGGCGGCCTTGTCGCCCTCATACGGATTTTTTATCAGCAGCGGTTTTGCTGAAGCCGGAAATCCGACCGGGAGGATCTCATCGTGCGCCATCAGTCGCAGACTATCTCCAGCAACGTACACGTGACTGACGGCGGGCTGCTCCGGCGAAGCGGAGGTCGCTTTGGTCGTATCGCCTCGATCGCCGACGCCACGGCTGCAGGCTAGGATAGTGACAAGCGCGCAGAGAGCTGCGACCGAGCGTGCCCGCATCCCCGTCAAGCAATCGCTCTGGATTCTCATAGAGAGAACACGAACAGCTCGCCGCCCCAGCTCGTCCAGCGGGCGATGTCCGGCAACGTCGTTCCACGCTCGCGAACATCATAAGGCAGGTTTGCCGCTACATCGCCGGCGATGAGGAGTCCCATGTCGCCGCCAATTCCCGCATAAATCGCGACGTACTGCTTTCCATCCGGGCCGGTGTACGCCACCGGATTTCCAACCACCCCCGAGCCGACCTTGAATTGCCACAGCACTTTGCCGCTGCGTGCGTCGACCGCCTTGAACCATCCATCGAGCGTTCCATAGAAGACCACACCTCCGGCGGTCGCGAGAGCCCCGCCCCACACCGGGTACGGCTCCTTGACTCCCCAGATTTTCTTGCCGGTCGTCGCATCCCAGGCGATGAATTCTCCGCGATAACCACCCGGCCCTCCTTTCTCGGGAGCGTTGCCGCCGATGAATGGAGTCCCAGCGATGTAGGTCACTGCTCGTGCCTGAAAATCCATGCACAGATTGTTGGTCGGGACATAAAAGAGGCCCGTCTGCGGAGAGAACGCTGCCGGTTGCTGATTTTTTCCCCCCTCGAGGCTGGGGCAGATGTCCTTCACGTTCTTGTCCTGCGCGGTCTTCTTGGTCTCGACGACCTTCGGGCGGCCCGTCGTCATATCGATTCCGGTCGACCAGTTCATCGGCACGAAGGGCTCCGCGAGAATCACTTCACCGGTTGCGCGGTCGATTGTGTAGGCGAATCCGTTGCGGTCGAAGTGCACGAGCGCCTTCCGCATCTGACCCTTGATCGGGAGATCGACGAGAATGTTTTCGTTGACAGCGTCGTAGTCCCACATGTCGTGTGGAGTCACCTGGAACGCCCACACCATTTCACCGGTATCCGCGTCGCGCGCCAGGATCGCCGCTGTCCACTTGTTGTCGCCGGTGCGCTGATTCTCGTTCCACGGGCCGGGATTGCTGGTTCCGTGATAGATGAGATTGAGCGCTGGATCGTAGGAGAGCCATCCCCAAACCGCGCCGCCGCCGGTCTTCCATGTGTCGCCGGGCCACGATGACACGCCCAGATTCGTTCCGCTGTCGTGGGCGTAAAACGGCTTGAACTTCGCGCCAACCTTGACGTCCTTGTCGGGGCCGATGTTGTATGCACGCCAGACTTCCTTGCCCGTCGACGCATCGAGCGCGGCGATCCACCCGCGCACTCCCATCTCGCCGCCGCTGGAGCCGACGATCACTTTGCCCTTCACCACTATGGGTGCCATGGTGATCGTCTCGCCACGGGAGAGATCACCCATCTTGGTGCGCCACACCTGCGTGCCGGTCGCTGCGTCGATCGCGACAGTGTGCCCATCGAGAAGATTGTAGAAGATCTTTCCGTCAGCGTAGGTCGCCCCCCGATTTACAACATCGCAACAGGCTCGGCCGATCGCCTGCTGGGCATTCTCGGGACGGAATTTCCACTTGAGCGGTTGGCCCGCCTGCGCGAGGTCGATCGCGTAGGACACATTCGGGTACGGCGTCACCACGTACATCGTGTTTCCGATCACGAGCGGCTGCCCCTCATGTCCGCGCAGCACGCCAGTCGAGAAGGCCCACGCGACGTGGAGATTCGCCACGTTCTGCGGAGTGATGGATGCCAGCTCGCTGTAACGTGAGCTGGCATAGTCACCGGCCGGCATTTGCCATTCGCCCGGAGGACCCGCGTGCGCTACCGCGATCCGCGCCCCTGTAACCGAGCTTGTGCCGACAGCTGCGGTGGAGGTGACCTTCGGATCACTGCTCCCAGTCGTGTCGGTCGCCGGAGGCTTGCTTTCCATCTTGCACGCGAACAGGGCGAGGATCAAAACGGTGGTAGCTCGTCGGACGACTTGGATCATCTAGTATCTCCTCGCAGTGTTGCTCTATGCTGGGATCAGATAATCCTGCGCCGCGATTATTTGCCAGCGTCCGTTTCGCCGCTGCCAGGTGTCGGTGAACTGGTACCGGCGGTCGAATGCCCCCTTCGTACCCTTCCCTTTGACGTGTAACACGCCGGTAATCACGTGCACATTGCCGAAGTCGTGGAGCTTCATTCCTTCATTCCGTGCCCATTCGACCTGGTCCGGCCCTGTAACGCCTTTGATCACTTCGCCGCGATTCATCACGGATGCGTCTTCCGTATACACGAAGTTGGGGGCGAGCAACCGGTCGAACGTCCGCGCGTCACGCTTGACGAGCGCGGTAGTCCACTGGTCCTCGAGCTGAATCGGTGGAATCGATGAAATCGATTTCGGGCGAGCCACAGCCGGGCGACTCGCACTCCGCCCAGTGGGCGCTGTCGTGCGAGGTGGTGGAGCGCCGCGAACAGCTTGCGCATCGAGGGACACCGCACAAACCGAAAGCCCCAATAAGACAGTCCAGGAGTATCTCATCTGTATGCCTCCGTCTAATCCAATCAGGAAGTGCAACAACTCCTGGCAGGGTGCAAGTGGCCGGCCGCGAAAGTGTTACTCAATGCTGGTCATACAGCACGACCTTCTCGATTGGGCTCGATCCGCTACACGATGTACGGTATGAAGCGCTTGCGCTCCTTCATGTATTTGCCATATGGTTCGCCAATCGTTTCGAGCAGAACGCGCTCTTCGACAGCTACCCGGTAGCTGTAAGTCGCGATCGTCGCGATCGTAAGGAGCGCGAAGCTGAACCAGCTTCCAAGTGCCAATCCGATTCCAATGAACATCATCATCCCGGCGGTATAGGATGGATGTCTCACCAACCGGTATGGCCCGGAAGTGATGACGGGTTGGTCCGGCCTCGCTTTCACGTCTCCGGTGAAATACTCGCCGAGTGTGCGGAAGCAGTAGCGCCTGAGCAGGCTGCCGAGCACGATCAACAGGACGCCAACGACAAAGAGCGGTAGCTGCCAGCGCTGCGGAAAGGCCCAGGCTTTGACGAAGGCGAGCGGATAAGCAATTAGAAGCGCCGCCCACATTCCGCCAAGTATCACCTTGAGAGACCCGCTGTCCTTCGAGTCCGCGTCCTTCACACTCTCGCGGCCACCTTGGACAACTTTCCATTCAGGGAGAAACGCCCAAACGTAGATCACCCAGAAAACCAGCGCATACGGCCAGACGAAGGGGAGGGGTCTCATTGTCTCGAGGAAGGATATAGTGGAAAGTACGAATTCGGCTACATTCGGCGTCTCATGGACCCCATCGAAACCGTCGCCGTCGTGATGACTCTTGTCGGCATTGTCCTCACGATCAAGGAGAAAATCACCTGCTGGCCTGTCGCGATCGTGGGAATACTGGCGTATCTGGTCGTTTTCATTCGCGCGCGTCTTTACGCGGATGCGGCACTCCAGCCGATTTACGTGGTGCAGAACATCTATGGCTGGTGGTACTGGTCGCACGGCGGAGTGCGTGGTCAGGGAGAGGCGCCGATCGTGGTCCTCAACTGGCGACGTCGCGCCGCGTGGCTCGCGGGAACTGCGGCCGCTTCACTGGTCGTCGGTGCATGCCTCGCCCGCTGGACTAACGCCGCCGCTCCTTACGCGGATGCAACGCTCTCGACGACCAGCCTCGTTGCCAACTGGCTGCTCGCCCGGAAAGTCCTTGAGAACTGGTGGCTCTGGATCGCCGTCAACATCGGCTACGTATTTCTGTTCTGGAAAAAGCAGCTGTCCCTTTCGGCCGGACTCTACGCGATTCTTCTCGCGCTCGCCGCCGCCGGGCTCATCGAATGGCAGCGATCGAGGGCGCGACAGCTGGCGGCCGTCGCGTCGTAGAGACCTTTCTGGGCTGGCGATCGGATGAAGAAATTGCTCCGCGGGATTCGTAGATTAACTCTACGGCCCGGACTATTGGGTCGGGGGCTTTATCCGTCCGCTCCGAGGACACCTTGATTCAGGAAAAACAATCCACCCCTGCTCCCGGAACAGCGCCCGTACTCGCAGCCGGCGCAAGGTCGGCACCGGGCGCGTCGGCTATCTACGAAGGGTTCAAAGCCCAGCGCAACGAGCTGAACAATCAGCTCGGCGAGCTGCAGAGCACCAGACGGGAGATCATTAGTCAGCTCGAGGATATGGCGGCAGGTTCCGCCGATCGAGCGCCACTCGAGGCAAGGCTCAAGGAAATCGACTCGCGAACTTCAGCAGTCGATCAGATGCTTGCCGGCAATGCAGCTCAGATCGCACAGGCCGCGGCAATCCCGGGTGCTGTAGTGGAGAGACCGCCGACAATCATTCAGGGCCCGCCGGAGGAAGCCTACGTGCTGGGCGGAATCTTTATGTTCATCGTATTCCTGCCGCTGTCGATCGCGCTTGCCAGGCGGATCTGGCGAAGAAGTGCTGCCGTGGTCACTTCATTCCCGAGAGAGCTTGCCGATCGGCTCTCCAGGATGGAGCAAGCGGTGGAGGCGACAGCTGTGGAAGTCGAGAGGATCGGGGAAGGTCAGCGCTTTCTCACCCGTCTCTTTACGGAAGGCGAAGGAGCACGAGTAATCGGCGCCGGCGCGGTGCAGCCGCTGGAGAGGAAACAGGCCAAATCTCCCGAGCGACTGCCCTAATTCTCCCCGAACGCGGTAGCGCCATGACTATCCGAGCGGAATCCGCGATTTGTTCTCGCCTAGCCACCGGTCGAAGGTCTGCAGCTCGGGATTCAGACTCTTCGTCTCGCTGATGTTCCGAGCATCGCAGCAGTCCTGCTCGAACTCGCTGTTGAACTGGAACATGTTGCCCAGATCGTCGGCTCCGGGGAATCCGAACGCCCGGTAGGCCGCGGGCGACACCGCGTTATACGTCACCGGCTGTCCAAGCGCTTTTGACAGCGATTTCGCCATCTGCTCGCCGGTCAGGTGTCCGCCAGCGATGCCGACCGTCTTGCCGATCATCTCGTCCCCGTCCTCGAAAATCGCGTAAGCGGTCTTTCCGATGTCTTCTGCCGCAATTCCTGCCAGCTTCTTGCTTCCCATCGGAAGTGTGATCGCGAGCTTGCCATCTGGGCCTTTCTTCGGACCCATACCGAAGTGGATGAAGTTGTCCCAGTAGAACGACGTCACCAGGAACGTCGTCGGCACACCCAGCTCGGTGAAAATTGCGTTGGCCTCGCCTTTCCCATCGAAGTGCGGAACCTTGTACTTGCCCATCAGCGTGGGCATCCGGTCGTCAGAAAGGGGAATCGATTCGCGCGTGTCCTCGAGCGTCGACCAGATGATGTGTTTGACGTGAGCATCC
>JANMWS010000076.1:0-44466 GCA_031394125.1 Gemmatimonadales bacterium
CTCTGCCGAGCGCCATGGCGGTGTCCGTCTCGAGCGGAGTTACAATCGACGGCAAGCTCGATGAAGCCGCCTGGGCGAAGGCAACTCCAATCACTGACTTCCACCAGCAGCAACCGAATGAAGGCGCACCACCGACACAACGTACCGAGGTCCGGGTCCTTTACGACGAGCGGGCGCTTTACATCGGGGCGCGAATGTATGACTCGTTGGGCGCCTCTGGCATCCATGCTCCGCTCGCGAGAAGGGATCAACTCCTGGACTCGAACGGCAACGATGGGTCGTTCAATTCGCTCACCACAGACAAGCTGATCGTCATGCTCGACCCGTACCACAATCACATCGACAACGCGTGGTTCGAGATAAATCCGGCGGGAGTTCGCGGGGACCAATTCAACGGCGATCCATCGTGGGATCCGATCTGGCAGGCCGCCACGCATGTCGATTCGCTTGGATGGACAGCCGAGATGCGCATCCCCTATTCGCAGCTTC
Organism: Gemmatimonadales bacterium; assembly: GCA_031394125.1. GTDB lineage: Bacteria > Gemmatimonadota > Gemmatimonadetes > Gemmatimonadales > Gemmatimonadaceae > UBA4720. The sequence continues at coordinate 490 of JANMWS010000076.1, forward strand.
GTTTCACGCGCGACAGTCTACAGACGTGGGGAATGCAGATCTGGCGATACACCGACCGACTCAACGAGCAGGACATGTGGTCTTTCCGGCGCAAGAACGAGTCGGGAGGCCCAATGTATTTCGGAACACTCGGCGGGCTTGTCATCGGGCCACAGCCGCACCAACTGGAGATCCTTCCGTACGTTGAATCGCGCAGGCAATACAAGTACGCGGTGCCAACCGATCCGTATCATAAGAGCAGCTACGGACGCGTGAGTGCCGGCGCGGACATGAAGTATCTATTGACGTCGAGTCTCGCCCTCGATGCGACCGTCAATCCGGATTTCGGGCAGGTGGAGGTGGACCCCGCGACCATCAATCTTTCCGCTTACGAGACGTACTACTCGGAGAAGCGGCCATTCTTCGTAGCCGGCAGCAGCGCGTTTGATTTCGGGAATTTCAGCTGCAATTTCTGCAGCAATACCTCGAGTCTCGACATCTTCTACTCTCGCCGCATCGGCCGCCCGCCACAGCTGAATCCGTACGTCGGCAACGTCGCGGATTTCGCCGACACACCCGACAACACGACAATTCTTGGAGCCGCGAAGATCACCGGCCGAACGAAGGGTGGATACACGTTGGGAGTTCTCGATGCTCTAACGAATCGAGAGACAGCCCGGTACATGCCTGCCGGAGGCGCGTCGGAGCAGAGGCAGCAGGTCGAGCCACTGACTAATTACTTCGTCGGGCGGCTAAAGAAAGATCTGAATCAGGGAGCTACGACAATTGGCGGAGCGGTCACGTCAGCGCTCCGTCAGCTCGATGACACTGTGATCGCCAGCAGGCTTCGCCGCCGAGCGGAAGCGGGTGGAATGGATTTCAGTCATACCTGGCACCAACGCCAGTACTCCTGGATTGGCTCAATACTTACCTCGGACGTCGGTGGAACATCGTCCGCCATAGATCTAACGGAGCGATCCAGCGCGCATTACTACCAACGTCCTGACCGTCGGGTCACAACTGACGGCATCTTCAACGCCAAATACGATCCGAACGCCACATCCCTTCAAGGCTATGGTTTCTACACTCGGATAGCGAAGGACCCAGGGAACTGGTTCTGGGAGACAGCTCAGAACTGGAGGAGCCCCGGCTTCGAGGTAAACGATTTGTCATTCCTGAGGCGCGCAGATTACAAGTGGATGAATGCGAACGCGGGAAGGCAGTGGAGTACCCCCGGACGCTGGTATCGCAACGCGGTCATCCTTGGCGGGGGACAGCAGCAATTCAACTATGACGGCGACAAGACCGATCTCCAGGCGCAAATCTACTTCGGGACCCAGTTTCTGAACTATTGGAATCTGCGAAGCTTCGCCATCCATCATCCCACTGTGCTGGATGATCGGCTCACCCGCGGTGGGCCGGTAGTAAAGCGAACGGGGTACAATTACGCGCAGTTGGAGGTTTCGACCGATGCAAGGCAGCGCGCGGTTTTCGATTTTAGCGTGCAGACTTCAAAAGGGATTGGGTCGGGCACTCACACCCTCGGGATTCAGCCGGGTGTCGCGCTCAAGCCGGCCGCGAATGTGTTCGTCAGTCTTTCCCCGAACTACTCATTCCACGAAGATCCGGCGCAGTACGTGGAAGCGGTGACCGACCAGACCGCGACATCGTTCTACGGAACTCGGTATGTGTTCGCGTTCATCAAGTCGAACACATTGTCGCTCGACACTCGCGTGAACTGGACGTTCACTCCCGATCTCACGCTGCAGCTCTTCGCGCAACCCTTCATCGCCAGCGGGGCGTACTCGTCGTTTCGGGAGTTCGCCGCGCCACGAAATGCAAAGAAAGCGATCTACGGGAAAGACATCGGCACGATAGTGCGAAATCCCGCCACTGCCACCAGCGGAGCAACCTATACCGTCGACCCCGACGGCACCGCCGGACCAGCACCTCCATTTACGTTCGGAGATCCGGACTTCACCTTCCGTTCTCTGATCGGGAATGCCGTGCTGCGGTGGGAATATCGGCCCGGCTCGACGGTATTCTTCGTCTGGACGCAGAACCGGACCGGCAGCGATACGAACGGTGAATTCGATTTCGGGAAGCAGGGCACGCAGATTTTCCGCGATCGTCCGACGAATGTATTTCAGGTCAAGATCAACTACTGGCTGGGCAGATAACCTTCGCGCCTACCGGCGACGCCTCTTGTAGATAGCTCGTGGTGCTCCGAAGTTTCGAGCCGTGCTCGTTCCAAAAATTGTAACTGCGCTCAAAGACTATAACCGCGAGAAATTCGCCGGCGATCTCGTCGCCGGAGTAATCGTGGGCGTCGTCGCGCTGCCGCTCGCGATCGCATTCGCCATTGCCAGCGGCGTCACCCCCGATCGTGGCCTCTGGACGGCTATTGTCGCTGGATTTCTGATCAGTCTTCTGGGCGGCTCCATGGTTCAGATCGGTGGACCTACCGGCGCATTCGTCGTGATCGTGTACGGCATCGTCCAGAAGTACGGCATCGATGGACTCACCGTAGCGACGCTCATGGCTGGGGTGATTCTCATCGGGATGGGAATCGCCAAGCTCGGGACGATGATCAAGTTCATTCCCTACCCGGTCGTCACGGGCTTCACGAGCGGAATCGCCGTCATCATCTTTTCCGGCGAGATCAAGGATCTCTTCGGTCTGCAGATGGGTGCAGTGCCCGCTGACTTCATCGGCAAATGGCTCGCCTACGCCAAAACCGCTGCCGGGTTTACGCCGAGCGCCATCGTGGTCTCTTTCACCGCGCTAGCGATCATCCTGCTCTGGCCGAGGATAAATCGGCGGATTCCCGGTCCCTTCGTCGCTCTAGTCGTGACGACGCTGCTGGTGAAGATGATGCACCTGCCGGTCGAAACGATCGGCACGCGCTTTGGCGGCATCAGCGCGTCCGTGCCGCACCCGCAATTTCCGCATTTGTCGCTCGTGGAGATCACTGCCCTCGTCGGGCCGGCATTCACGATTGCTCTCCTGGCCGCAATCGAGTCGCTGCTTTCCGCAGTCGTTGCCGACGGGATGACCGGCCGACGTCATCGCTCGAACATGGAGCTGGTCGCACAGGGTGTGGCTAACATAGCCTCTTCTCTGTTCGGGGGAATTCCTGCCACCGGCGCGATCGCGCGAACAGCTACGAACGTCAAGAACGGTGCACGTACGCCGGTGGCGGGAATCATTCACGCGTTCACATTGTTGGTCATCACCGTGTTTGCAGGCAGGTGGGCCGGTCTCATTCCAATGGCGACGCTCGCGGCTATCCTGGTGGTGGTGAGCTACCATATGTGCGAGTGGCGGACGTTTCTTGCAGAGCTGCGCTCTCCCAAGAGCGACGTTGTTGTCCTGATTACGACATTTCTGTTGACTGTACTCATCGATCTCACCGTCGCGATCAGCGTCGGGATGGTACTCGCTGCCTTCCTGTTCATGAAGAGGATGGCCGAGGTAACCAACGTGCGCGCGCTCAAGCAGGAATTCGAGGATGATGATGCGGACCGCTATGCATCCGATGAGAATGGCGCCCGAGCACGGCACATTCCGTCGGGAGTCGAGGTCTATGAGATCAACGGGGCCTTCTTCTTCGGTGCGGCGGAAACATTCAAGGACACGCTGGCTCAGATCGCCGGGAAGCCCAAGGTGCTGATAATCCGGATGCGCGACGTCCTCCTTCTCGATTCCACGGGGATGCGCGCGCTCAAAGACGTGGTACACAGGAGTAAAAAGGACGGAACCGCGGTGCTGCTCTCGGATGTACACATGCAGCCGCTGGTCGCGCTGACCGGCTCAACGGTGCTCGAAGAGATCGGGTCCGAGAATGTTTTCTCGAACCTGGACGATGCTCTCCGGCGTGCGCGTGATCTGCTCTCTTCCCCGCTCACCCCGGGACGGATTGACACCGTGGCCAGCTAGAATGCTCACTCTCATCGGTGTGGCAATCGTCGTCATCGGATTCGTCCTGCGAATGAATCCACTACTCGTCGTTACGGTGGCAGGTCTCGCCACCGGAATTGCCAGCGGCCTCGGACCACTTGCCGTCGTCGCAGCGTTCGGGAAAGCGTTCATCACCAGTCGCTACGTCGCCATCGTATGGCTCGTTCTACCGGTGATCGGGCTGCTGGAGCACGCAGGGCTCAAGGAACGCGCGCGATCGGTCGTTGCGGGACTACGTGCCGCAACCGTATCTCGAGTCCTGCTCGCCTACTTTGCGATCCGACAAATCACAGCCGCACTCGGGCTCACTTCGCTTGGCGGGCACCCACAGATGGTGCGACCCCTCATCGCGCCGATGGCGGAGGGCGCAGCCGAGAATCAGTACGGCGAGCTCCCGGAGCAGGTGCGGCACAAAATCCGTGCGCACGCCGCGGCGGTCGACAACATCGCGCTCTTCTTCGGTGAAGACATTTTCATCGCGATTGGGTCGATTCTGCTCATCAAGGGATTCCTCGACCAGAATGGAATTCACGTCGAGCCGACGCAGCTTGCGATCTGGGCGATACCAACCGCTGTCTGCGCGTTAGTCATTCATGGCACAAGGTTGCTGCTGCTGGATCGATGGCTCCGAAGGGAGCTCGCCCGCAAACCCAACAAGCCGTGATCACACTCGAGCACATCTACTGGCTCACGGGCCTGATGATGGCAGGCGTCGCGGTCGTCAACCTGCGTGATCCAAGCAATCCACGGCGCTTCAACAACACCGCGTTCTGGGGCATCTACGCGATAACGTTCCTGATCGGATCACATCTCCCCGATCTGGTGAACGGATTTCTGGTGATTGGAATGGTTCTGGTCGCGAGCATCCGCGGACTCGGACAGGGAAAGACGGAGGGTACGAGCCGGGCCGAGCGAGAGGCGAGCGCGCAGCGGTGGGGCGCAAAACTATTCATCCCCGCCCTGACGATTCCACTCGTTACCGTGCTGGGTACTCTCATTCTCAAGAAGATCACCCTCAACGGCTCGCCTCTGGTCGACGTCAAGCAGGTGACTGTGATCTCCCTGGCCATCGCGACGCTGATTGCGCTCGCTGTCGGGATGGCGATGCTCAGGCCTCCGCTGTCGGCTCCAATCAAAGAAGCTCGGAGACTTCTGGATGCCGTAGGCTGGGCGGCGGTACTGCCACAAATGCTCGCGGCACTCGGCGCGCTGTTCGCGATCGCCGGCGTCGGAAACGTCGTGAGTGGACTGGCGCAGCGCTGGATACCGCTCGACAATCCCTCTGTCGTCGTACTCACCTATGCGGTAGGGATGGCGGTATTCACCATGATAATGGGGAATGCATTCGCTGCGTTTCCGGTGATGACGGCCGGGATCGGACTGCCGCTGATCGTTCAGCGATTCGGCGGCGACCCGGCAATCATGGCAGCGATCGGAATGTTGTCCGGGTTCTGTGGAACGCTGATGACTCCGATGGCAGCCAACTTCAACATTGTGCCGACGGCGCTGCTGGAGCTTCCGGATGAAAATGCAGTGATCAAGGTCCAAATCCCAACTGCGCTCCTGCTGCTGGCCGCAAACATCCTGCTGATGAATTTTCTGGTCTTCCGTCGTTGAGTTCCGCACCACGTACTCTCACCCCGGAACTGGCATCCAAGTTTTCGCGCCTCGCTTTGTCGCACATCACGCGCGAATATCCGAACGGGATCCAGCACGTCTTGAGCGGGCCGACAGATGTCCGCATACCACGAGAGCTGCACCCGATCTTCTTCGGCAGCTTCGATTGGCATTCGTGCGTGCATGGCTACTGGCTGCTGGCAACGCTGCTTCGACTCTTCCCCAAGAATGCGGAAGCACGCGAGATCCGCGGCCTGTTCGACGCACAGCTGACACCGGAAAAGGTGCGAGGAGAGCTGGCGTACCTTGCGCAGCCGCTGCGAAATACTTTTGAGCGCCCGTACGGCTGGGCATGGTTGCTGATGCTGTCCGCCGAGCTGAACCGGCACGGCACTGATGATGGCAAGCGATGGAGCGGCGCACTCACCCCCCTCGCCGACAAATTCGTGCGGCGTTTTCTCGACTTCCTGCCAAAGGCGACGTATCCGACGCGAGTAGGCACACACTTCAACAGCGCCTTTGCGTTGACGCTGGCTCTGGAATACTCGGAGGTCATGAGCGATAAGTCCCTCCGCAGACTTCTGGTAAACAAGGCGAGCGCCTGGTACCGTAATGACATTGACTGTCAGGCATGGGAGCCGGGCGGCGACGACTTTCTGTCGCCGGCGCTGATGGAAGCGGAGTGCATGCGGAGAGTGCTGAGTGCGAGTGAAGTTCAGGATTGGCTCGAGCGGTTTCTTCCCAGGATCGGCGAGCGACAGCCAATAACATTGTTCGAGCCGGCAATCGTGAGCGATCGCACCGATGGGAAGATTGCCCATCTCGATGGGCTGAACCTGAGCCGAGGGTGGTGTTGGCGCTCGCTCGCGAGCGTGTGGCCGGACAGCGATCCACGCCGCGCGATCGCGCTCGACGCTGCCGATGTTCATCTCGCGGCAGGGCTGTCACACGTTGCGGGCGACTACATGGGCGAGCATTGGCTCGCGACGTTCGCGGTACTGGCCCTGATCTGATGAACAACGGAATGTCTGAGATCAACCCACCAACCGGGACAACGACTCGCGGGGATCTCACTCGCACCGCAGCTCTGACCGCTCTGTGCGTGGCAATCGCGGCCATTGCGATCGCGTACGCAGTGGCGTTCAGGCAAAGCGGCACACCGGTGTGGGCTCCGTGGCTTCTCGCCTTGGGAATTCCAATCTCACTCGGCGCAATCATGATTCTGGGTGCAGCGCGTGGGCAAAAGGGAATCGGCCCGCTTATGCTCCCGTTCCTGTTCGTCGTCGCGGTGCTCGCGATCGGCTTCTGCGCTGCCCTCGCGTTGCCGGCAACGGAAAGTCCGTTAGCCAAACTCTGGCTGGGCCTGCCGGCGCGTGCCGCGGCAGTGATCTATGGTGTTGGCCTCCTTCCTATAGTAGTGCTGCCGGTTGCTTACGCGCTTACCTTCGACACCCAAACACTGAGCGCAGAGGACGTGGAGCGCGTCCGCGTGATGGGTGAAGAGAACAGACTGCGCGCGTCGCTCGCGAAGGCAGTAGCGGACCAACAATTGTCCGAATGATCGGAATCTCGATTCGGAGCGCTCTTTTCCAGGTCGCATTGCCAAGTGCTGCGCAGCCGGCCGTTATCGCGGTGGGAGTGCTCTATTTCGCGGTGGTAGTCGGAATCAGCGTGTGGGCTGCACGAAGAACGCGCACCGCAAGCGATTTCTTCGTAGCGGGAAAGGGAATAGGACTGGTAGCCCTTACCGTCGCGTCCCTATCCGTGTCTGTGTCCGGATTTGCGTTCATTGGCGGGCCAGGATTCATCTACGCCGTCGGACTCGGCGCGATGTACATCGTTCTTCCCGCGGCTGTCACCAACGTTATGGGAGCGTGGGTGCTTGCCAAGCGCATGCGACTGCTTGGCGAAGCGCGGAATCTCATCACCATCCCCGACGCCATCGGCGCTCGTTACCGCTCACCGGTGGCACAGGGATTGGCTGCTGTTGCGATGCTCGTCGGAATCGTCGGCTACATGGCGACCAATGCGCTGGCCATGGGCGTCGTCATCAACTCCATCTTCGGCGTCGGACTCGGTTGGGGCATCTGGATCGGAATGGGGGTGACGCTCGCGTACTCCGCCTCGGGGGGAATTCTCGCCGGGATCTACAACGATGTCTTTCAAGGAATGCTGATGGCGGTGGCGTCAATTCTCGTGTTCCTGTTCGTATTGGGTTACGGCGGCGGACTCGGGGAGATTTCACGCACAATACTCGCGCACGATCCCACATTCCTCGGACCCTGGGGCAAACTGACTCCACTCGCCGCCCTTTCTTTCTTCTTCGTTTTCTCTATGGGATCGCTCGGTCAGCCCCAGGCCGTGCACAAGTACTACATGCTTCGCGATCCGCTCCAGCTAAAATGGTACCCGCTGCTCAAGACATTGGGACTCGTGCTGGTGCTCCTACTCTATTTCAGTGTCGGTGTCGGGGTGAAGGCATTCGTGCTCGATGGGCGGTTACCCGCTCTCGCGAGCCCGGACCAGGCGACTCCGAGTCTTCTGCTCAACGTTACTCCTATCATTCTGGCGGCGCTGGTGTTCTCGGGAATTGCAGCCGCGACGATGAGCGCGGCGAATTCTTTCATGAATATCGGCGCCGCGATCGTCACCCATGATTTGCCGGTCGCATTCGGCCGACGGGTAACGAACGAGCTCGGGTGGGGGAGGGCGATAACGGTCCTGATCGCGATCGCGGCGGCGATCACCGCGCAGCGCTCGGGAACCATGGTGGCATTTCTTGGAATCTTCGGCTGGGGGCTGTTTGCGTCGACGCTCGTGCCGGCCCTCGCGGTAGGATTGAACTGGCAGGGTGCGACACGCGCCGGGGCGATTGCTTCCATAGCGACAGGTCTGGTCGTGACGCTCGCCCTCGAGACCGCCGCCTACCGGAAAGCGTTCACATTCCCGGCGGGCGTGACTGCGTCGGCCGTCGCGATGGTAGCGTCGTTCCTGGTTTTCTTTCTCGTCTCGTGGCTCACCCGCCGGGCAGCACCGTTGGAGCTCGACCCGGATGTGCAGCTCGTAATGGAGCTATGACGACGCGCTGATTACTCGGTCGCGGATCGCTTTTCCGACTGCCCGTCAACCAACCGCACGCTCTTGATGTTAACGAATTCGCGAATGCCGAATTCTCCCAGCTCTCGGCCGAATCCTGAATTCTTGACGCCACCGAACGGGAGCCGCGGATCGGAAGCCACCATGCCATTGATGAAAAGAAGCCCCGACTCGATCTCGGCGACGAACGCATCGCGCTCAGCGGCATCGCGCGTCCAGGCAGATGCGCCCAGCCCGAAACTCGTCCCATTGGCGATGCGGATCGCGTCTGCAAGATCCTTTGCCTTGAACACTGAGGCAACCGGCCCGAACAATTCCTCCTGCGCCGCGGGCGCGCTGGGCGGAATGTCGGCGAGCACAGTGGGAGCATAGAAATAGCCTTCGCCTTCCAGCTTCTTCCCGCCGGTGAGAAGACGCGCTCCCGCGGCAACGGACGCCTTCACCTGATTGTCCAGCCCATCGCGAATTGCTCCCGTTGCCAGCGGACCGAGCTGTACCTTCTCATCCATGGGATCCCCGATCCGGATGGCCGATACTCCAGCCACGAATCGTTTCAGAAACTCGTCGTAGATCTTCTCGTGGATGATGAATCTCTTGGCGGCGATGCAGGACTGCCCGTTGTTGATCATCCGGGCAGTGACGGCGGTAGATACCGCTTGCTCCAGATCAGCGCTTGGCATCACGACGAAAGGATCGCTGCCGCCGAGCTCCATGACCGATTTCTTGAGATTCTTTCCGGCGACACCGGCGACGGACCGGCCTGCTCCCTCACTACCGGTAAGCGTGACGGCGGCGATCCGCTTGTCCGCGACAATTCCTTCGACCAGATCGGAGCCGATCAGCAAAGTCTGGAAAACCCCATCGGGAAACCCGGCGCGACGAAAGACATCTTCAATCGCCAATGCGCATTGCGGGACGTTCGAGGCGTGCTTGAGAACACCCACATTCCCCGCCATGAGCGCCGGCGCCGCGAACCGGAAGACCTGCCAGAACGGGAAATTCCACGGCATGATGGCCAGAACGACCCCGATCGGCTGGAAGGCAACCCAGCTCTTGCCGCCTTCCATCTTCACCGGCTGGTCAGCGAGAAAGTGTTCGGCGTTTTCCGCGTAATACCGACAAGCCGTCGCGCACTTTTCGGCCTCAGCAATGGCCGCCCCTATCGGTTTTCCCATTTCGAGCGTCATCAGCCGTCCAAGCGCGGGGCATTCGGCCTCGAGAATCGCAGCGGCCTTCACCATCCGCTGTGCACGGTCCGCAAATGTGGTGCGGCGATGCGCCCGGTATGCGGTGGCCGCCCGATCGAGACACTCGCCGACCCGCGTGGCGGTGAACGGCTCGAACGTGCGAATCGTTTTTCCAGTTGCCGGATTAACCGTCGCGATCGTCATAGCGCTACTTCGCGCGGCGCATCTCGCGCTGGGAGATTTTGAGCACCGGTCGTTTGGGGTCAGTCAAATCCATCTCCTGCCAGGGAATCTCGTACACTGAATAAATATGTCGCGCGTCCAGAAACCCCCTAATAGGCCGCACCAACGTTCGCGCCGACAATCGATCGATGAGAGCCGAAGTCCCGATGAGGTACGCCTCGACGAGCAACGCTGTTTCCTGTCGCTCTACGCGAATCTCTTCTATACGTCCGACCTTTCTGCCATCGATATCGTGCACTTTTGTGCCCACCAGGAGCTGGACCTTAATATCCATCGTCGGCCTCCTCATTGCCGCTGCCCGGAATCCGCTCGATGACGTGGCGCGCGAGCCAGATCTCCCAGTCTATCGCGCCCGTTTCTTTTGCTTCGACATCCAACTTGATGTCGCGGCCCACGGTTTCGACGTGGGACCACCGAATCCGAACCTGCTCTTTCCGTTTGGGCCCCCACAGCCGGGCCAGGCGTTTTGCGAGCCAAGCAAAGGCGGGGTGCACTCTTTCCCACGGTGCAACGCCACCGACCTCAATGTGTGTTATGCGAGGCTGTGAGCTTTTTCCAGCGTGCATCACGAGTCCGTCGACCCGTCCCATTGGCTCCTCATCGCAGTCCAGCAGCTCCTTGTCGAGAACATCGCGCACGAGCTTCATCTCAACCTCCCATGATCTCCAGCGGGATCGAGATCACCGCGAGAACGAATGAAATAAGCACGACGATGACGACGACGGCGTTGCTGACCCAGCCATTGCGGTGTTTCCCGAGATAGATCGGATCATTCATGAGGAACAGGAACGGGACGATCGCCAATGGCAGGGTCGCCGAGGTGAGTGCCATCGAGACAATCGTCACCTTGATCGGGTCGATTCCGAAAAGCAGCGGGATCGCGGCGAGCATGATGATTACCGTGTAGGTGAAGCAGAAACGCGCATCACGGGAGGGGGTGAGATTTTCGCTCCATTTCCAGCCGAATCCCTGAGCGAAGAAGTAACCGATCGCGAGCGAGATCTCGAGCGCCGCCCCGAGGCAAGCGAACAGCATCGACATCGCGAAGAAGATGAATCCCCATTTGGGGAGCGCCGTCGTCATGAGCAGAGATGCCTGCTCGAATTTCTGGATGTCGATTCCTTTCGGGTGAAATACAAGGGCGGCCACGACCAGGACGGCGATCGACAGGAAGCCACCGAGGGTCATCCCAAAAGTCGCGATAACACGATTGATCGGGATGTAGGTCTCGTCCCATTCGTCTTCGATCGCCCCGGACGAGTAGAAGTACATCAGATACGGTGAGATCGATGCACCGAGGATGCTCACCGCGACAAACCAGTACCTCGCCTTCTGATCCCCGGGAAAAGAGGGGAGCAGTCCATGTGCGGCGCTGCCCCAATCAGGATGCAGCTTCACGGCCGCAACAACGAACGAAAGGGTGACGAGTCCAAGTAGCGACGCTCCGTTCTCGATGAGGCCGAACGTCCCCTTCCACATGAGAATCCAGACGAGGAAGGAGACTGGAATCGCCCACCATGGGAAGCCGATGCCGGTGAGGATTTGAAGTGACAACCCAATTCCACCCAACTCCGCGACCAGAACCAGGAAGGCAACAATGACTATTCCTACGAGCACGATGAAGAAGAACGGGAATCCGAATCGCTCTCGCGTGGCCTCTACTATCGTGTGTTTGCTCACGGCGGCCAGGCGGCCCGACATCTCCACAAGGAAGATCAGACAAATCGTTCCAAGCAGGATCGCCCAGAGAAGCTGATATCCAAACGAGGCCCCCGCCTGGGCGGCTGTCGTCACCGAGCCGATCTCGAGAAATCCCCCCACGCTCGTGACAATGCCGAGCGTGATCTGCAGCATTTTCTTCATTGCCGTGACTCGATACTGCGGGAGAGCCGCTTTACGATCTTCTCATCGGCGCGAAGGGAATCGAGCTGGCTCGCGAAATCGGGCGCATCCTTCGCGCGTATCAGCCGCGCCATCAGAGCGACGTCGCCTCGGCTTTTTGTGAGAACACTGTCGAGAGCCGCCGAATCGACCGAGTGTGCGGAGATTTCAGGACGTCGCTGGAGATCTGGAGCAGAGTCTCGTGTGACAGCTCCAAGGTTTGGCGACTGTATTTGTCAGGTGTCGTATGGCGGAGCCAGGCTTGTCCCACCATTTCTGCAGTGGCCAGCCATGACTGGATGGAGTCCATCTGCTCCGCCGGCGTCGGAGGCTTGCACGCGGCAAGAACAACAACAGAGATGACGAGGAGCCGTTTCACGCGCATCTGATTTACATTGTTGTCCTATGCCCAATACCCGATTCTGCGCCCTGCTCCTTTCACTTTTCGTGCTCAGCAGTTTTGACACGGCGTGCGGCCAACCCCCCGTAAATTCCGTACAAAATCTGACTCCGCCGCCACCAGTGCGCCGCGAATTTAGAGCGGCCTGGATAGCGACGGTCCAGAACATTGACTGGCCGTCGGAACCGGGGTTGTCGACGCGGCAACAGCAGCAGGAGCTGCTGGAGATGCTGGATCGGGCGGCGCAGCTCAGACTCAACGCCGTAATTCTGCAAGTCAGGCCGGCGGCAGATGCGTTGTACGCATCGCCCTACGAGCCGTGGTCGGAATACCTGACAGGCAAGATGGGACGGGCACCGAACCCATACTATGACCCCCTCGAATTTGCGGTCAATGAGGCGCATCGACGCGGGCTCGAGCTGCACGCATGGTTCAACCCGTACCGCGCGCGCCATTCCTCCGCCAGGTCCGCTCCGTCGCGGGATCACATCAGCGTGGCCCATCCGGAGCTGGTCAAGCGGTATGGCAGCAATTTGTGGATGGATCCTGGCGAGCCGTCGGTCCGGCAGCAAACAATTCGTGTAGTGCTGGATGTCGTCAAGCGTTACGACATCGACGGAGTTCACATCGACGACTACTTCTATCCATACAAGGAGAAGGACAGGCGCGGCAATACGATCGACTTTCCAGACGCGACGAGTTGGCGGCGGTACAAGGCTTCGGGTGGATCGCTGGCGATAGACGACTGGCGCCGAGCCAACGTCGACAGCCTGATCCACCAGGTGTACGTCGGAATCAAAGCGAGCAAACCCTGGGTGAAGTTCGGAATCAGTCCGTTCGGCGTCTGGCGCCCGGGCTACCCACCGGCAACCGCGGGCAGATTCGATTCGTATGCCGAGCTCTATGGCGATTCGCGAAAATGGGTGTTGAATGGATGGGCAGACTACTTCACACCGCAACTCTATTGGCCGATCGACCGTCCCGATCTGAGCTATCCCGTTCTGCTGCAATGGTGGGTCGAGCAGAATGCGAGGGGCAGACACATCTGGCCGGGCAACTACGTCGACAAGGTGACAGGCACGCCTTCGGGATGGCTCGCGGAGGAGATGCTCAACCAGATCGCACTGACTCGCGCTCAGTCAGGCGCGACCGGAAATGTCTATTTCAGCATGCGCACTCTGATGGGGAACGGCGACAATCTGCCGCAGAAGCTCATGTCAGGTGCGTACGCGAACAAGACGCTCGTTCCCGCATCTCCCTGGCTGGACAGCATTCCCCCGCTCTCTCCAATCGTGCGCGTGGGTAGAGATGCGGTAACGCTGGCAAACACAATCTCTCTGCTGCCTCAGGGGGCTGAGCCCACATGGCTATGGCTGGTTCGCACGAGGGTGGGGAACGACTGGACCACCGATGTGGTCCCTGGACTGCAACGGTTCTACACCCTGCCGCGACTCGCAGGTGGTGCATACGCGGATGCCGTGAGTGTATCCGCGGTGGATCGCAGCGGAAACGAGAGCACGCCGGTCATCATGGCGCTGACGCCCGCCGCTCCACGCTGAGCAACGCTCCTATCGATCTTCGCGCTTCAATGACGCCGAGTTGATGCAGTGTGGATTATCTGTGTGCAGCGTCCTAGCTTCTGCTCATCCCATAGATCGGCAGTCGAGGAATTACGCACTGGTCGCGCCAACGCGTCGCTGCGGCAAAGAGATCCATGTGTCACCACTAGCACGACAAACGAAATCCGCGTTGTTGGCGGCCGTCACTGTCTCGGCGTGCTTCCAGTCTCCGGGTGCGCTTCGTCCGGCGCGCCATATCAACTACTGGGAAGCGCTGGCTGACCTCCACCCCGATGAGGCCGTCGAGGCCGCGGGCACACCCTCAGAAAAGGCGTTCGCCCAATCTCTTCGGAGCCTGATGGAAGGCGACCTTGACTCCGCTGAAAAAGGATTCGGACAGTTGCGCCGCACGGCGAGCGATTCCGTCATTCGCACCGGCTCGAGGGTGATTTATACGGCCACCCTTCAGTATCAGGAAAAGTGGGCGGTGCTCGCAGCGCTGCGGAACGAGTCGTCCGAACCCAAGGCCGATCGAAATGATCGAGCGAGTATCGAGCGGTGGGCGACCGCCTTCAAGGAGGTTCCACCGAAATCGCTCACATTCCGCGCGCAAACCGCGCTACTGCCGATGTCTGTATCAGCGGTAGGGACTCCTCTGATTCCAGTCAGGATAGGAGGCAAGTCGTATAACTTCTGGCTTGACACAGGATCGAGCATGACGATGCTGGCGTCTGATGTCGCCGAGGACCTTCACATCGTTCCGCTCGTTCCGGACACGTTGGAGATTGTGACGAGCACCGGCAGGGTGAAGGCGAACCCGGCGCTCATCCCCGAGATGCAGATCGGACAAGTCGTAGTCCGCAACGCACCGACGATGATCGTCTCCGAATCGATGATGCGGATCAGCGAGCCAAGGCAGATCGATCAAAGCACTCGCGTGAAGCTCGATGGTATCATCGGCTTCGACATCATCCGCCAGCTCGACGTCGAGGTGGATTACGGCGAGGGCACGATGCGCCTGCGCAATCCGACAACTTCGCGTCACTTCCCCGATCGGAACATGTTCTGGGTTGGCCTTCCAGTCGTCCGAATCACCAGCACCGACGGGATCCCGCTGCACTTCGGCCTCGACACGGGGGCGCAGCTGACGTTCGTCACCGAGACACTGCTCGACAAGCTGCAGCTCCAGGCGGCAAGAACCGAGAGCCGGCGCGTAGGCGGTCTGGGCGGAGAGATCTCTCTGCGCGCACCGGTGCTCCCCGACCTTCGGGTGCTCGTGCGTGGGTTTCCGATCTTGTTCAAAGGCGCCGTGGTCCGGGCGCCGGTTTATCAGGTTCTCGCGTCTCTCGACGGAGTTCTGGGTGGCGATGTCTGGAACAGCGGACTAGTGAGGATCGATATGACCAACGGGATTTTCTCCGTCAGCCGGCCGAGGAGCGACTTCTAGAGCGAATCATCGGCCGACAAGGAGTGTCGAAGGGGGGAAATACTGGTTAGGTTGTTAACTAACATGCCGACCGATCGGGTTTTTCCAATCACGTTTGCGGTTACGCCGCGATTCGACGTCTTCTACGCGCTGTACGCGCTAGCGCACAAAACGCCGTCGGTGCTGGAAGACTGGAAGGCGCGAGCGATCGCTCGACTGCCCCGCGACTTCGAGCGCGTTGCCAAGCGAGTCGCGCCGGTCCCTCTGTTCTGGCCACTGCTCGCCGATTCGCTGCAGCAAATACCCGGCGAGATGACGTTCGACGAGATCGTCTCGAATCTTAGCGAGATGCCGGTCGAGCATCTCAAGTCGAATGTACTCTCCGGAATCTTTCACGACGCGGCGACTGCTCGCTCGCTGGTCGCTGGAAAGAAGAGTCTTCGTCAGGTCCTCGCGAATGAAAAATCGGAGAGCACGACGCTGCTGGACCATCTCGGATTGCGCCCTTACGACCCGAGCTCGGCTGCGGCGAAAGCGATCACCATGCTGCTCTCCAACGCCGAATCCTTTCGAGGCGAGCTCGCGCTCGTGCTCGACCGATTCTGGAAAACCGGATTCAGGAGAGATTGGTTGGCGCTCGAACCGGAGATGCGCGCGGATTCATTTCGCCTTAGGGATCTCGAGGAGGAGGCGCCACTCCAGGAGCTGGCCGGCGAGCTCAAGCTACCGGTCAGTTTTGATGCAGAGGCGCGGGAGATTCGGCCGAAGAGCGGCGCACCCATCCCGTACGACCGAATCGATCGGTGCATCATGATTCCATCCGCCTTCAATACCCGACGTTGGTGGGCGAAATACGAGAGCAAAACTGGACGTGTGAGTCTCTATTTCCCTGTCGTGCGGGATGCCACTGCCGCGAACAGAATCGCGGCAGAAACCCGGGAGGCGGCCCCGAAGACGCGCTCGCGTTCGGACATCAACGCGGAGTCCGTGTTCCGAGCCCTCGGCGACACGACCCGATACGCAATTGCCTCGATTCTCGCGCGGAACCCGACGACATCCGCGGAGCTCTCGCGCAGTCTGAGGGTCTCGAAGCCGACCATCACGCATCATGTGCAGGCGTTGCGAGCAGCGGGACTTATCGCCGAGACGCCGGCTGGCGGATCCACGAAGCTTTCGCTCAGCAGGGAGACTGTCGCCGCGGTTTCGGATGCCGCTGTAGCGCAGCTCTTCTCGTCGACCGGCGACTTGTCCCTGGTTACAACCAGAAAGCGGCGAACTGACTGAGCGCTCTTTCAGGCTCGGGTGAGACCCGTAACCCGTGACTCGTACCTTCCCCACCGAACAAAGCCCGCTTCGCCGATGGCCGCGGCCCGTCAGGCCGGCCAAAAACAAATTTGCAACATTTTAAACCATCTGGTCGTACGGTGGGTCTAAGAGATAGAGCCCGGATTTCTCGAGCCCCGATTAGTGCTACTGGCTGAGCTTGTAGGACGGGTGGGCCACCAGTAGCCAGCCCCGTGTCCGAAAGGATGCGGGGTTTTTCGCATCTGGCTCCGAACGAACACTTGCCGATTATCCCAAGGCTCCGGATATCCGGTGTCCATTGTTGTCGCGGTCATGCGGCTCCAATCGATATGACGACGCAGTAGGTCTTGCCACTTTCAGCACTCTCTCGCGAACTATAGGTTTGCGGTTCTCTACGAGAATGTGGACGAGGTCGATGCCGGAAGTATTTGAAAAGAAAGTTTTCGATGGAAAAACCGCCATCATCACCGGTGGCGGGAGCGGGATCAATCTCTCCATCGCTAAGCGATTCGCCGAGCACGGGGCCAAGGTTGCGTTGATCGGCCGGACCCGGGAGAAACTCGAGGCTGCCGCCAGCGAGATTCGCGAAGCGGGAGGCGTTGCATCCGGTCATCCCGCCGACGTGCGGGATTATGACGCGCTTGCCGGCGCAATCAGGTCAGCGCGCGAGGCACATGGCGAAATCGATCTGGTCGTCTGTGGCGCTGCCGGAAACTTTCCGGCGCCGGCGCTCGGCATGTCCGCGAATGCATTCAAGTCGGTGGTCGACATCGATCTGCTCGGCACGTTCAACACATGTCGAGCGGTGTTCGAGCATCTGAAGCGACCAGGCGCTTCCATCATCAACATCTCGGCCATGCAAGCATTCACTCCGATGCCTATGCAGGCGCACGTCTGCGCGGCGAAGGCCGGAGTGGACATGCTGACCAAGTGTCTCGCCATCGAATGGGGGCCGGAGGGCGTGCGAGTAAACTCGATTGCTCCCGGAGCTGTTGACGAGACCGAGGGGATGCGCCGTCTCGCCCCGACGCCGGAGATCCGGAAGCAGTTCACTCGAACAATTCCGCTCCAGCGCTTCGCCACCAAGGACGAGATTGCGGATCTCGCGCTCTTTCTGTGCAGTGATGCCGCCAGGTTCATCACCGGTGCCGTTGTCGTATGTGACGGCGGACAGTCACTCGCCGGAATTGGCGTCAACATGATGGCTGCGATGCGCCCGCGCGCGTGAGCGAGATTCGCCGCCTCGCGGTTTTCTGCGGGTCGAATCCTGGCGTGCGCTCCGACTACGTGGAGGCGGCGCGCTCCTTTGGCAGGTTGCTCGCCCAGCGCGGCATAGGAGTCGTATACGGTGGCTCGAATGTTGGTTTGATGGCGGCGCTGGCGGACGCTATGCAGGACGAGCTTGGCGACATAATAGGTGTGATTCCACGAATGCTTGTGGAGCGCGAGGTGGCGAACACCGCGCTCAGCGATCTGCGTATCGTGGACTCAATGCATCAGAGAAAGGCGATGATGGTCGAGCTGGCGGACGGATTCATCGCGCTGCCGGGCGGGATCGGAACGCTCGAGGAATTCTTTGAGACCTGGACCTGGGCTCAGCTCGGCATGCACGCGAAGCCGTGTGGATTGCTCAACGTCGCGGGCTATTTCGATCCGCTGCTGCAGTTTCTGGATCATGCGGTGGCCGAGAGGTTTGTCCGCGACGTGCATCGGTCGATGGTCGTGGTGGAAAGCGACCCGGTCGCGCTCCTCGCTCGGTTCGAGTCCTATGAGCCGCCGCGTGTCGTGAAATGGATCAACGCCGGGACGATCTAGCGTCTCAACTCCAGGTGAGCTCGTCGATCGAGCGCGGCCAATCCTGTTTCAGGAGACGGGACAGTGCGCGGTCCGCGAGGAGTTTTCCCTCCGTCTGGCAGCGCGGACAATAGTTCGTCTCGTTGTCTGCATAGCGAATTCTTTGAACCGGCGTACCACATACCGGACACGGTTTGCCGAATTTTCCGTGTACGGCCATCTCCTCGCGGAATGCGGTCACTTTCGCGGGGAAATCTCCTTTGGATTCCACACGCAGGCGGTCGGTCCATTCGATCAAAGTCGCCCGAGTGGCGTCGAAGAGGCGCTGAATCTCCTCATCGCTCAGGCGCCTGGTGTGCTTCACAGGCGACAACTTTGCCCGGTGGAGAATCTCGTCCGAGTATGCATTTCCGATTCCACTGAACAGCCTTGGATCGGTGAGCGATCTCTTCAAGGTGTGATTCTCTCGTATCAGTCGCTCTGTGAACTCCGCGAGGTCGGATTCCAAGACTTCCAATCCGCCCCACTCGAACTGTTCGAGAGACTGCTCTCCCCGCACGAGCCACAGTGAAGCGCGGCGCTTTGAGCCGGCTTCGGTGAGGATCAGAGTGCCATTTGTGAAATCGAACGCGGCGAGGCCGATCTTGCCCGGGACCTTGCCGCCCGACGGCACCCAGCGGAGTCGCCCTGCGATCATCAGGTGAATGACGAGAAATAGATCGTCCTCCAGCCCGACGACGATTCGTTTTCCCATTCGCCGCACTCCGATCACGCGCTTTCCCTGAGCGGCGCTGATTGGCGGATCAACCGACCGCAACAGGAATGGCTTCGGGATACGAGTGCGCTCGAGCGTCTCGCCAACGATTCGTGATTCGAGCGCTTCCAGGTAGACGGTAATGTCAGGGAGCTCGGGCATGCGGCGATTGTCTCTTTAGGCAGGCTTGAACTTGCCTATCAAGGTTTTGAAATACGTGCGTGCGTCTTCGCGATGCAGAGCGGAGATGTAGTCCTCGCCGAGACGTGCGGCTCCCTCGATCGCAAGCTCGCACAGTATTGACGCGAGACGCCACACTTCCCGGTCTTTCAATCCGCGGCTCCCAGCGCGGAGGAGGAGGATCTCATCAGGCAGTCCGAGCGTGTCCGTTGCCGATCTGGCACTTTCATCATCGTAAATGAGCCCGGTGACGAACACTACAGGCGCGAACAACTGGGCGGGCTCGATTGTGTCCGCCGATCTCAGCTCGAAATACTCCTTGGGCCGCACTTCAGGAAAAAGCGTCGAGAGATGAAACAGCCATTCGGACTCATCTACATCCGCCTCGTGCATCCATTCACGGAACGTTCGATACGGCCTTCCGTCGCCCCCACTGTGCATCGCGAACGCGTCGAGCGCGAAGCTAAGATAGTTTTCGGCGTGGCCTGGCTCCGCGTAGATGATCCCCGTCCTCGAAGGGTCGAGGGTCCTCCAAAGATGAGACCGGTAACTCTCCCAGTCGGTTGATTTGCCGGCGTAGTCACGGGAATTCGCGAACAGCGCGGTGACGATTGGTGCGAGGTCGTTGAGAAGGCGCCACCTGAATTGAGGATCTTCCCCCCGCTCGAGATTGATCTGCAGCGCCGCTGTCTGTCGCATCATCCGGACGCCCGACGGTCCGATCGATTCGAAATAGCGCGTCATGCGCTCATAGCGATCGCGGTGCAGCTGCAGAGGAACCGCATCGATGTCGTTGTACGGATCAACGCCGCGTGCGAGCAACTCTATGCCTGCTAATGCCATTGCAGTCCGAAGCATTGCAACGAGAGCTTGGGTCGAGTCTATGACGGAAGAAGCGATCGCGTGCGGCGTGCTGCTGATCTCGATCTGGCCGCCCGGCTCGAACGAGATGCGAGTGCCATCGGGAAGCGTCCACGACGGTGGGTCATTGTCGACTGATTCCTCGAGCCAGCCGTCGCGCTGCGCCAGCTGCGAAATGATACCCGCGATCGATGCCACCCCACCATTTCTGGGGAGTGCGGGGCGCCGTGTCGATGCGTGAATGGGTATGAGCTCGATCTCCACGCCGACCGCGCGCGGAGTTTGCGATTTCACCGGTGAGAACAAGCGCTGCCGGACGTCCTCCAGCAGCTTCGCCTCTGAAAGGCTCACAATGCTGGGTCAGCTCTCCGCGCGAGCGAGTGCGAGTGAGAAAGAGCCATCGTCCGCCGGCATCCATTTTTCCATCGACAGTCCGGACGCCTTGAGGATATCCTCGAGCGTCGCGCGATCGTACTTGTAGCTCAGCTCTGTGCGGATCGTCTCGCCTTCCTCGAAGCTCACCTCGCCGATCTCGGGAATGATCACTGTGTGCGCCTTGCGTGCCACGAGATGCATCTCGATGCGCCGATGCTCGCTACTATAGAATGCGCGGTGCTTGAAATCCCTCACCGGAAAGTTGGCGCCAAGCTCACGATTCACCCTCTCGAGCACGTTGAGATTGAACGCCTCCGTCACGCCCCGCGAATCGTTGTAAGCGCGATTAATGATTGCCGGATCCTTCACGAGATCGGCGCCAAGGAGAAATCGATCGGACGGCCCCATCACGCGGGCGGTGTGCGATAGAAGCTGTACCGCCTCGTTGCGCGGAAAGTTGCCGATCGTGCTTCCCAGGAAGGCCACCAGCGTCGGACTGGCTACCGGTGGAAGGGCGAATGGCTCCGTAATGTCAGAGACGACCGGTGTGATCCGTACGCTAGGGTAGTCCGCCTGCATCTGGAGCGCCGTCGCTTCCAGAAATTCCTTGCTCACATCGATCGGGACGTAGCATTCGGCGCACCCACTCTCGCGCATTGCGTCGAGAATGATCCGCGTCTTGGTGGCGCTGCCGGCACCAAGCTCCACGAGCGAGCACGGGCGAACCGACCCCACGATCTCCGGTATCTTCTTCTCCAGGAGGAGACGCTCGGCTCGCGTGAGGTAGTACTCGGGAAGCTGCGTGATTTCCTCGAACAGCTCGGATCCCCGCTCGTCGTAGAAATATTTTGGCGAAAGCTGCTTTGGCATCGTCGTCAGACCTTGCCGAACGTCGCGCAGCATCTGTTGTCGGGAGCGGTGAACAGTGTATGGAGGTGTCTCGCCGACGAGATCAGTGGAGTGCTTTGTCTTCATACGTCCTGCGCGCAGCGGAATCCGCTGAAGATCTGCCGCCTGATCGGATAATCCCAGTTGCGAAACGTGCTCCGGATCGCGCCAGGTCTGGTGGCCCACGACCCTCCGCGCAGCACCTTGTAATCGGTGCCGAAAAATTCCTCGGAGTATTCCTTGTACGGGAAGCTCTGGAATCCTGGATAACCGTTGAAGTCGGTCGAAGTCCATTCCCACACGTCTCCGATCATGCCGTAACAACCAATGGGAGACACGCCGCTGTCGTACGTGCCCACGGGAGCGACATCGAAAGAAAGGTGATCGACGTTCGCGTGCGTCGAGCTCGCGTCGGACTCACCCCACGGAAATCTTCGCGCGCTTTGCGTCGAAGGATCCCACGACGCGGCGGCCTCCCACTCGAATTCGGTTGGCAGACGCTTGCCTTCCCATTTCGCGAACGCTTCGGCCTCGAAGTAGCAAACGTGACAGACGGGCCGCGTAGCGTCGACGGCCCGGGTGACATTCATCGACCGGTTGATCCATCCGTCTCCGTCGCGGCTCCAGTATTTGGGCGCAATCGCGCCCGATTCGCCGAGCCACTTGCGCCCGGCTTCCGACCAGAGCTCCGCGCGCCGATAACCCTTGTCAGCGATGAAATCGAGGTAGCGGCCGTTCGTCACGGGATTGCGATCGATGAGAAAGGGTCGAAGATCCACTTTGTGGATGGGTCTCTCATTGTCGTACGCAGCGCTTCGATCTTTCGTGCCGATGGTGATGCGACCACCCGCGAAGGGAACCATTCCACCGGCGCTGACTGGACACCGTGGAAAGGTTATCGAGAGAGGCGGACTGTATGGTTCGCCCTTCTTCAGCTGGAGCGTTTGAAGAATGGTCTCGTTGTGCTGGTATTCGTGCTGGAGGACCATGTTGTAGACGTACCCGCCCTCGAGGAGCGGGTTGTCATCGTCCCACTCGAGCCGATCGAGGCGGTCGAGCACGCGTTCGCGTATCTCGGCCAGACGGCCCTTCATCTGCGACAAGGTCGGAAGCGCCAGTGATGCACGCGTCGCGCGTGGATGCTCCAACGGATTGTATAACCCCGGCATTTCCGAAAACTCGATCGGCCCATCCAGATTCTGACTGAGCCAGAGCTCCTCGAAGTGTGCAATGTGACCAACGTCCCAGATAATGGGGCTCATCAACGGATCGTGTTGCAGATGCATGTCTTCGTCGGAAAGACCGGATATGAGCAACAGCGTCCGATCTCGTGCTTCCGTGAGGAGATGCGCGATGTCGTTCTTGGATGGACGGAGCGGGGCGGCAAGCCGCGAGGCAATCATAGGAAGGAGGCCAGCGTCAACTCATGCAATGATATTGCCGTCACCCGAACTTGCCAGCCTGGCCAACAGATCTGCGTCCTGTCGTGGGCGGCTGATATTACCGATGTTCAAGCACTTCAGCGACTTAGCGGCTTCTCCATGAAACGCGCAAGCCTGATAGCGGGTCGACAGCGAATTCTTCCGCGACCGAAAAAACCATCCCCTGGTAGAATTGCACTGAAGGACTTTCCCGCATAGGTTTTTCGGTCCGACGCGTAACATGGCAAATCCCACCGAAGTTGCACTGAGCCCATCGGGCCGTCGCAGTTCCTCGATCGGCTTTTTCGAGCGGGTGCCCATTGTAGCAGGCACTATCGTCGCGCTCCTTGGCCTACTCGTCTTTGCCGGATGGACTTTCGACCTTCCCATCATCACCGAGTGGAAGCCCGGTGGGATCCCAATGATCCCGCTCACGGCACTGTGCTTCGTGCTCGCCGGCTGCTCGCTCGTCGTCGCGGTGCGGCCAAGGCAGACCGCGACGACTGAAGGAATCCAACAAACACTCGCTGCTCTCGTTGCTACAATCGCAATCCTCACTTTCTACGAGTACATCCGCGGCAGCGAATCGAGATTCGATCTTCTGCTTTTCGGCAACCGGGTAACCCAGGCTGGCTGGGCTCCGCCAGGCCGCATAGCGATAAACAGCGCGGGAAGTCTTCTCCTCTATTCACTGGCGCTCCTTTTCACTCCACACGACCGCCGAAAACGCGATCTGCGCGCGCAAATGTTCGCTACTCCCGCTCTGCTGATCGCGCTCGTCGCGATACTGGGTTATGTCTTCGGCGTGCGGGGGATGTACGCTGTCTCCCAGTCGTCGGGCATGGCACTTCCCACTGCGATCGCGCACCTGATACTTGGCGTCGGAATCATTTTCGCGGTCCGCGATCGAGGCGTTCCCGCACTTCTGATGGATGAAGGGCCAGCCGGAGTTCTCACTCGGAGGCTTCTGCCCGCGGCGCTGCTCGCGCCCATAGCCCTTGGCATTATTCGACTGGCTGGAGAATCTGCCGGAATGTACGAAACCGAATTCGGAGTATCGCTGTTCGCAGTCGCCAGCATCCTGACTTTCGTCGGACTGGTGCTGTGGTCAGCGCGAGTACTGCGCAACACCGACAAGGAGAGAGTGGATCTTCTCGCGCTGGAGAAGGAAGCCAGGGCGCACGCCGAGCACGCGCGCAGCGAGGCAGAAGCCGCGCGTGCGGAGGCGGAGAGAGCGAACAACAGCAAGACGGACTTTCTGGCGGTCATGTCGCACGAGCTGCGCACGCCGCTCACCGCGATCATGGGTTACGAAGAGCTTCTCTCCGATGGAATCACAGGGCCGGTGACCGAGCTGCAGCGCCAACAGCTCGGTAGAATCAACGCCAGCGCACACCATCTACTCGGCCTTATCGATGAGATCCTCACGTTTGCGCGCGTCGACATCGGGCGCGAGCGTGTGCGCTGGGAATCGATGTCGGTGAACCACACCTTGAGCGACGCGGCCGCGCTCGTCGAGCCCATGGCGAACGCAAAAAACCTCAAGCTCGTCGTCAAGCTGATGAGCGAGGATCAGTCGATTCAGACCGATGGCACCAAACTGCGCCAGATGCTGGTGAACCTTCTTTCCAACGGAATCAAGTTCACGGAGATGGGAGAAGTCCATCTAGGATGTGCGGTGGTCGACGGCGTACTCGAGGTCAGCATCGCAGACACCGGCGTTGGCATTGCGGCGGCGAACATCGAGTACGTGTTCGAGCCTTTCTGGCAGGCAGAGCAGACGGCGACGAGAAAGACGGGAGGCACGGGGCTCGGACTCAGCGTGACGAGAAAGCTCGCCCGGCTGCTCGGTGGCGATGTAACGGTCGCCAGCAGAATGGGAGCTGGAGCGACATTTCTGTTGACGCTTCCGATGAAAGCTCCCGCCGGCGAAACCCTACGCCGCCGGGACACGCCAACCACGCCCACCAATCCGATGTACGCGCTGAAGATCTAACCGCGCCCAATACAATTCCTGTGCTCCGCAAAGATTGGCGAAACACCTCCCCGTGCGGCGTGGCGGGCTAGCGCGCCCCGACACTGGCGTCAGGCTCGGATGTGACGGGAGCGCCCGCCTCTTCGAGAGGTGCGACGAAGTTATAAAGCTCGAGACGCAGGCTTCCACGCGGACCGAGTGTCCCATCGTACTCGTAGAATGTGACCGAGCAATTGGCGAGCTCGGCTTTCTTGTCGATCGCGAGCAGCTCGCCCTCCGTCATATGCTCCAGGATGTATCGCATGCAGAGGACCACCACTGCGTGGGAGACAACCAGCACGCGCTCGCCGCAGTACTCGCGAGAGATCATTTCTGTGACGCTGCGCAAACGAAGAATGACGTCGCACCAGCTCTCGCCTCCCGGCGGGCGGTGGTAGAACTTGCCGAGTAGCCGCCGGAATTCCGCCTGATCAGGATAGTGTTCTCGAATTCCCACAGATGTCAGTCGATCCAGAATGCCGAACTCCTTTTCGCGGAGTCGCTCGTCGACGATGAGCGAATAGCTGTCCGCCGACATCCCGGCGGTCTTGACGATGAGACCAGCGGTGTGGCGCGCGCGCAGGTACGTCGAGGTGAGCACGACGGTGGGTCGCTGGTTCGGCGGCAGCGCGCCGAACCAGCGACCCAGAGCAGTTGCCTGACGTTGTCCGAGCTCCGAGAGCGGGACGTCGACGTCACGGACGTCGATGTCGATCATCGCCTCGCCGGCTTTGAGCGCGGCGTCACGGGCAACGTTGCCGGCGGATTCTCCGTGACGAACGACATAGAGCCGATCCGGCCAGATCTGGTTGGGCTTCACGCGCACAAACAAGTCAAGAGGCATTCCAGTTTCACGCACTCAAACATCTCAAAGAGCGTACCAGTTTCAGGATAGTGAGCGACGCCGATTCGTGGTGCGAACCTTGTAACCCAGTCAACCATGAACGAAACGCCAGAACAGCACGATCCCGATTGGCCGAGGTACCCCGAGACGGTGCTGACGTTTGCGACGCGTCCGGTAGTTGAGATCGACCTGCGGGAGGTCCCATCGGAGTCCGCTCTCGCACAATTGCGAGCGGCCGGACTGGAAAAACCGTTCGCGATCGTGACAGCCTTTGACCCCGAGGGAAAGAATCTCGCCGCGTCGGAGAACGATCAGCGGAAACAGGAGCTCGATCGAAGATTGACGTCAATGGGATACCACTTCGTGCACGTGGACTGTTGTTCCCCTGACCGCTCTCACTGTGAGTGCAGCGTCGCAGTCACCATGCCGCGACAGACGGCGCTCGATCTCGCGCGAGAGATGCGACAGGTCGCGATCTTCTGGTTCGACGGAAAGTTTTTCTGGATTCTGGGCGCAACGGTGAAGACGGATCCCCTAATGCTGCCGCGGGGCTCGTGAAGGCGGACGACCCCGAGCAGGCAGTCTTCAGTTGTTTTTAAAACTGCTAGGTCAGCGGTTTGTATCTATATCCGTAGACGCCGCCTTTCCCCGAGGTGATTTTGAACCTTCCGGTGCTCTTTGGCGACACGGGGCCAACTGACGCAGTCTGCGTGTCGACGACGGCTCCGTTCTTGTCGAGCAGCTCGACGCTCACAGTGTAAGTCTTCGACGCCGTGCCGCGATTCTCGACCGTCCCGCTGACAGTCGTTTCGGTTGGCCGGCGCGTGAACTCCGTCACTGCGAGCTTGACCGGCGCGTTCTCGGATTTGCCGTTCCAGTACACGAGCGAATCCGTGTAGATCTTCTGCAGCTTCTTGTCCTTCGTGCCTTTGTACATCCCCTGATAAGCGAAGGCGTAAAGCAGCGGGTTGTCGGGATTGCTGGGATCCATCGTAACAAGCTTGTCGATGAGGGGAAATGCTTTCGGGAATTCCTTGGTCTGGATGTACGTCGCGGCAAGATTGTTCAACGCGTCGCGCGAGTACGGATTCTGAGCCAGCGCGGCGTTGAACAGCGTGGCTGCATCGGCAGGATGGCCGTTCCTCGTAGCGACTACGCCGGCGTGCACGAGCGAGATCTCGCCATATTTCGACGGATTGGCGAGCATCGGCGCGTAGATCGTCGGCACAGATGCGCTGTCCCCCGCCTCGAGGTACATGGTTGCAACGTTGTCGAGCGCGTCAGCGAGAAGGAGATCGTTGTTTGCGACAGTGATGTAATCCTGCCATGGCTTGATCGCCTCGCGTGCTGCCGCCTTCTTGGCCGCTCCAGTCGCTGCCTCGGCCCGGTCAGTAGCGGATGACGCTATCTCGTACATGGTCTTGGTGCGCACGTCGGCGTAGGTCGTGTCGGTTCCGGCCGCTGTCAGCGTCTGCTTCCAGTAATTGTTGGCGGCAGTCCAGTCCTTCCGGTTGTGCGCGACGGAGCCAAGGACCGAATACGCATACGGTGAGCGGCGATCGAGCAACAACGATCTCTTGGCGAAAGTCTCGGCGGAATCGAGGTGATTGGCGTTGAGAGCATTGATGGCCGCGTTGAGCGTATTCAGCCACGGCTTCTGTTGACGCCATTGCGCGACCATTGCTGCGCATTCCGGTGCCGCCTTCTCGACGACCGAAAACGACGAATCCGCGGCCGCGAACAGATCGATCGTGCCGGTTGGGTTCGTGGTCAGGCCAAGCGCGCTCCGCGGAACCACCGCGGGAGTATTTGGCTGCATGAGATAGATGACGTACGCCTCGCCACGCAGGTAGTTGCGGGCGGTCGGATTGTCGGTGCCGTTATCGACGAGACGCAGGACATCCTGCAGGTCCTTCGTCGGATTCCCCTTTTCCGAGGCCGCGAGTGCGCGCGTCATCGAGAACTGGGCTTTGGCGATATCGCCTCTGGTGTTGGCGGTAGGATCGCAGGCGGCCACGGCGTTCTGCGCCACAAGGGGCGTGGCGGCGAATACACCAAACGTCAAAGCGGCCGCAATCCTGTTCACAAAAGCTTGCATCAAGGATCTCCCTGTTTTGTCATGGGGGGTGAAATTAGCAGTCCGATAATATACCGCCCAGCATTCTTCGTTCCCCCCAGCCGCGAAAAAGACCCTATTTGAGCGTGCCGGCTTCCCGAACGAGGTCCAAAGCGCGCCGGACGTGGGCTTCGGTAGTGTGGACATTGCCAATCGCGACGCGAAGCGCATAACTCCCAC
Organism: Gemmatimonadales bacterium; assembly: GCA_031394125.1. Lineage (GTDB taxonomy): Bacteria > Gemmatimonadota > Gemmatimonadetes > Gemmatimonadales > Gemmatimonadaceae > UBA4720. The sequence goes on from JANMWS010000076.1 coordinate 28,570, forward strand.
GCACCCTGGTGTGGGAAAGATAGACCTCGCGGCTCGCGGTGACCTTCTCGAGCACCCGAGCGTTGTGCTCATTGAGCTGATCGGCGGTCATACCCGCGACGACGTGCCGGAATACGACAGTCGAGAAGTTCACTTCGGCCAATCGCTCGAGAGTCGGGTCATCGTCGATCCACTCTGCCAGTCGCTTCGCGAACCGGATATGCTCCCGGATAAGGGCCTGCAGTCCCTCCACACCAAAATTCCGGATCACGAACCAGAGCTTGAGCGCTCGGAACCGCCGCCCGAGCGAGATCCCGTAGTCCATCAGATTGACGACACTCTCACCTTCCGTCACGACCAGGAACTCCGGGACGTGCTGGAACGCCTGCTTCAGTAAAACGGGGCGCGAAGTGTACAGGACCGAACAATCCATTGGCGTGAACAGCCACTTGTGAGGGTTCACGACCAGGGAATCCGCACGATCGCATCCCTCAAGCACGTATCGCATCTCGGGCAAAATCGCAGCGGTCCCGCCATACGATGCGTCGACATGAAGCCACATCTTCTCTCGCTCGCAAATCCTGGCGATAGCCGACACTGGGTCGATTGCCGTAGTCGACGTCGTACCGACTGTCGCCACCACAGCCAGGGGAATCGAACCCGCGCGGCGATCAGCTTTCACCGCCGCATCGAACGCCTCGGCATCCATGCGCATCCGATCGTCGGTGGGAATCTTCCTGAGCGCGCTCAGGCCAAACCCGAGCGTCATCACCGCCTTGTCCACGCTCGAATGCGCTTCTTCCGAGCAATACACCACCACCCTCGGCATGTCGGCTCTTCCCGACATGCCGTCCTGACGTATCCGCAGCTCCGGATGCATCTCGCGCGCGGCGGCAAGCGCGTAGAGCGTGTTGGACGATGCGGTATCGCCGATGACCCCAAAGAATTTCTCGGGGAGTCCGAGCATCTGCCGCAGCCAATCGAGCGTCAGCAGCTCCAGCTCGGTCGCGGCGGGACTCGTTCTCCACAACATTGCGTTGACGTTGAGCGCCGCGGTGAGGGCTTCGCCGAGCACGCCAGCAGCGGTCGATGAGTTGGCGAAATAGGCCATGAAGGCGGGATGATTCCAGTGCGTCGTCGCCGGCACAATCAACTTCCGGAAATCATCGAGTACAGCATCCATCGACTCGCCCAGCGCCGGCGGGGATTGTGGGAGTGAGCTGCGGAGCTCACCCGGCCGCACGGCGGGTAGCACCGGCCACTGTTCCGGATTCTCGAGATAATCCGCGATCCAGTCGACAACGGCATGCCCGTGCCTGCGGAACTCATTGGGCTGCATCGCTACAAATATAGAGTTTTCACTCTCACGCGACGGTCGGATCGGCAACCGTATATTTTTGGGCGATCACTCCGAACTGACAGGTAAGAATGAAGTCTGCTGGCTCCAACACACTCAATCGCGTAGCGGTTGCGCATCTGAAGAAGGTCGATCCTGTGATGGCGCAGGTGATCGAGAAGGTGGGACGGTACAAAGGATGGGCGGCATCTGAAGGAACCCATTTCGACGCGGTAGCGCGCTCGATTGTTTTCCAGCAGTTATCCGGCAAGGCCGCGGGAACAATTCACGGTCGGTTCCAGGGATTGTACGGTGGACGAACGCCTCTTCCCGCCGAGCTCGCGGCGACGTCAGACGAGCAGCTCCGCGCAGTGGGACTATCGCGACAGAAGTCGGCTTACCTGAAGGATCTGGGCGCGCGGGTGACCTCTGGCGCGCTGCCGATCGAGACGCTGCATGAGCTGACTGACGATGAGATCATCACCGCGCTTACCCAGGTCAAAGGTATCGGACGCTGGACGGCACAGATGTTCATGATGTTTCGGCTGGGCAGGCCCGATGTCCTGCCCGATCTCGATCTGGGGATTCAGAAGGGGATTCAACGCGCATATCGCCTCAGAAAGCTGCCGACGCCCGAGCGGGTGCTCAAAATCGGGGCGAAGTGGGCGCCGTATCGTACCGTTGCATCCTGGTATCTGTGGCGCTATTGCGATACACCGGTTGTCGTGTCGCGCTCATCCGGCTGAAGCTGCTTCGCACCGATCCAGCGCTCTTTGCACGAACTCTGCATAAAGAATCTCCGCATAGAAAGTCTCTCACCGTAACTTCAAGAATGTCGAGCGCACAAGTTGAGATCCAGCCAGCCGCCGTCCCTTACGACGACTGGGCGGCATCGCGTTGTCGCGCGGTGCTGACTGCACTGTTCGGTGACGCGGAGCAGAGAACATTCGCCGTGAGATTCTGGGATGGGACCGTTGATCGCAGCGCCAACCCGAATCCTCCGTTCACGCTGGTACTGAACAGACCTGGCGCTCTTCGTCGGATGCTGCTGCCGCCGAACGAGCTGTCGATCGTGGAATCTTTCATAGCCGGCGACGTCGACATAGACGGCAGCTTGGAAGCCGCATCGAACCTTGGGGAGGCCATCGGTGAGCGGCTACGGTCGCCGCTCGCAATTGCCAAATTGGTCCGGCTCCTGATCGGGCTTCCCGGCCGGGCGGAAGATGATCTCGCCGACACTCGTTTTCCCGCTCACGCGCGAAAGCTTGGCCAACGACACACACCGGGGCGCGATGCCGCGGCGATCCAGTTCCACTACGACGTCGGCAACAGTTTCTATAAACTCTGGCTCGACAGGGCCATGGTGTATTCGTGCGCGTACTTCCGCTCGGCTGATGATTCCCTCGACGCCGCACAGGAGGCCAAGCTCGATCTAATCTGCCGGAAGCTGCGCCTCAAGCCGGGTGAGCGTTTCCTCGACATCGGGTGTGGGTGGGGCGCGCTGATCATGCACGCCGCGAAGCACTATGGAGTCGATGCTACGGGAATCACGCTCAGTGAGAATCAGGCTGTGCTCGCGCGCGAGCGAATCGAGCAGGCCGGACTCGGCGATCGCTGCCGAGTGGCAATTCGCGATTACCGCACACTCACGGAAACCGACGGCTACGACAAGATCTCGAGTGTGGGAATGGTCGAGCACGTCGGGCTGAGTCACCTGTCGGTGTACTTCGCGTCCGCTTATCGCGCTCTCAAGCCCGGCGGGCTATTCATGAATCACGGAATCATCAGCCTTGGCGAAGCAAGGCCGCGGGCGGTCGGTGAGAGAATTTTCCGCAAGTTCTGGAGAGCAGACGCGTTCATCGACAAGTACGTCTTCCCTGATGGTAAGCTGACGGCCACACACGACGTGATCTCGGCGGCCGAAGGGGCGGGCTTCGAGGTGCGGGACGTGGAGAGCTTGCGCGAGCATTATGCGATGACTCTTCGTCACTGGGTGCGCTCGCTCGATGCGAAGGGCGACGAGGCGATCGCCCTTGTCGGAGATAATACTTTTCGCGTGTGGCGGCTCTATATGGCGGCCTCGGCGAACGCCTTCGCGACAGCGAAGATCAATATCATTCAAACTCTGCTGGCGAAGCCTGATGAGCGCGGCCATTCGAATATTCCGCTCACCCGCGACGACCTCTACGCGAAGGCCTGATTCAACCATAGTCTCCGTGTGGTAGATTGAATGGATATCATCAGTTTTGGAGAACGCATGGCAGTCAAGGTCTTCATCAAGCCCGACCGCAGATACTATCAGGATCGCGAGGGAACTTTCCGTCCGATAGAGAATCTGAGCATCACAGCGTCGACGCCCACATATCCCGCCGTGCTGCACAAGACGCGTCGCACGATGATCCTTGCTGACGACCGGTCGCATGCGGTGGTCGCGCTGGACCGTGAGCTCGTTGTCTCCAGAAACGCCGAGCTGAGCGCCGTTCTGATCGCCTATCAGGAGCCGACCGTAGCAACATGGGAAGCGCTGACGCGGCATATGGAAGCCGAAGATTCGACGGCGGAGATCGCCCGGGAAGTGAAGAGCAAGGCTTCGATCGAACGGAAGAGAAAGGCCGCAGAAACCCGGTAGGCATGCTGGCCAGATGTCGTACTCTGGTTGTTCTGGCATTTGCGAGCGCACTGATCGGGTGCGCCACGGCTCCGTCGCCAGCACCCCCGCCAAAGCCGACCGTCGTCGGTCCCCCGACTGATACCGTAAAGAGTCCACTCACCGATCTTCTCGCCGGCACGTATTTCGGAAACTCCGGTGGTCTTTACCCTGGCGGTATCAATCAGCCTCCCGCAGACCACGACTCCGCGGCGCGCGCGCGACGCAACGCAATCAAGCCGCTCGACGTAAATGGCGACGAGAGCCCATTCGGGAAGTACGTACTCATCTCCATCGGAATGTCGAATGCGACACAGGAATGGTGCTCGCTGACCTCGGGACCACCGTGTGCGGCGTGGACCTTCATGGGCAAAGCGGCGGCAGATCCGAGCATCAATCACTACACGATGGTGATCGTGAACGGCGCGGCGGACGGTCAGGACGCGCCTGCATGGACTTCGCCGAGCTCCCCCAACTACGATCGCATCAAGCTTACGCGCCTGGCACCGCTTGGGCTGAGCGAGAATCAGGTACAGATCGCATGGGTGAAGCTCGAAGATCCGAAACCTTCGGTATCACTTCCGGCCGACAGCGCCGATGCTCAAGTCTTTCTGACCAATCTGGGACTGGTTCTGCGGGCGATGCGGATCCACTATCCGAATCTGCGCATCGTTTTTCTTTCCAGTCGCACGTACGCCGGCTATGCCACTATCGATCTGAATCCCGAGCCTTATGCGTACGAGAACGGTTTTTCCGTGAAGTGGGCGATCGAATCGCAGATCAACGAGATGCGGGGCCTTCCCGTCAACCCGCACGCAGGCACACTCAACTACGCAAAAAAACTGGCGCCGCTCATCATGTGGGGCCCGTATCTCTGGGCGAACGGCACCACCCCTCGTTCGGACGGAGTAGTTTGGAACAAGGCTGATTTCGAGGAGGATGGAACGCATCCTTCGCGGAGTGGGGAAAGCAAGGCCGCGGGGCTGTTGATGGATTTTTTCAAGAACTCACCGTACGCGCGTTGCTGGTTCCTCGCGAATCAGTATTGTTTATGAGGAGCCCTTCATGCCACTAGTTCAACTGAAAGATCTGCCCGATGCAGCCCGCACCTGGGTTTTCGGCGCCAACAAGACGCTCGCGGGACCAGCCTCCGAGACATTGCTGATCGAAGTCGACCGCTTTCTTACCCAATGGAAGGCGCACGGATCTCCACTGACGGTCGGTCGAGACTGGAAGGACGGCCGCTTCCTCACGGTCGCGGTAGATCAATCGACAGCTGGTGCATCCGGATGCTCGATCGATGGGCTCTTCCGGTCACTGAAAGCGCTGGAGACAAAACTGGGAGCGAGCCTGGTAACGAGCGGACTCGTTTTCTACCGCGATGGGAACGGTACGATTCAGTCGGCAGATCGGGAGGGCTTCAGTCGGCTGGGCGCCGAAGGGAAAATTCAACCCAGTACGAAAGTCTTCGACCCCACCGTCACCACGCTCGGCGAGTGGCGCGCACGCTTCGAGCGCGAGGCGTCACAGTCGTGGCACGGCGGACTACTCCCTGACAAGCAACCCGTGTGAAGACTCATACCTCGTACCTCACCTTCAACACGAAGAAACGGCACGAGATCATCGACATCACCGAAGAAGTCGAGAAGTCTCGCGCCGCGGCCGGGATCGATGAAGGGATGGTGCTCGTCTCCGCGATGCACATCTCGGCGTCGGTGTTCGTCAACGATCACGAGCCTGGATTGTGGAAGGATATTCTCGACTGGCTGGAGACGAGAATTGCGCCCTGGTCACCCGATGACTACCGGCACAACAGCGGAACCGGCGAGGACAATGCAGCGGCGCACCTGCGCTCACTCACGATAGGCCACGAGGTGATTGTCCCGGTGACCAAGGGAAAACTCGATTTTGGTCCGTGGCAGAGGGTGTTTTACGGGGAATGGGACGGCCAGCGTCCCAAGCGGGTCCTGCTCAAGGCGATGGGGGAGTAGCCTCGGTTTTCTCGACCGCTTCCTGGGCGCCGATAAATCCAATGCGGCTGTGAGTCCCGTCGCAGAACGGTTTTACCACGGAGCCACCGCACCGGCACAGCGAGATCCACGTATCTCCTTCTGGAGTGGACTTCCGTCTTCCCTCCGGAATGGGGACAGGATTTCCTTCGTGATCGACGAGGGTTACATCACCGTGCACTCTGTAAGGTCCATTCTTACGAATCTCGATCTTGACGTCTGCCATTTTAAAATCTGGGGTCTGAGGCGATCGCGCCAGCGCCAATGAAGCTGCGCCGCGTAACACCTTTACAACTTACATCTTAACACTGCTGAGAAGCAGGTCGTGGCTCCACTGATCGCCGAAGCTTGTCTGCCTAAGCACGGTCGCCACCTGGCCCCAGTGGCGAATGCCGTGCAGAAACAAGTTGGAAGCGATCTTGTGCTTGCTCGCCGAGATCAGGCCGGCGCTGAGAGTCTGGAAAGTCAGCACCCGATCCAGCTCCGCTTCGGGTGCGGTCGTCAGAAACTGCACCAGCTGAGCGCGTGCATTGTCACCGATCTCGAAAACATCTTCGATGGAAGTCTGCCGGAAATCCTCCCAGTCGGTGACTTCCTGATCGAGAAGCCGCTGGGCGTATCTGAGCTCCACAGCGAAGATGTGCATTACAACTCCACCGATCGTCGCCATGCGACCCGTCGCAAAAGGGACGGCCCAGGCGGCCGGGTGCTCGACGAACCAGTCATGCCAGCGATGCTGCTCTGTCGAGGTATGCTCGAGCAGCGTCTCGTAGCTGAGTGCGCAGCGGTCGCCGGCGCTCACACCCGCAGATGGTCGGCGCGCCAGTTCCTGATCGCCCGCTTGATGTCTTTTTGCGTCTTGAGCTCGCCGTTGAGACTACGGCGCGTCAGCTCAGGTACTTCGTCGTCCGGCGCGAAGCGGATTGCGATCAGCTGGCTCGCGCTCAATTCACCAACCCGACCACGCAGATCGCTCGGCAGGATGCGCTCGAGTCGGGTCCGTTCCTCGAGACGAATGATCCGGTCCTGTGCTTTGACCGGCATGAATCGAACGGAGAGCATCCCGAGAAAGAGCGCGACCGCCACTATGACTCCCCAGCCGGTCATGAAGCGCGGGTCGCGTACGAACTGAATCGCCGTCACGATGACATTGATGAGGAGCACCGGCACTGCGAAGAAATGATAAACCGGTATGTACCGCCCGTGATTTTTGTAGGTTTGCGTCGGCTCCGCCATCGCTGCTCCCTGTTGTGATTGTCTTGTCGACCGAATGAACATAGCCGTTGTCGAGTCGGCCTGTCTACGCGGCCTCTGCATCGCGCGCATAGCGCTTGAGCCTGGTGATCATAGCGTTCAGTCCCGGCTCGCGGGCCCCGAGCCCAATGCTCTCCATCAAAATGCGAACGAAATCCGGGGGAATCGCCAACGTTGTCGACGGAGGCTGGTCATTCACTGCCGCGAAGATGATGGCCAGGACCGCAGCGATCGTCGGCGACTCACGCAAATTGAGATCGGCGTAGAAGTGGATCTTTCCGTCCCGGAATTCCGGAATGATGTCGACGCGTGTCATGCACTCGGGAACCGTAAATGCACCGCGATCGAGATCCTTTAAGCGTTCCGGTAGCGGCTCGAGCTTCTTCGAGTACTGAACGAGCGCCTGCATTTTCTCCTCTCGTCCCATCGAACGGAAGAGTTTGAGGACACGATCGATGGACGGAGGAATGCTCGGCGCGGCGGGAGCGTTCTCCATGGAGGGCAATCTAATTAAGTTTCTCGAATCGATTCATCAAACGCATTGGAGAACGCAGATGCCAACGAGAAAAGCGAGCGCGACCTGGGAAGGCGGCCTCAAGGGCGGCAAAGGGAGCTTCAAGGGTGAGAGCGGTGCGATAGCGGCACAATACAACTTCAGCTCGCGCTTCGAGAGCGGCAGCGGATCAAATCCCGAGGAGCTGCTGGCGGCAGCCGAGGCGGCGTGCTTCAGCATGGCGTTGAGCGGGAGCCTCGAGAAGAACGGCACGCCGCCGACAAAAGTGGAGACGACCGCAGCATGCACCGTTCAGGCGGTTCCCGGTGGCTTCGGCATCACCACCATGAAGCTCAACGTGCAGGCGACGGTCCCCAACATTGACAAGAACAAGTTCGATCAGATCGCACAGGAGACCAAGGAAGGGTGCCCCGTCTCAAAGGCCCTCAAGGGCAACGTGGACATCCAGGTCGAGGCGCGACTGGTTTAGCGCGAGTAGTTCCTGATCTTGCTCTTGAGCAGCTCGCCATTGGAGAAAATGATCTGCTCGCCGGACTCGCTGCGCACGCGAGTGGTCTTCAGCCCGATGTGCTCGACTTTGCCGCGATAGTTCTCGACCGAGATCGAGTCTCCAACTACGAAGGGCTTGTCCATCACGATCGATATCGCGGCGAAGAGATCGCCGAGGATGTTCTGGATGGCGAGCGCGATAGCGAGACCGCCGATCCCAAGTCCGGTAAGGAGCGGCCTGATCTGGATATGGAGTGCTGAGAGGGCGGCGAGGCCAAGGGCAATCCAGATGAAGAGGCGCGCCACCGCGCCCAGTGCCTTGAACGTGGTGATGCTGCTTCCATCGGTTACATGGAGCTTGACGGACCGCTCGATGTAGTGGCTGATGATGATGTTCGTCCAGACCACGCCCTGCATGAACAGCGCGAGGATCGTGGCGATCGTGGAAAGCGATAGCTCCGGGAGCGGCGGCTCCGGAACGTGCACGAGGCGCGGGAAAAACGCAGCGATGAACGCGAGGAGCAGGAAGAAAGATCCCCGCGCAAGCTTGAGTGCCAGGCTGTTTTTCATGCGCTAATAATGTAGCACTGCCTCGGCGTCTGGATCGTGGCGCGGTCTCTACGCCGAGGCTCTAGCCGCTTCCATTTCATCGCAGGCGTCACAGTTGTGGCACGCCCAGCCGGGATCGACTTCTTCACCGAAGTGCTCGAGGATGTAGCGGGTCCGGCAATGCGTCGTCTGGCAGAACTGGATCATCGTGCGGAGCTTTTCCTGGTCCATCGCGCGCCGCTCCTCGTAGTCCTGAAGATCCGCGCTCAGATCCACCTCGCAGAGATTCTCGCCCAGCCGCTCCCATTTTCCGCCGCGATGCTCGCGGACCAGGCCGTGTCTCTTCAGCAGCGCGAACACGATCTTCGCTTTTCGTGACGGGATTCCCGTCAGCTCCACGAGGTCGCCGAGAAGCACCGGCGTCTTGAGCGGGTACTTCTCGAGAGCGAGCGCCACCTGTGCTGCTTCCTGGACCTCGGGATATTTTCCGCCGAGGAAGTACGACTGGATTCGCTTGTCCTCGACACGATACAGCACTCGGCAGATCGCCGGCTGTCCGTCGCGTCCGGCTCTTCCCGCTTCCTGGTAGTACGCCTCGATAGATCCGGGAAAGTGATAGTGAATCACGAATCGAAGATCCTGCTTGTCGATCCCCAGGCCGAATGCGTTCGTCGCGATGATTGCCTTGAGCTCGCCGGCCATGAAGCGGTTCTGAACATCCTTGCGATCCGCCGCGGGCCGCTTGCCATGATACAAGCCGACCTTGAACTCCTCCGCGAGCATGCCGTGTAGTCGCTCGGCTTCCTTCACCGTGGCGACGTAGATCACGCCCGAGCCCTCGAAATCACGGAGCGCGTGTCGGAGCGTCGTGTCCTTGATCTGGTCGTTGACGGTTCGAATCACTTCGAAGCGGAGATTTGGCCGCGCGAACCCGGTGATCGTCACGTGCGGATCGACCATCCCGAGCTGACGCACGATATCCTGCTGAACATGGGCAGTGGCCGTGGCGGTCAGCGCCAATATCGGTGGACGGCCAAGCCGTTTCGCGATTCCACCGAGCGAGAGATAGTCGGGACGAAAGTCGTGTCCCCACTGGCTGACGCAGTGCGCCTCATCGATGACGAAAAGGCTGATGGGCCGCGAAAGGAGATGTTCGAAGAACGCGCGATCCTTGAAGCGCTCCGGCGTGAGGTACAGCATCTCGCCTTCGCCCTCGGCGATCTGGCGGTGCGCTTCGCGTGTCTCCGAGGTAGAGAGGTGCGAGTGCATTGCGACCGAGCTGACTCCCTGTGCCGAGAGCTTGTCGTGCTGGTCTTTCATGAGCGCGATGAGCGGGCTCACCACTATCGTGAGGCCAGGCAGCACGACGGCGGGCAGCTGATAGATCAGCGATTTCCCGCTTCCCGTTGGCATCACTACCAGGGCGTCTTCGCCGCCGAGCACCGCGTTGATCGGGGGCCACTGGCCGGGTCGGAAATCCGAATGGCCAAAGCGTTCCCGTAGCAGCTTACGGGCTGCTTCTTTCCCTATTTGTTTCGCCACTCGGTCTGATACAGGCACAAAGCATTCCTCTAATCAGCCGGTTTACGCCACTTACCACCGCGAAGGTCGTGTCATAACCTCACCAGCAATGCCCGATTCTTCCTCTTCCAGCTTCAAGGCTTTCACGTCGACCGGCCCGGGGCTGGAGTCCATCGCGGCGGGCGAGCTCAAGTCCCTCGGCATTCGAGGGCAGCAGGAAATTGGGGGAGTCGCGTTTAGCGCGGATCTGCAGCGGCTATATGAGGCGAATCTCTGGCTCCGGACAGCGACTCGCGTGCTAGTGAGATTGGGAAGCTTTCACGCCAGCACCTTCTACGAGCTGGAGCGCCGCGCGAAGAAATTGCCGTGGGCGGAATTTCTGCCGGCGAACGGCAAGGTTCGCTTGCGTGTGACCTCTCGCAAATCGAAGCTCTATCACTCCGACGCGGTCGGTGAGCGCGTGCTATCGGCGATCGTCGGATCTGCGTCGCGGGTGATAGAGGGAAGTGCGGGGGACACGGATGGCGAGGACGCGAATGCTTCTGAAACTGTGGATGCTCCGGATTATGGGTCGAGATCCGTACGGGAATCCGGACAGCTTTTTGTCGTGCGTATTGTTGATGATCAATGTGAGGTAAGCGCGGACAGCTCCGGGGAGCTGCTGCACAAACGCGGGTACCGGCAGGAAATAGCGAAGGCTCCGCTTCGGGAGACCATTGCTGCCGCGATGGTATTGGCCAGCGGGTGGAAGGGGAATGAGCCACTGCTCGATCCCATGTGTGGGTCTGGGACGATTCCGATCGAGGCGGCCTTGATCGCCCGGAAGATTGCGCCGGGACTCAGGCGCAATTTTCAATTTATGGATTGGCCTGGCTTCGACGCGGAGCGCTGGAATCGAGTTCTTGAGGAAGCCCGCGAAGCGATGACTGATTTCTCCGGTGACATATCTGGCTCGGATCGCGATGTCGGCGCGGTTCAGGCCTCCGCTCGGAACGCGGAGCGGGCGGGCGTGTCGGAGAACGTGCGGTTTTCTTCGGAAGCGGTGTCGGGATCGATCGCGGCGATCGCCGATTCGGCGCGGGACTCGGGTTGGGTTCTCACCAATCCGCCGTACGGCGTGCGGGTCGGGGAGAGTGACGACCTGAGAAACCTTTACGCCAAGCTCGGATCGGCACTAAAATCCAAACCAGGGTGGCGGCTCGGGGTTCTGACTTCGGACTCGGCGCTCGTTCGGCAAACCAGGCTCTCCCTGAGGCCTCGGTTCAGCACCTCGAATGGCGGCATTCCGGTGTCATATTTCGTGAGTGAGAAAACTTCAAAGGCTGAGGTGCATTCGGTGGAACCCGGTGTACCGCAAAATGTTGGCAACGATGATTGAAGGGCAGGAATCATTAGATTATAATCGAACTGGGGTTCTGGTCTCCATTAATACATCCTACGGAGGAGTGCCGAAACGACGCATTGATGACGCGAGAGTGTCGCGATTAGGTCTTCTAGGAGATACCCAAAACGACAAAGAGCACCACGGTGGACCCGACCGAGCGGTTTGCGTTTATTCATTGGAGAGGATTCGCGCGCTCCAGCGGGAAGGCCACCCCATCGATGTCGGAACGGCCGGTGAGAACCTCACGCTGGAAGGAATTGACTGGGATCTGATCGTTCCCGGGGTGCGTATCAAGCTGGGAGAGGAGGTCGTCCTCGAGGTCGCCTCGTTCACCATCCCCTGCAAAACGATCAAAGCGTCGTTTATCGACGGTAGGTTCGTTCGGATTTCGCAGAAGCTGCACCCGGGATGGAGCCGGGTGTACGCGAGGGTTGTCATTGAAGGAGAAATTCGCTTCGGCGACCACGTCGAAGTCATTCCAGCGACGTAACTAACGTGTGGACGGACCGGATCAAGAACGGTCCCACTTTTGAAGAGTAGAACTGTCCCCTTCCCGGGCTCGCCCGGTCGGCCGGGGCTCATAAACCCGCCATGCGGGGGGTCAAGCAGTCATATCAAGGAGTAAAGTCGTGGAGATCGGCGACAATATCGAAGTCGAAGAGACGGGATCCGAAGAAGAGACATCGGCCCGCTCCCCTGGCGCCCCGGCATCGCGGCGAAAAAACGGCCGGAACAGCGGCAAAGGGCGAAACGGAAAACGGAACGGCAATGGCAACGGAAGGCAGGACGGTGAGCGCGAGATAAGCGCGTCCGCGGCTGACGGCAGGATTCGCCAAAGCGATCTCCGCCGGCTGCTGGCCGCCATGCGCGACCTGAAGGAAGGTGATTTCAACGTCCGGCTTCCGGTGTCGGAAGATCCGCTGCTGGCCGAGATTGCCTACGAGTTCAACGGAATCGCCAAGCTCAGCGAATCACTGGCTGCGGAAATGATTCGCGTGAGCACCACGATCGGACGCGAAGGTCAGATGACCGAGCGCGCCTCTCTTGGCGCCGTAACGGGTGGCTGGCGGACGACCGTCACTTCGATCAACTCCCTCATCACGGACCTCGTGTCACCGACATCCGAGGTTGCTCGGGTGCTGACCGCGGTTGCGGAGGGAGATCTAAATCAGAAGATGGTGCTGGAGATCGATGGTAAATCCGTCAAGGGCGAGTTCCTCCGCATTGGCACGACCGTCAACACGATGGTGGATCAGCTCGGCGCCTTTGCTGACGAAGTCACGCGTGTCGCGCGCGAAGTGGGAACGGAAGGCAAGCTCGGCGGACAGGCCGAAGTACCGGGAGTAGGAGGCACCTGGAGAGTCCTCACCGACAATGTGAACACCCTCGCCGGAAACCTCACCAGTCAGGTGAGAAACATTGCGGCGGTTACGACGGCGGTTGCGAAGGGCGATCTGTCCCAGAAGATCACGGTCGAAGCGCGAGGTGAGACGCTCGAGCTCAAGAACACGATCAACACGATGGTCGATCAGTTGAGCGCGTTCGCGTCGGAAGTAACGCGAGTGGCCAAGGAAGTGGGTACGGAAGGGAAGCTCGGAGGTCAGGCGCAGGTGTCAGGAGTCGGTGGAACGTGGAAGGATCTGACCGACAACGTGAATGCGATGGCGTCGAACCTCACCGGCCAAATCAGAAACATTGCGGACGTTACCACCGCCGTCGCGAAGGGCGATCTCTCCAGGAAGATCACGGTCGATGTGAAGGGGGAGATCCTCGAGCTGAAGAACACCGTCAACACGATGGTCGATCAGCTCAGCACGTTCGCCGAGGAGGTGACGCGCGTCGCGCGCGAGGTTGGTACCGAGGGACGACTCGGCGGACAGGCTCGGGTACCGCAGATCGCGGGAACGTGGAAGGACCTGACCGACAACGTGAACTTCATGGCCTCGAACCTCACGGGCCAGGTGAGAAACATTGCCGATGTCACGACTGCGGTCGCGCGCGGTGATTTATCGCGCAAGATCACGGCCGATGCCCGCGGCGAGATTCTCGAGCTCAAGAACACGATCAACATCATGGTGGACCAGCTCAGCTCGTTCGCGTCGGAAGTAACGCGCGTGGCGCGCGAAGTAGGTACCGAAGGAATGCTCGGCGGCCAGGCAGAAGTGCCGGGGGTCGGTGGAACGTGGAAAGATCTGACCGACAACGTGAACACGCTCGCCGGCAACCTCACCAGCCAGGTGAGAAACATCGCGGCCGTCACCACCGCCGTCGCGAAAGGTGATCTGTCACAGAAGATCACGGTCGAAGCGAAGGGAGAGACGGCGGAGCTCAAGAACACCATCAACACGATGGTCGATCAGCTCAGCACCTTCGCGTCTGAGGTGACGCGTGTTGCGCGCGAAGTAGGAACTGAAGGACGACTGGGAGGTCAGGCCGACGTACCCGGAGTCGGCGGCACATGGAAGGATCTGACGGACAACGTGAACGCGATGGCCTCGAGCCTCACCGGTCAGATCAGAAACATCGCTGACGTGACGACCGCGGTCGCGAAGGGAGATCTCTCCAGAAAGATCACCGCCCAAGCGATGGGAGAAATCCTCGAGCTCAAGAGCACCATCAACATCATGGTGGATCAGTTGAGCGCGTTCGCCTCCGAAGTAACGCGTGTCGCCAAGGAAGTAGGCACGGAAGGAAAGCTTGGCGGGCAGGCCGAAGTGCTCGGCGTTGCGGGTACCTGGAAGGATCTGACGGACAACGTGAACTTCATGGCGTCGAACCTGACGGGCCAGGTTCGCAACATCGCCGACGTTACGACGGCCGTCGCGAAAGGAGATCTATCCCAGAAGATCACGGTCGAAGCGAAGGGAGAAACGGCGCAGCTCAAGAACACGATCAATACGATGGTCGATCAGTTGAGCACCTTTGCGTCGGAAGTCACTCGCGTTGCGCGCGAAGTCGGAACCGAAGGAAGACTGGGTGGTCAGGCCGCGGTGCCCGGGGTCGGTGGAACATGGAAGGATCTCACCGACAACGTGAACGCGATGGCGTCGAGCCTTACGGGCCAGATCAGAAACATCGCTGACGTGACGACCGCGGTCGCGAAGGGAGATCTCTCCAGAAAGATCACCGCGGATGTGAAGGGCGAGATTCTCGAGCTGAAGCAAACGATCAACACCATGGTCGACAGCTTGAGTGTGTTCGCTGGAGAAGTGACGCGCGTGGCGCGCGAGGTCGGCACAGAAGGACGCCTGGGCGGTCAGGCCAACGTGCCGGGAATCGCAGGGACGTGGAAGGACCTGACCGACAATGTGAATTTCATGGCCTCGAACCTCACCGGGCAGGTGAGAAACATCGCCGATGTGACGACCGCGGTCGCGAAGGGCGACCTGTCGCGCAAGATGACTGTGGATGTGAAGGGCGAGATTCTCGAGCTGAAGAACACGATCAACACCATGGTCGATCAGCTGAGCGCGTTCTCGTCCGAAGTGACGCGCGTCGCCCGTGACGTGGGCACGGAAGGAAAACTCGGCGGCCAGGCGAACGTGCCCGGAGTCGCGGGGACGTGGAAGGATCTGACCGACAACGTGAATACGCTCGCCGGAAACCTGACGAGCCAGATCAGAAACATCGCGCTCGTCACGACCGCCGTCGCGAAGGGAGACCTCTCGCAGAAGATCACCGTCGAAGTACGCGGCGAGATTCTCGAGCTCAAGAACACGGTCAACGCGATGGTGGACTCGCTCCGCGTATTCGCGGACGAAGTAACACGCGTGGCCAAGGAAGTAGGCACGGAAGGAATCCTCGGTGGACAGGCAGAAGTGCCGGGCGCCGCAGGCACGTGGAGAGCGCTCACCGACAACGTGAACGCGATGGCCAACAGCCTGACGCTACAGGTGCGCGCGATCGCGGAAGTGGCGACCGCTGTTACGCGCGGCGATCTGAGCAGGCAGATCGCGGTCGAGGCTCAGGGAGAGCTGGACGAGCTCAAGAACAACCTGAACCAGATGATCGCGAACCTGAAGACCACCACGGAGAAGAACACCGAGCAGGACTGGCTGAAGACGAACCTCGCGAAGTTCTCGAACATGATGCAGGGGCAGAAGGATCTCGAGGCGGTGTCGAAGCTCATCATGTCAGAGCTCACTCCACTCGTTTCCGCCCACCATGGCACGTTCTACATCATGGCGGAGGAGAACAGCACGCCGGTTCTCAAGC
>JANMWS010000134.1:0-28313 GCA_031394125.1 Gemmatimonadales bacterium
ACACCACAACCCTAGCGAGTGGTGTTGGAAGAAGAAGTCCGAAAAGTTTGTCGCGGTGTATCGTCGCCTCGACCTTCAGGGTGACGCCTGAATCTGGATTATTCAGACCGGCGCCGGCTACCTTAATCCGCTCGATAATCCGCTCGATCAACTCTTCTCCACGCTCCACCCCGGGGCAGCGCAATGAAGATCGACTCCAACATACTCGGCGCCATCGGCAACACGCCTCTCGTCGAGCTGCGCGGAGTCGTTCCGCCGGGCTCGGCGCGCGTCGTCGCCAAAATCGAGTGGGCCAATCCCACCGGCAGCATGAAGGACCGGATGGCGAAGGCAGCCATTGAGGGAGCCGCGCGGAAAGGACACCTCAAGCCCGGCGGAACGGTCGTCGAGTACACCGCCGGCACAACCGGCGTCTCGCTGGCTCTCGCCTGCGCCGCCCTTGGCTACAAGCTCGAGATCGTCTCCTCCGACGCATTTGCCGAGGAGAAGCTGCGCACCATCGCCGCGCTCGGGGGCAACATCACGCTGGTGAAGAGCGACAACAAGAAGATCAACGAGAAGCTCATCAAGGAGATGATCGAGACGTCGCGCGTGATCAGTCAGCGCCCCGGTCACTGGTGGTCCGACCAGCTCAACAACCGCGACGCGATCGAGGGCTACTATCCTATGGGCGAAGAGATCTGGAGCCAGACGGGGGGAAAGGTGGACGCGTTCGTCCACGCCGTCGGCACCGCGCACTCGATTCACGGATCGGCAACAGCGATCCGGAAACACACAAAGCTTCACGTGACCGCCGTCGAGCCCGCTGAGTCGGCGGTGCTTTCAGGGAAGCCGAGCGGGTCGCATCAGATCGAGGGAATCGGCATCGGGTTCATCCCGCCGCTCTGGGAGCCCGATCAGGTGGACGAGATCATCACCGTGACGACTAGCGACGCGAAAGCGATGGCGCGCCGCCTCGCCCGTAACGAAGGAATTTTCACCGGCACGTCTTCGGGGGCGAATGTCGTCGCCGCGCTTCAGGTCGCGAAGCGGCTCGGAGAGGGAAAGACGGTGGTGACGATTATGGTTGATTCGGGCCTTCGGTATCTCAGCACGGACTTGTATCGCGCCACGTAGCTATGGGGGGAATGCGAGAGTTTCCTTCGCTCGCGTCCTAGACCGAGTTTAAAGGCGCGTGGGGCGGCCTATGGTGCGCAATGGTGTCCGTTGTGGTGTCCATTTGCATGCGCAAAATGTGCACGGACGTGCGCAAGATGTTCTTAAATGCGCGACATGCTGAGCAGGATGTTCGTGAAAGGCAGGCGTGTAGGAACTTCTGAGCCTAATTCATGCTCGTGTGAAGCTGCCTGATAAGCGTGAGGTCGGTAGTTCAACTCTACCCAGGCCCCATGCATCAGAACGTATCGCGCTTTACGGAAACGTCTTAAGCGGGGTCCTGCACTTTGGCCCAATGAGAGCCTACTATCTCGCGACACCGCCGGACGACCCGAGTCCCTCGTCAGCCCAGTAGAGTCTATGCCGCGTCCTGCCGACTGGCACGTTCTCTGAGGTAGAGCAAGCCTACCCAACGATTATCATCGAAGTTTGACCGACAAAAGAGGAGTGACGCATGAGTGGCTTTGTGACGAACATTGAGCGGGCGACGCTCAAGAACGATGACTTCCGACGCGTCCTCTTCACGGGGCCGGCGCTCCAGCTAGTGCTGATGACGTTGCGGCCGGGCGAGGAGATCGGCGAAGAGACACACGCGGACCACGACCAGTTTATTCGCGTCGAGCAAGGGACGGGTCGCGTCGTGCTTGATGGCGAAGGGCAAACACTTCAGGATGGCAGCGCGGTTGTCATCCCGGCCGGGGTGCGCCACAACGTGATCAACACGTCGGGCGATGCGCCGCTCAAGCTGTATACACTATACAGCCCGCCTGAACACGCTCCGGACGCGGTACACCACACGCGGGCCGAAGCCGAGGCGGCCGAGGCGGGCCACTGACACCGATGGGTCGCCGCCCATCGTTAAGCGGGCGAAGCGATGAGCCTTGAACGAGAAACGGTTTGATGGCCGGCAAGACGCCTACGCGGATCATGGTCAGCGACCGCATGCAGCGCGGATACAGTTATCTGCTCACCGAACCCGTTGGCAGGAACTACGATGCCGGGTTTTGTCCCGAGCTCGCGCCTCCGCAGTTGCTGGCGCTTGGCATATTCGGCGGGAAATACATGACGGACTGCCGTGGCGAATTTCCCGCGAGCTGGTACGCAAAGGCGAAGCTCTCGCCCGAGTGGCGCGACCCGACGCTCAACTTTTTCGGTGTAAACGCGTCGCAGCCGCTCTCCGTCTGGCGCAAGAAGGGATGGATCTACCACGAAGACCCGCGTGGCTGGTTCCAGTGGTACTGCCGCTACTATCGCGGACGGCGGTGTTTGGATGACGCGCGGCAGATTCGTCGTTGGCGCCAGATGGCTAGGCATGTTGCGCAGATCAGGCAAGGGTGCATCCCGGGCGATCTGGATTGCCGACGACGCCAGCGACAGGCGCTACTGCACTGGGCATACGACAGCCGAACGCTTTAATTCTCTGACGCTCGGTGTGATGTCCGACCCGCCTCGCCATCCCGAAGGGTGAACAACGGCAGGCGCTGGCGGGGTTTTGCTTTTTCAGGCTGTGAAGGGGCGATGTTTCGCATCGGTGGTGTCAAATAATGCTCACGCCGTAGCGATTCGTTACGGAGTGAGATCCAGCGCCTCAACGACGCGAGTATACGGAATCTTCGCGGTGTCGTTGACTTGCTTCACCGTGTCCGCGCTTTGCGCCTCGAACAGGCACATGCACTTGTCCTCGCCCGGAACGAACATGCTGCGAATGTACTCGACCGGCTTTCCTTGTTTGGTGAACTGCTTGCTCGTGTCGATCGCGGCCTTTTGCGCATCCGCAAGCTGATCCATTGAAATGCCGGGCAGCTTACGCTCCACCATGTAGACTGACATGGGAATCTCCTGAAAGGGGTGGAATTACACTCGAGCGACCATAGGACTAATTCGAAGTCGCGTCAAGAGTCTGGAAGGACCAGCCGTCCATCAAATGCTTGTGTCTCGAACTCCGTGTGACGGTGTTTCGCGAGGCCGCCTGTAGTCACTGGCGGTTCATTGGTGCGGGTCCGCCTGCGGGGCGAAGCACGGGCAGACAGGATTCGCTTCCTTCGCGTTTTCGGATTGAGGCGCGGAAGCTGGCAACTTCTCACCCAACAGCTAACCCGTGTTAGCGCGGGTTGAGCTGGGCGCGCGACTCGGGAACCGCTCTTCGGCTTCGATAAGATATCTATCGCACGGTGAAAGGTGTCCGTTGTGGTGTCCATTCGCACGCGCAAAATGTTCGTGGAAGTGCGCAAGATGTTCTTAAATGGGCGATATGCTGAGCAGGATGTTCGTGAAAGGCAGGCTAGTTCTACCCAGGCCCATAAACCTCAGATCATTAGACGCACGAGGGGCTTTCGGGCTATGGAGTCCACCGAGCCAGTCGGTCGTGTCCGATTCAACTCTGAAACAGTGCGCAGGGAGAGCGGTAACAAAACCGCTTATATCGGAAGCACGGGAGTGGTGGCGACATCCAATGCAATAATTGGTGGTAAGAGGACGAGAAGATTGTTGTTCATGTTCGCCACCAACTAAGCCTCTTCGTGTTCTCCCGCGCGTGGAAGAGAAAGTGTGAAGCGCGACCCTTTCCCTTCGGTGCTCTCGACGGTAAGATCACCGTTCATCGCCCGGGCGAGGTCGCGGCTTATCGCCAATCCTAGCCCAATGCCGCCCTCCCGATCGGAGAGTCCCTCCTTCAGTTGAATGAACGGCCCGAAGATGGCGTCTAGTTTTTCCGTGGCAATGCCTAACCCGGTGTCACTGATGCTTAGAGTCACGACGTCATCCACCGCGGCACACTCGGCGCTGATGTGCCCTCCCGCTGGCGTAAACTTGATGGCGTTGGAGAGCACGTTCACCAGAATCTGAGTCACTTTTTCCGGATCCGCGCGCGCAACGATGCTGAGGTCGCCTGAGGTCCCGTCGAAGACCAGCCCTTCCTGCGCGATGAGTGGCTCGATCAGCTCGATGGCGCGCCTGAGCGCGTCACAACCGTTGACGTCGCTCACAGCGTAAACCACACTGCCGCTTCCGACTCGCGCGAAGTTGAGGATTTCGGTGATGATGGCGGCTAGGTGCTGCTGATTGGTTCTCACACGCGCGAAGTCGGCGTGCTGATTCTCGGTCACTGGCCCCCGCAGGCCCATGTCGAGGAGATCGATATAGCCACCTATCGCATTGAGTGGCGTGCGGAGCTCGTGGCTCATCGCGCGGAGGAACGCAGTCTTCGCACTGTTCGCGCTCTCTGCATCGTCGGCAAGCCCCCGTTCGCGCAGTGCGCCGAGGAGCATCTGCTCGGCAACCTGCCGCTGAAGGTCGCGGACAGCGTCCAACGGGCTTGACTCGCGAATCGCGATGCCGAGTGCCTCTGCTTGTCCGTCGACGTTAACCACGGGCCAGACACTGCATTGCCAGTGGCTCGCTCTCTCGCTCTGGGCGTCGATGCGCTTATCCAATAGCTCGACGCCGTCACGAAATGCTCGATCGAGAATTGCGCTCAGCGCTTGTCCCTGAAGCCCGGTGAACGCGGTGGCGACTGGGGCACCAATCGCGTCACCTTTGGCGACGCCGGCCAAGCGGGAGAATGCGGCGTTGGCGTAGACAAGCGTGTGCTCCGCGCCGCGTGTAATGGCGAATGGCAGCGGCGCTTGCTGCATGCAGCGCCGCAACGCTTCTTGGACGGAAAACTTAGTCGCGCGCGCGGTAGCAGGCCGCCTTTTGGAATTCATTCAACCTATTTGCTCTTCCGTGACGCAGCCGCTTTCGCTCGCAAAGTAGGCACCCCGGTGATTATTCCATCGTACTCCGCGAGTGTATCGCCAATGACCACTCCCTTCGCCGTGACCTCGTACGTTCTGAAGTCATGGCTGTGGTCGCTCCCGCGCATCTTGATCACCGCCATCACTCGCCGGAGCGCTCCTTCAATTTCGACGTACCGTTGGACGAGGATCTCGTCGGTGATGAACGACACCTTCTCCGTCGTAAAGCGTGCCTCGGAGAATGCCTCGGAGACTTCAGCGGTCATGAATACCGTGACGCCGGTCGCGGTCAACGTCCCGACCAGGCGGTAGAGCGACTCCCGGAATTCCGCGCGGAACGTTGGGGCGAGGGCGACCTCGAACCCCGACAGGGAATCGATGACAACGCGCGTTGCCCCGAGCCGTTCCACGGCTTCGAGAATCGCCGCGAGGGCCTCATCGACGGAGAGGTCGAGCGGGCGGAGATAGATCAGCTCCAACTTCCCGCCTTTGAGCATCTTTCCCAGCTCGGGATTTCGCGCATCGGCGCGCGCAAGGTACTCCTCCGGGTACTCTTCGAATACCGCGATCACTCCGGTTTCTCCCTTCATTAATCCCGCCACCATGAATTGCGTGGCGACTGTCGACTTGCCGCTGCCCGCAGGCCCGGTGAGCATCACCGCATCTCCGGCAATGACGCCGCCTCCGATCATCTCATCTATCCCTGGCACTCCCGTTGACAATCGCTCGCGCTTCGGCAGCACCCGTTTGCGCGTTTGCTCCGGGATGCGCGGGAAGATCTGGAGCCCAGCATCCGTGATCCGGAATGTGTGCAATCCAGGCATGTGGGCCCGGCCGCGGGTCTTTACCACCTGGAGCTTTCGAACGACGGAATTTCGATCCGTAGCCTGCGAGAGCCAGAGTATACCGTCGGCCACAGTGAAGACCGGATTTTGCTGCTCCTCCTCGGCGTACTCACCGAGGAGGAAGGAGGTTACTTCCCAAGTGGTCAGGTGCAGGGCGAGACGCTGAACGAATTGATCGAGGGCGAACATTCCCCCCCGCTCGGAGCTACTATGCTGGCCGCCCATCGTTCGAAACGAATCGATGACGACAATTCCCGGTTTGGCGCGCTCGGTCTCGCTAACGATCCGCTGCAGGACATCGCTCAAGTCGCGTTCCATGACCTCTGCGGTCAGATTGATGAATTGGATAGCAGATCCGGCCAGCTCAGGATCGAAGAAGCTGAACTGCCGCTGATATCGCAGCATCTTGAGGGTCGGCTCGCCGAGCACGGTGAAATACAGAGCGGGTCGCTCGACACTTGCGTTCGCGAACATTATCTGGTGCGCCAGCGTTGTCTTCCCAGAGCCGGGTCCACCCGCAACCAGATTGAATGAGTATTCCGGCAAGCCGCCACCGAGCACGATATCGAGGCCGGGCACTCCACTGGGAAGACTCCGAATTACTGCTCGCTGGTCTGTGTTCATCCTTCCGCCCTCCTGCTCGAGGAACGCGTATCATCACCCGCGGCTTCGGGGAAACTTTCCTCGATGAGTTTCATTGCCATGTCGTCTCCGATAAGTCGGCCGAGAAGCTCGATCAGGCCGGAGAGCATCGACTCGATAGCCTCGGCGGTTTGGGCAGCTCCGTATGCATCGATGGTCTCCGTCCCGCCTTCGACGTACGGCTCAGAGCGGGGCCGCAGCTGAATCTCTTCCAATAGCGGGTAATCGGTCCGCGCGTGCGCGAGCGCACGCGTGAAGAGCGCGTGACAGCCGTCGAGACCGACCCAGCGCGAGAGGTCCTGATGGAGTTGGTTGCAGGCATCGACGGCGGCATGCGCGGGCGTGCGGCTTCCCGCTGGTTCAGACCGGCGAACGTTAATCAAGCGATGCGCAATTTGTCCGGCCGACGGCTTGTCCCGCGACGGCGTGTCCTTACGCTGGTTGGCTGTATTAATAAAACCTCGCGTCGGGGACGCGGCACTCATGCGGGCTGTTAGCAGAACGCAGGGAAGGGAAGAGCATTCGGGATCCGGGTTCAGGCTCGCCAGCCGAATTATACAGCGAATACGTGCCATTCGACACCGCGCCTGCGCCGTTCGTTCCCTCATGCCCTCTCCCGGATTTCGAAGCAGTACTCAGTTCGATTGATCCTGCGTAGCATTGCGCACCGTTAACCACGCATTCCTTCAGCATGCTCTCGATTCGAGCTGGATCCCGGACGGAACCGAACGGCACCTCCTGAAGAATTTCTCCAGCGATGAGTTCTTCCTTTCGTTCCCGGAATGATTGTTGGCTGAAAAGTGGAGAGGCGGCTCGATTTCGTTACGCCCCAGCATTCCCCGACGCCTCAGGCCCGACGCTTGCGCTGATTAAATCGACTAAGCACCGCTTATTTCGGGCGGCCAATCAGGCGGGGAATGTATGACGATCGACAAGAGCGGTCTCGAGAAGGAGACGAAGGGCAAGATGAAGAAAACCGAGAAGAAGTTTCGTGGTGATCTCGGTAAGGCGATCGGCGACACAAGCGAACATGGAAAAGGTCAGGCCGAGGAAGCCAAGGCCATGAGCGATCCGACCCAAGCCAACCCACATCCGGTAAGTGGGCATCGGACCCCACGCGAGATTGCCAAAGACGAAGCGGGGGCAATCGGGCAGCCGGATGTAGATGTCATTGCTAAAGAAATTTCCGGTGAAAACTCGCCGCCAGACCCGGCCGCAAGGCGTACATCACGCGTTCCTACCTCGAAGCGACTGGGCAAGCGCGGGTAACGATCAAGCGAAACGACGAAGGGCGGCACGCCCCAGACTGTTCGACACAGCTGGGGACAATGAGCGTAGAACGTGCGGCGGATAGCTACCGTCAAGTGACCAACAAACCACCCAGCGGAGGATTGTCTGTGACATTGGGGCCACTCGAACCCTTAGGCTCCGACCAACCCGCGGCGTGGTTCCGCAACTTGGGTGATCGGGACTGATTTAAAGAATCTTCGGAGCTCAGGAGGCCGAAGAAGGCAAAGCGGAAACGAATCTGAACCGTCGGAACCATTTCGGTATATTTGCGATGTAGTCCGACACACAGTACGGAGTTGAAGATGGCGAGAGACAAACGCCCCTCGGATCGCGCAGCGTCCGACGCAGGACACGTTCTTCCCGCATTGAAGGCAACGAACGCACGCAACAAAAAGGAGAAGGAACTGGCGGCCTCGATTCTTGCGAACCGCGAACCGAAAAAGCGCCAGAGCGCGATTTCGGGGACTCTCCGGGTCCCGGTGCTAGAGATGAAAAAGTCCCGCTAGCCAGCAAGCTCCCTAAGACTCAGAATCGCCGCGATTGGGATCGTCTACCTGCGGCTTGCTGTCGGTTCCGCTGTCGATTGGCACCCGCATTATCCGGCATTCCGGTAGTGCAACTACGGCAGATCACGCTGTCCGTCAACGATTTACAGATTTCTTGCCGGACTTCTTACTCCCCTTCGGTCGCCTGATAAGCTTGAGGTCGGCAGTTCAACTCTGCCCAGGCCCATAAACCTCAGATCATTACCCCGCAAGCGTTTAGGCGCTGGCGGGGTTTTTCTCTTACGTTTTCGGATGCGGTTCTTTCGCGACGGTTGTAGTGTGCTTGCAGCTGAACGAGGGCGTTGGGCGGACTCGGATCGAGCATGCCTATAGAAATCGGACACGTGGAGGCGATCTTCCGGTATCCCGTGAAGTCCATGGGCGGCGAACGACTCGAGGTCGCCGAGCTAGGCTGGCACGGCCTCGATGGTGACAGACGCCTGGCATTCCGGCGGATAGATGACCGCAGCGGGTTCCCGTGGCTGTCAGCAAGCAGCCTTTCCGACCTGGTCCTGTTTACTCCGCGCTGCCGCGAAGACGGTGCTCAGGAAGAACTTCCTACTCATGTTCGCACGCCGGATGGCGAAGAGATGCTTGTCTTTGGGGAAGCCTTGGCGACGGAGGTCGGACGCCGTCTCGGGGCTCCCGTGCAGATGATGCAATTGAATCAAGGCATCTTCGATGAAGCGAGCATCTCCGTGATCGCCTCCGATACGATGCGCGAGATCGGACGACTCGCAGGGCGGAGCCTGGACGTACGACGATTTCGCCCGAATGTTGTGGTTCGTTTACTGCAACCCGTTCCCTTCCAGGAGGATGAGTGGGTGGGCGGCGTGCTCTCATTCGGCGAGGGGGACGACGCCCCCGCCATCACCGTCACGATGCGCGACGTTCGCTGCGCGATGGTGAACATTGATCCCGACTCAGCGAGTCGTGCGCCAGAAGTGCTGAAGGCGGTCGTTCGTGCGCACCAGAACACCGCGGGAATCTACGGCGCGGTCACTCGCATCGGTCGGCTGGCGGTCGGACAGACGATAATCCTTCATGCTGCGCCGACTGCAAGCCTTGGGTGATATTGTAGTGAATCGTTGGTTGCAAGAGTCGCAGTCGCATTGACCTCTTCCAGATCAGAGACCCAAAGAATGCGTGCAGTTCAAGGCGTGATTGCGACCTTCAGAACTCCATCGCGCTGATGCGCGAAGAGGTCGTAAGCCTCCTCGATCTGGTCGAGCTTGAAGCGATGCGTGACGAGCGGGCGCAAATCAATCGCGCCCGAGCTGACGACGCTCATCAAGCGTCGCATGCGCTCTTTGCCGCCGGGACACAGGGTGCTCACGATTGCCACGTCACCTAGGCCCGCGTGAAAGGCTTCGAGCGGCATGGTCAACTTTCCTGAATAGACTCCGAGGCTCGACAGCACTCCTCCGGGACGCAATACCTTGAGGCCGAGCTCGAAGGTAGACTGACTGCCGAGTGCCTCAATAGAGACATCGACACCACGGCCGCCAGTTAGTCGCATAATCGCGGCGACGGGATCTTCCGCGGTATGGTCGATCACAACCTCTGC
This sequence comes from Gemmatimonadales bacterium, assembly GCA_031394125.1. Taxonomy (GTDB): domain Bacteria; phylum Gemmatimonadota; class Gemmatimonadetes; order Gemmatimonadales; family Gemmatimonadaceae; genus UBA4720. The sequence goes on from JANMWS010000134.1 coordinate 9,779, forward strand.
GCCGAGCCTACGGGAGATTTCTGCTCGGGCAGGCACGCTCTCGATCGCGAAGATCCGTGACGCGCCCTTGAGGCGCGCTCCCGCAGTGGCACAAAGACCGATGGGTCCCTGAGCGAACACCGCTACGACGTCTCCGATTCGCACGTGCGCACTCTCCGCACCGCCGAAACCAGTGCTCATGATGTCGGGACACATCAGTACCTGTTCATCGGTGAGATTGTCGGGCACGAGTGCCAGATTCGCCATCGCGTCGGGGATGCGGACGAACTCCGCCTGGCAGCCGTCGATGCTGTTACCGAGCTTCCACCCGCCGATTGCTTTTCCACCGCACTGGGAACTCTTTCCGTCCAGGCACGTCTCGCACTGCCCGCAGGGCGTGATTGCGCCAGCTATCACGCGCTGCCCAACCGCATATCCGGTGACGGCGGCTCCAAGAGCTGCGATGGTCCCGACGGGCTCGTGGCCGACGATGCGCCCCGCCGCAACCGGGTACTCGCCTTTCAGGATATGAATATCGGTTCCGCAGATTGTGGTGGTGGTGACGCGGAGCAGTGCGTCAGTCGGACCAATCTGAGGAATAGGCCTCTCCTGAAGCTCGATCTTGCCTGCTCGAACAAAGACCGCAGCTTTCATCGTACCGCGCCGATCCGCTCGTGCCGACCGTTCCGGCGCTTTCAAAGCGGCGTGGCCCGGACGCCTGGCCGAGCGTAGTCGCTGCGAAACCAGCGAGCTTGCACCGCGAACAATCTCGTCGAGATCACCTCGTCCGATTGGTCCTGCGACGTCTAGCGCGATCTCGGCCGGATTCCTGTGCCCGCTTATCGGATGGAGTTCCACCTGAGACTCGCCTCTTGTGTTGTTCAAGAAACGGCACCAATGAGCTCGGGCGCTCCATTCGCTATGGAACGACGTCCCGAAATCTCTGAGGCGTGGATGCCAAACACTACGCTTCGATCTACCAGCGGATCGCTCGGGGTCAGCGAATCCGGGATCAATCGGCGCAGCGCGGCGACTGCGCGATCGTAGTCCCAGGAGGCGGACGGCGAATCTTGCGGCGAGAAGGGTCCCTTGACTACGACACTTTCCCAATCGAACAAGCCGGTTACCTCATCCGTCTCAAATGCGCACCACTGGTTGTGCGCAAGTGCAAGCAGCTTGGCGCCGGCACTCGTGCGACCGAAGATCCAGGGCGCATCGTAGATGTAGTGCACGGGCTCGATGTCCACTCGATCGTGGAAGGAATACGCGATCCGTCCAACCCGGTTACGGGCCAGTAATGCCTGTGATTCGTTTCCGCGCAGAGCGCGGATGATCGGCTTCGAGTGGTTTGTCATGCCTTTGCAAGTGCAAGAACCACTCCGACATCGTGAAGCGGAATAGCTGAGCCGCTCTCACGCGCAGAGGGCCAGGATCGAACGGTTTTCCGAAGTTCCTGTGCCGGCGACGACCGCGCTTGTAACATTCTTCGTGATCCCCGTCATCGCCGTCTCAAATCTGGGCAAGCGTTACGGCCGCACGGTGGCCGTGGACGACGTCTCGCTCGAAGTGTTCGAAGGCGAGATCTTCGGACTCATAGGTCCGAACGGTGCCGGCAAGACGACCACGATGGAGTGCGTGGAGGGCAACCGCGTTCCCGACAAAGGAACGATTTCTGTGCTCGGCCTGGATCCAAGGCGCGATGCCAACGCGCTCCGGCAACGGATCGGTGTGCAGCACCAGGAGGCACACCTCCAGAAGCGGATCAAGGTCTGGGAGGCGGTCGACCTCTGGCGGTCACTCTACACGCGCGTCGTCGACACTGACTCGCTCCTCGCGCAGCTCGGACTCGAAGCCAAGCGCAACGCCTGGTTCATGACGCTCTCGGGTGGCCAGAAGCAGCGGCTCTTCATCGCGCTGGCGCTCATCCACGAACCCGAGGTCGTGTTCCTCGACGAGCTCACCACCGGCCTTGACCCGCAAGCGCGTCGCGCGATCTGGGCGCTCGTGACCGGCATCAGAGACCGGGGCACGACGGTGTTTCTCACAACCCACCTCATGGAAGAGGCCGAAAAACTCTGTGACCGCGTGGCCATCATCGAGCACGGGCGCATTATCGAGCTGGGCACGCCCGACGACCTGGTACAGAGGCATTGTCCGGAACGGACGGTGGTGTTCACGAGCGATGACGCCAATGTCGCTGAGCGGCTTCAGGCATTGGGCGCCGTCGAGCGCGCCGAGCGGAGCGGCGCGACGTATACGATTCGCGGAGCGGGCGACGATTTCGTAACTGACGTCATCCACATCGTAGCGCGCGAGGGCATTCGCGTGCGAGGGTTCCGGACCGAGATCCCGACTCTCGAGGATGTGTTTCTAAAGCTGACCGGCCACGGGATCAGGGATTGACCGTGCCACGCCGAATTCTGCGGGGATTCTGGAAGCTCACCTGGGTCGAGACCAAAATCTTTACCCGCGAACCGATGGGATTCGTCGGGACGCTCGTAATGCCGCTGCTGGTGTTCGTCGTCCTGGGGCGCGCGTTCGGCGCGGGTAGACCGGTGGCCGCGCCTGAAGTCGATATTCCTTTCAACGCGGCCATCTTCGCGGCGGTGTTGATTGCGATCAGTGCGGTGCAGTCCCTCGTGGCGATCATCTCCATCTACAGGGAAGGGGGCATCCTCAAACGCCTCCGCGCCACGCCGCTTTCTCCAGTGACGATCATGGGTGCGCAGGTCGCCGTGAAGCTTGTCTTCACGTCGATCACTCTCGCGCTGCTGATGCTCGCCGGCCGGCGGCTTTTTCCGGGTGTGATGCGAGTGAACGTGTTCAGCTTTACCGCGGCCGTGCTCCTCAGCACGTTCAGCATCCTCTCGCTCGGTTTCGTGCTCGCCAGCCTTGTGCCGACGGCGCGATTCGCCCAGCCGATCAGCGCAGCCGTGCTCTATCCGATGCTTTTCTTGTCAGGGCTGTTCTTTCCAGTGACACGGCTTCCGCGCGCGCTCGAGGCGCTCGCGTACCTCCTTCCGACAACGCACGCCGTGGCGCTCCTCGAGGGTGTGTGGGACGGATCGGGTTGGGGCGCCCACTGGGTGAACGTCGCGGCGTTGCTTGTGCTGTTCTCTGCCTACACCGCCATTTCGACTAAGGTCTTCCGTTGGGAGTGACACGCCGCGCCGCCTGCCCATCGCAACCTTCTTGTTGACCACTTTGAACAAGTCGTAGAGAATGATGTTGTCGCCGCTGCATCGCCGTTGACCAAGAGTCGCCCACGAACTCCGATCTGCGCGAAGATGCCGCCGACGATGATCATCAAGTACAAGGGCATTGACGCGGCTTCGAGGGCGCCAGCATCCTAGTGTTCCCCAACCTTCCGGAGACAATGTGCCTTCTCGCTTGCCGAACAAGCGGTACCTGCCCTGTATGGTACTCGCCCTCGCAGTTTCGCTCGTCGCTTTGCCGAGCGCATCCAAGGCTCAAGCCACATCGGCGGCCGTGGGAGCCTCTCTGTCCCCTGACCTTCAGGCGGCGCGAACCGCTCTGGCGAAATACAGCGACCCGTTCGCCGCGGTGAGGGACGGATACTTCTCGACGCTCGCGTGCATGGATTTCCCGATGGGTATGACGGACGGCTCCGTCGAGTATCCACCGGGTGCGATGGGCGTTCATTTCCTCAACGCGGCGAACATCGGGCCCAAACTCGATCCCACCAAGCCGCAAGTGCTCATCTATGAGCCGGTCGGGGGCAAGCTCGTACTGGCCGGCGCGGAATGGTTCGTTCCCGTTCAAGCCGCCGGCGGTGTTGTGCCGACGATCTTCGGTCAGACACTAGCCGGCCCGATGGATGGACACGAGCCGATCATGCCCGCAAGCCTTCGCCATTACGATCTCCACGTGTGGCTGTGGAAAGACAATCCGCGCGGCGTGTTCACATCCACGAATGCGGCATTGAAATGCACGCCTGGTTCGCCGTACACGGTGGCGGTTATGCCGGATCACCACCACTAGATCGATCGTCGCGAACACGAGCCAACGTCTGCGCGCCTGCACGACCAAATCGTGCAGGCGCGTTCCACTTCACACCTCTGGTGAGCGGGGGCCCGGGAGTTCAGCCCAACCGAAGCCCGTCAATCGCACTTATCTCTGAACGGTTTCTGGTCCATAGAGTAGATTGAGTCATGACATCAAAGACCAAAGCGCCGAAAGAGTTCGAGTTCGTAGATGGGGGACACCGATTCTTTTGTTCGGTCGAGGTGCCCCGTCAGGCCGGCATGCAGCCATGGTGGTGGTTCCGGCTCGACACAAGTGAGAGCACGCGCTACGCGCCATTCGAGGCCGCGCCCACCGACACGCAACAGTCAGTTCAGGCGCGAATCATCGAGTACTACGCCGCGCTCCTCGCCACAGAGGCACGCCCGGCTTATCAAAGGCCGGTCTGGCAGAAACCGAAGCCTGCTGCTCCCGCTGGGGAGACCGTTCCCACCTCGTAGAGTCTTCGTCGCACGGCGAGAGACTCAAGAAGACCGGCTCCGCTTTTGTACAACGCCTTCGCCTCTCAACTGCTCCCGCGTCATTTTTCGAAACGAGAGCTCCGAATTCGGCGCTCGATATGTTGGCGCAGACAGCCTTCAGTCGGTGCATGAGGTCCTTGCGCACGCAATCCTCTCTGCTCTCCTGAAAGGTTCGCTAAAGGACAGTCGACCCATTAGCTTTTGAGGAACAGGTCCAATGAAAACGTGCGGGAGTTTCACACCAGCCCGCACTCCCGATCCGCTTTCGATTGCGAGGCAGCATCCCCGGCGCTACTGGCGACGCCTTTCCTCCGCCAAAGCACTCATGAAAGACTCCCCAATCGCGATTGTCGGGCTCCCGGGCGATTTGGTATCCCGGGACGACGAAGACCTCTTTTCCTTCATAAATACGCTCCGGCTCTCGGTGAAAGCGAAAGTTGCGGAAGAGCAGCAGCACGGGCTATCGCTCGCTGAAATCGTAGTTCATGTGCGTGAGATGGTGCGCCTCGCGGAGCAGGACGCCGGGCAGTCGAAGCACTTTCCGTCGCATGCGTTCCGGGCGATCTCGAGGCAGGCAGTTGCCTGGTGCGTCGAGACGTATCAACCGCTTTCGATCAATGCCAGCAACGAATTTCTCACGGCCGCTGCCGCGTCGGATCAAGGGCCAGTGTCGCCCGCGCTCGTGCCCAATGGACGTTCAGTGGGGCGCGCTCCATCTCAGTCCCCAAACAGTCGAGACATACCATGAACAGTTACAAGGGAATTTCAGCGGACGACAAGCATAGAATCATCGCCGCTCTAAAAGCACGCGGGGCAGGAAGCTGCCCCCGATGCCGCGACAGCCAGTGGACCGTCAGCGAATACTCGAGGATCGAAGTGCAGGCGACGATGGATCGCAACACCGCGGAAAGAACCACAATCCCCGCCATCATGATCGTTTGCGAGAACTGCGGTTTCATCGCGCAGCATGCGCTCCAACCGCTCGGAGTGTGGCCGCACACCGAGGCTGATCTGGCTCAGACGGCGTCCATTAGCCAAAAACCATCGAGAGCTTGAAGGAAGGGAGATGACTATGGCAAACAGACCTTCCGATCGTCGCACGCCCAGCGCGAGTGGTTCCATAATCGGCGCCGGGCGCTCCGAGGCTCTGCTGACGACGGGAGCACTGCAGAGCGCGATCTTCAACAGCGCCAATTTCTCGAGCATCGCCACTGACGCGAAGGGCGTCATCCAGATCTTCAACGTCGGCGCCGAGAAGATGCTCGGGTACACCGCAGCAGAAGTAGTGAACAAGATCACTCCCGCCGACATCTCCGATCCACAGGAAGTCATTGTCCGCGCCAAAGCACTGAGCGTCGAGCTCGGAACCCCGATTGCGCCAGGGTTCGAAGCACTCGTCTTCAAGGCCTCTCGCGGAATCGAAGACATCTATGAGCTGACTTATATCCGTAAGGATAGAAGCCGCTTCCCCGCAGTAGTGTCAGTTACGGCGCTCCGCGACGCGCAGGGCGGCATCATCGGCTACCTGCTGATCGGCACCGACAATACGGCGAGGAAGCAGGCGGAAGAGGCGCTTCTTAAGGCGGGAGCGCTGCAAAGCGCAATCTTCAATAGCGCGAACTTCTCGAGCATCGCCACGGACGCGAAGGGCGTCATTCAGATTTTCAACGTTGGCGCCGAGCGGATGCTGGGGTACACGGCCGCCGAGGTCATGAACAAGATCACGCCCGCGGACATCTCCGATCCACAGGAAGTCATCGCCCGCGCCACGGCGCTGAGCGTCGAGCTGGGAACTCCGATTACTCCCGGCTTCGAGGCGCTGGTGTTCAAGGCCTCGCGCGGCATCGAGGATATTTACGAGCTGACGTACATCCGTAAGGACGGAAGCAGGTTCGCCGCTGTCGTATCGGTCACGGCTCTGCGCGACGCGCACGGTATCATCATCGGCTACCTGCTTATCGGAACCGACAATACAGCCCGCAAGCAGGCAGAAGATGCGCTGCTGAAAGCGGGCGCCTTGCAGAGCGCGATCTTCAGCAGCGCGAATTTCTCGAGCATTGCCACGGACGCCAAGGGCGTCATCCAGATCTTCAACGTCGGCGCCGAACGAATGCTCGGCTACACAGCCGCCGAAGTCATGAACAAGATCACGCCGGCCGACATTTCCGATCCTCAGGAAGTGATCGCACGCGCCAAAGCGCTGAGCGTCGAGCTCCGAACCCAGATCACACCCGGTTTCGAGGCGTTGGTGTTCAAGGCATCGCGCGGGATCGAGGACATCTACGAGCTGACCTACATCCGCAAGGACGGGAGCCGTTTTCCGGCAGTGGTGTCAGTTACCGCGCTGCGTGACGCGCAGGATGCCATCATCGGTTACCTGCTGATCGGTACCGACAACACCGCGCGCAAGCAGATCGAAGAAGAGCGGATGAAGCTCGATCAGCGCTTGCGCGATCAGCACTTCTACAACCGCTCACTGCTCGAGTCGAACATCGACGCGATGACGACCACAGATCCGCGCGGCATTATCACCGACGTCAACAAACAGATGGAAGGCCTGACAGGCTGCACGCGCGATGAGCTGATCGGCGCCCCGTTCAAGAACTACTTCACCGACTCCAGCCGCGCCGAGGCGGCGATCAATCAGGTGTTGAACGAAGGCAAGGTCACCAACTACGAGCTTACGGCCCGCGCAAGAAACGGAACGCTGACTGTTGTGTCGTACAACGCGACAACGTTCCACGACCGCGACAGAGTTCTGCAAGGCGTATTCGCCGCCGCGCGCGATGTCACCGAGCTCAAGCTGTTCGAGCAGAGGCTACAGGAGAAGAACCGCGAGCTGGAAGAGGCGAGCCGGCTGAAGTCTGAATTTCTAGCGAACATGTCGCACGAGCTGAGAACGCCGCTTAACGCGATCATCGGCTTCTCCGAGGTGCTCGTCGACGGGCTGCTCGGAGAAATGACCGATCAGCAGCGCGGGTTCATCGGCGACATCTTCAGCAGCGGCAAACACCTCCTCTCGCTGATCAACGACATCCTCGATCTTTCCAAGGTCGAGGCGGGCAAGATGACGCTCGACGTGGAGCCCGTGCAGGTTTCTACGCTGTTCGCGAATAGCATGTCGATCATCAGGGAGAAAGCCGCTGCTCGCAACATACATCTGATCATGGATGCCTCGGCGGAGCTGGGCTCGATTCGTAGCGACGCGCGAAAGGTAAAACAGATCGTGTACAACCTGCTCTCGAATGCCGTCAAGTTCACAAGCGAGCACGGTGAGGTGACGTTGCGTGCCGGTCGTGTCTCGCGAGCGGAAGTCGGCCACCTGTCCGAGTCTTCGATGGGCCGGAGCTTCCCGTTGGCCGACAACGAGTTCACGGAGTTTCTCAAGATCAGCGTGACCGACACCGGCATGGGCATCTCGCCGGAAGGGCTAGAGTCCCTCTTCAAGCCGTTCAGCCAGATTGACAGTGGCCTGGCGCGAAAATTCGAGGGCACGGGACTCGGTCTGGCCATGGTCAAGCTCCTCGCGGACTTGCACGGCGGAACGGTGGCGGTGGAAAGTGAAGTAGCCGTAGGCTCCTGCTTCACGGTTTGGCTCCCGTTCCGGCCTGCGGAGGGAAAGCTGCTTACACCGACCAGGGCGATCCCGGCTCTCCCAACCGAGGTGTCCGCGGGATCGCTTACCGCGCTGGTCGTTGAAGACGACTACAAGTCCGCCGACCTCATCCGTGTGCAACTCGAGGCGGAGGGCTTCGTGGTCCTGCACGCCGCGACCGCCGAGACGGCGCTCGTTCTCGCGGCGCGGCAGCCGTTGGCGCTCATTACCCTGGACATCATGCTGCCCAACATGGATGGCTGGGAATTCCTGAGTCAAATCAAGCGAACACCGGCGCTCAAGCATATTCCAGTCGTGATCATTTCGATCGTGGCCGATCCTGCCAAGGGCTTCGCGCTCGGCGCCGCGGGCGTCATGCAAAAACCGATATCCCGGCAGGAGTTGTACGATACGCTGGTTGGACTTGGCCTGTTTCCACCCGCGCAAGGTGAGACGCTCAAGATCCTCGTCGTCGACGACGATCCCAAAGCGGTGGAGCTGATCGCTGTCCGGATCCTGGGCTTGGCCGGTACCGTGTTACGTGCGTATGGCGGCCGCGAGGCGATCGAAGCCGCGCGACGGGAGCGGCCGGATCTGATCGTCCTTGACCTGATGATGCCGGAGACCAGCGGCTTCGACGTGGTGACGGCGCTCAACGAAAGTCCTGACACCGCTCGCATCCCAATCGTGGTCGTCACCGCAAAACACATTAACGATGAGGACCGCCACAGGCTCAATGGCTACGTGTCGGCGATCGTGGAAAAGGCCGACTTCGACCGCGACCGGTTCATCGGCGAAGTTCGGCGGGCCATGGCGGGTCGCCGGGTAGTCGCCTGAAGTGGGAAGAGTCCTGATCGTCGAGGATAACGCCGCCAATATGACGCTGGCTACGTTCCTGCTTCAGTCAGAGGGCCATACCGTCCTCAGCGCCAGGGATGCCGAGACCGGGCTCGCCTTAGCGCGGGTCGAGCAGCCCGATCTTGTCCTGATGGATATCCAGCTTCCCGGCATGGACGGGCTCGAGGCGACGGCGTTGCTCAAGAGTGACCAAGCGACCCGTGCCATACCAGTCATAGCTCTCACCGCACTGGCGATGAAAGGCGACGAGGAGCGCATACGTGCCGCAGGATGCGATGGGTATATCGCAAAACCCATCGCATACAAGGACTTCCTGGCGACGATCGCGACTCAACTCGTGAAGGCGACACTGTAAAATGAGAGTTTCGCTACGATGACCGATCCGACGACGCAAATCGCTGACGTTCCGCCGCGCGTTCTCATTGTGGACGATGAGCGTCGCAACACGGAGCTGCTGAAGGTCATGCTCACGCCGGAAGGCTACGTGCTTCTGACGGCGAGCTGTGGAGAGGACGCTCTCGCGTTGCTTGCGGACCAGCAGCCCGATTTGATCCTGCTGGATGTCATGATGCCAGGTATGGACGGCTACCAGGTAGCAACCAAAATCAAGCAGAACCCGGCCACGAACAACATTCCCGTAATCATGCTCACCGCTCTGGACGATCGGAATGCCAAGATGCTCGGGTTGAACGCTGGAGCCGAGGATTTTCTCACCAAGCCTGTGGATCGCGCGGAACTATGCGTGCGAGTCAGGAATCTGCTGCGGCTCAAAGCGTACGGAGACAAGTTACGTGTCGCTCACGCAGCGCTCTCAATCGCGCTCGCAGAAGCGAGCGAGGCGCGATTGATGGCCGAGCACGCAAATAATGCCAAAACGCAGTTTCTGCGGGCGATGAGTCACGAGCTTCGCACTCCGTTGAATGCAATCTCCGGTTATACGGAAATCCTCGAGATGGGAATTCGCGGAGCCGTAAACCCGGCGCAGGTCAAAGATCTCGGTCGGATCAAGCGGGCGTCCGCATATCTGCTTCGCCTCATCAACGATGTTCTCACCATCGCGAGGCTGGAAGGGGCGAGACCCCTGCACCTGATCTCAATCGCCGTCAACCCCGTGCTCTCCGAGGTCGAGTCACTTTGCATCCTGCAAGCGAAGGCGAACGGCCTGACGCTTACGGTTACGGAGTGCCATCACGAGATTTTTGCCAGGGCCGATGCGGAGAGATTTCAGCAGATCCTGCTGAATCTCGTGACCAACGCGATCAAATTCACTCCCAAGGGTGGGAGCATCAACGTTTCGTCGGATGACGACGCGGGCGTCGTGAGAGTCCGCGTTAACGACACCGGCGTGGGCGTTCGTATGCTCGACATTGAGCGGGTGTTCGAGCCGTTCGTTCAGATCGACAGACACCTCACGTCGGACACGCAACAGGGAGTCGGCCTCGGTCTTTCAATCAGCAGGGAGCTCGCCCGCGCGATGAGTGGAGACCTGACTCTCGAAAGCGTAGAAGGTGTTGGCTCGACCTTTACGCTGACTCTTCCGATCGCCTCGGACATCTCTGCGGCGCCATCGGCTGAAACGGCGGCGCTGCAGGTGGAGCATGCGGCCCTGAAAACGAAGGCAATCGCTTCCTGAGTTTCCGACCCGGACTGGCAGACGCCAGCCCGGGATTTCGTGTCAGGCGCCTACTGGGCGGGCTTCTTGGCGGTGGGTGGAAGCATGCCGTTCAGACGCATGTAAATAGCCCACTGACTGTAGTGGTCAGCCCAATCGCCAGTTGTCAGAGTCATAACGGCCGCGCGCGACAACTTCCGCCCGCCGAAAAAGGGGAGCTGCTCGGATAGATTTGCATCAGTCAGCGGCGCGAGCGCCTGATCGCAGAAGGCGAAAGTTTCCTTGAGGCGCGTGACGAGCGCCGGCTTGGCGTCATCATGGTCGACCTTGGTGCGCGTCGGCGCTTTGACGCCACCGATGGACCCGCACAGGTAGTCATTCCCCTGCGACAGGTGAACTACTATGTCTCCGAAACTCATCTGGGCGGGCGTAGGCTTGTAGGAGAATTTCTCGGCGGGGAATTCTTCTGCCACGGCGATCAGATTCTTTGCCTCTTGCTTGTAGTTGTCACGGAATGCGTCAGCGACGGGATTTGCCTGCTGCGCGGTGACAACCGCCGGTGTAAGCACGAACGCGGCAAGAACCGCGTAGTGAATCCGGATATGCATGTGGTGACTCCAGTTTGGGGAGGACCCCAATTCTGCTTGCGGAGCCCGGGGATGTCCAGAACCGCGTCCGGTAGGTGCGGCGCACTCAACCGCCCCTAATTCGGCTGCGGCGCGCCCGCGGTGATGGCGAGGGTCAAACGTTCGGCCTGGACTGGGCTATCCGTCAGGAAAACGGCCGCCAGGTTCGCCGAGCGCACGAAGGTGGGAACACTCTCCCACGCGCCTGACTTGCCGCGCGGCGACGCCGTTACGGTGTCGAGGGCTGCGATGTCTCTGACAAGGGCCGCTTCGTCCGGATAGACGAACACCTCGAGCCGGGAATGGCCCAGAGTGTACGCCGCCGGAGTGACACTGAACCCCGCTCTTCTCGGCGCGTCTCCGGCAACGCGTGTCACGACAAAGCCGGCTTGCTTCAGCCTCCTCTCGAGGCTGCAGAGTGCCCACCGTCCCGTACGCGGACACGGCGATGACTGCGAGTGGCCCGACGTTGACACAGTACTGGAGGCAGTGCTGCTCTCAGGGGTTAGATCGCGGACAGAGGCCGAATCCGCCGACCGCGGTGAGCTGTGCCCGCACGCGGCCGCGCTCGCGCAGATGAAGAGGAGATGAACGCGGAGAGTCATTCAGTCAGTAAAGATGCGACGGGTCAGCGCCGTGGCAACCGTGGAAGCACCGCAGATCGCAGACGCAAAACGGGGGAGAGCTTTCGCCCTCCCCCGTCGTATTGCGAGGCTCGAACTTCGAGCCTGCCAGCTTTAGAACATGATTCCGAAGGTGACCGGAACGAATTCCATCGAGCCACCGTTCGCCGAAATGCGGTTATAGCGCGCTTCGACAAAGGCCTTGAAGCCCGACAGCGGCAGGTTGACGCCAGCGCCGGCGTTCCAACCGAAGTGATTCTCGGTGGTGCTGGCAAAGCCCGGGGCCGTAACGGTCGGCATGTAGAGTCCAGCGCCGCCGATCAGGTAAGGGGAGAGACCGGGTATCGGCAGGCCCCATACGATGTTGCCCGTTGCGCTCATGACGTGCAGCTTGGCGCCACCAGCTGCTTTCGCGCTGAAGGCGTTATACGCGCCATCGACCCGAAGACCAACTGGAATGAACGGAAGGTTGATACCGAGGGCGACCGTACCGTTGTAGCCGGTCTTGGTCGTGGTGGACAGGTTGCTCATGGGGAGCGCGCCACCGCCAGCAATACCGATCTGGAAGGGCTTGAGTACGCCGAGCTGCGCGTGTGAAACGCGGGGAGCAGCGACTAGTGCGATCGCGGTGATCGCGAGGAACAGTGAACGCTTCAAAGCATCTCCTTGTTCGAGAGTGCACCCGCAATCGAGCCGGAAGCGGTCTCGTTGGGCGCTATTCTGGTTTACGCGAAGGTGCCTTGCGCCGTGCCACAACGGGTTAACGCTGCGGCAGAGGAGCGCGGACGGCCCTCGCCGACAAGACGACGAGCCAACGCCAGCCCCGTAACGCTGTCGGGCTAGGGAGCAGCTATCGTGAGCACTACCGGCGGCCCGCTCTGATCCCGCTGGTTCGCAGAGGCTGTGTCGATGACGTTTCGAAAGAACAGAGTCGCCCCTCTGGAATCGACGGCGAGCGTGCCCGAGAGCTGGCGCTTCCGGCGCTGACGGCTGGAACAGAGGTTGGGGAAAGCGCGGCAACCTGTACTTTCACCCGTGGCGGGACGGTAACGCTGACCGTGTGTAGCAGGCTGCTGGAGGATCCGTGCTGAGCAAGGGCCGCGCGCGAGATCATCGCGCTTCCAACTACGATTGCCAGCAAAGAGCGGCGGAGCTTGACCATCTACAGAGCCTCCAGTTACCCTGAGCCATTGCCCAGCGATAGTCTGATTTTTGGGTGAGGCACAATATGTACTTCGCTCTGTGACAGCTTTATGATGCGACTATGACGCGTTGGTCATAATTCTCCCTGGCCCTAAGTCGTTACCCCTGAAACAGATACCGGCTCCAGCACGAAACCGATTCCGCGTCTGGTGGCGATGATCGCGGAAGCGCCGGCCTTGTCCAGCTTCTTCCGAAGCCGGGCGACATGGGCATCAATGACATTCGAGCTGGGGTCGAAGTGCATGTCCCAGACTCTGTCGTGGAGCTCGCTCCGCGATACAGTTTCTCCCGTGCGCAGCATCAGATGTTCGAGAAGTTTCAGCTCCATTGAGGTAAGGCTGACCTCCCTCGAAGCGCAGGTGACGCGCCGGGTCAGCCGGTTCAGCGTAAGGTTGCCCGCGCTCACCTGTTCCGACACGCGACTCGCCGATCCCCTCCGGACGAGCGTGCGCACGCGCGCTCTGAGCTCTTCGTTCGACACAGGCTTCACCACATAATCGTCTGCTCCCGCGTCGAGCCCGCGCACGATCGTCTCCGTGTCGCTCAGTCCCGAGTAAAGCAGCACCGGCGTCCGGCGACCGTTCCGCCGCAGCTCCTGAAGGATCTCGAAGCCGTGACGGTCGCCAAGCTGCAGATCAAGGATTATCCCATCGTACTCGTTGACGAGCGCGAGCATGCGTGCCTCTTCGCCGGTCGACGCGACATCGATCGCGTACGACTCGTCGCGCAGCACGCGCGAAATGAGCTTGAGGATCGCGCTGTCGTCGTCGACTACGAGCAGTCGCATTTCATCTCTGATGTCATCACGGGGGCGATCGGTGCGGTGGGTTGCTGCTAGCGGGTATGTCTCAATGACGAGTTCACAGTGGGAAGAGCAAAAAAAGAGCGGGAGAGAGCCTGTGCTCTCTCCCGCTCGTTACGGCTGTGGAACCCGAGTCTAGAACATCACTCCGAACGTGATCGGAATGAACTTCAGGCTCGGACTGCCGCTGCTCATTTGCACCTGGTTGTAGCGGGCTTCCACGAATGTGTCGAACCCGCTCAGCGGCATCGAGATGCCGCCTCCGACGTTCCATCCGAAATGGTTCTCCGAGATGGTGCCAAACCCTGTCGCGGTGATAGCAACCTGGTACCACCCGGCGCCGCCAATGAGGTACGGCGAAAAGCTGGTCGACGGCATCTTGTAAACGAGGTTACCAGTGACGCTCGTAAAATGCGAGTTTGCTCCGCCACCTTTGGCGCCGAACTGGTTGTACGCTCCGTCGATTCGCACGCCAAGCGGGATGAGGCTGGGCTGGAAGCCGAGGATCGCAGTAGCGTTGAAACCCGTGTTGAAGTTGGTCTTCAGATCGCTGAGCGGAATCGCAGCGCCAAGAGCGACGCCGAATTGCACCGACTTCGGAGCGATCTGCGCACGTGCCTCGAAGGGGATCAGCGCAATTCCAGCTAGGGTTGCCGCAAAAAAAGTACGTTTCAAATCAACTCCTGGGTTGTGACGATGTCATGCGGACGAGCCAGTATCGGGCAGGGTCACCGGCTGAGCTCGCTTCTTGGGCCGCTTCTTCGGCGGCGGAGCAGGGGCCGCCGGTTTGTTCTTGACGATGTACGCCGGGTTGACCCGCGTCAGCTTTTCATTTCGCGCAGTATCGAGAGCCGCTCGGCACGCATCGCGGCGTTTGGTGAGCGATGTGTCGCGCACCTGTCCGAGAGCTGCGGTTGCAGTGATGTAGTACGTCGCCACGAGCGCGGAATCGGGATGCCGGAACGGAATTCCACAAACCTCTTCGATCGGGTACTTGTCGCCCACGAGCGCGACGACTCTGGCAGGTGAACGCGGGAGAGCCGACGCGAGGGCAATGGACAGACTCGCTTCCGCGGTAGCGGAGCCGGGCGTGAACTTGGACGCCACTTCGAGCCAGAGGCTGTCACCTGTCGCGATTCCGTTCATCACCGATCGCGCAAAGGATTCGTCGGAATCGACTCTTCTCGCGACGCTGGAGACACCGCCCAGCTTGATCTGTGAAAGAACCAGCTCTGCGCTACTTATCGGGGTCCACGCGCTGTCTTTGCACGCGGCAATCGATAACGATGCCAGGACAGTTGCCACACCAAGAATCGGACGCAGTGTCGCTATGCAACCGCCCCCGGCTTCCTCACTTGCCGCACGCTTCGCGAACGCGCGCGGTGTCACTTGGCATCCAGATAGCGATCGCCTGTCCCTTCCTGTCGGCATCGTTGCCGCCGACTGCCGCTCCGATGACTTTGACTGTCGCGTGCGTTGCTCCGAGCGAATTGATGACGATACCGTTCGCGCCCACCGACGCGGCCTTGCTGCGCATGGCCTTGAGAAGGTCACCGTTCCCGGTGTACACCGAGTTTCCCTCAGCCGTCACGAGCGCTACTTCATAATAATCGTATGGCACGTGATCACGGTCCGGATCCGCGGCCACGGCATCGGTGCACGTCAGAATCAGTGACATGTGCCCGTACCTGCATCCGAAAATCTGCCGCCCCGCACCGGGACGAACTTCCACTCGTAACCCCGATCGTGAAGCACGAGCCTGATCACTCCGTACGTGGTGTTATTCCTCACTTCACTGTTCCTCGCGATTCTTTCGATCGAGTAGTGGCTCGCTCCACCCGTACCCACAACAAACTCCCGCATACCGGCTCTCGCGTCGACATTCCCGTCCGCGGTCATTGGCGCAAATCGTTCGTAGATATGATCGTGTCCCGAGATCGCTACGTCCACGCCCGCGCGCGCGAGCGCGGTCCACAGGTCTACCGCGCGCCTGCTCGTGTGGTGCGGGCCCGAGCTGAAACGCGGATGATGAAAATAGGCGAGCGTGCAGAACCGCCGATTTTGAGAGAGATCCCGGCTAAGCCACCTTCCCTGCGGAGACGACGGCCCGGCGTCGATCATCGTGTTGAGCGCTACGATGTGCCAGGGGCCGAGGTCGAAGCTGTAGTAGCCCTTGCCGCGTTCGCCTGCCGCGGAGCCGAAGTAGTCGAAGTATGCGTCAATGTAGCCGCCCTCATACTCGTGATTGCCGGGAACGGGCCGGGTGCGCGATTTGTGACGTCCCCAGGAGGCGTCGTAACAGGGAAATGGATTTCGCATCCTGCGCGACAGATACGCGTTGTCTCCAATGGTGAAGACGGCGCCAGGGATCTGGTCCAGAAGCCTGGCGGTTTCCTCGTCTCCGGATGACGCGCACGACGCGATGTCGCCAGCCCCGACGAGCACTGGATCAGCGAGGCTTCCGCCGTCGTGAGTGACCGTCGGAGCGAATGACTGATTGTCGGCGGGCGGATTGTCCCACCACGGCGGGGAGATGAAAAAAGCGCCCGCGACGAACAGCGCGGAACGCTGCGAGATCAGCGACAAGAGCATGGGCGCGATAGGGCAAGAAAAAGGCCCTGAAGGGTCTGACTCTTCGAGCCGAAGCGGACGACATGCGCCTGTTTACCGATGGCGGCAAGGTGCGTCAGATCCTTCTCAACCTGCTATCGTCCCGATTCGACAGCCTTGAAGCCGAGCTAAGAGATCCCTACCGGTCAGACGCGGACGGAAGCGTCTGTCGAGCAGCATCTCGCTGCTCGGAGAGCAGCCGCGTCGTAAAGCGCTGGCCTTCCGAGATTCGCTCGACTTCCAATGCGATCGCGTCGACAGCCTGATTCAGCTGAGTGAGCTGCGCGGTGACCTCGCCGGGAATCTGGGACGTACCGGCCCCGCGCCGATCCATCCGCCTTGCGAACGCCCGAGCGAGGGGAAGCCCGACAATGATGAACGCCACCGTGAGAAAGAACGCGATCGAGATGTCCACGGCCTGCGGAGGAATTACGTCTTTGGCGCTGAACCCGGGGGGAAGGCCAACGACGGTTGTCTGAGACCCATCGGACCCACGAATGGTGATCGTGCGCCCCGGTGCAGCCGGCGGCATTGGAGAAGTTGGCGCGCCGCCTTGTGCGGCCCCGCCCTCCGCGGGTCTCTGGAGTGCAGTGCTAGCAGTTGATATCTCCATTTCCATCCCTCGTTCCGCTGAATCAAACGATGCGGTAACCGTGCCAGTTGAATGTATGCTTCACGCGAACATGGTGCTCAACACTGTTCAACCTGATCCCGTATTAGCTTAGTTGCGCCAGTGTCTCGCGATCCTCTCCGGATCGATTGTTCAACCTCCGTCCAATCCAATGCGAGCCCATCCTGTCCTCTCCGCTCTCGCCTGCGCACTGCTCTGCGCCGGCCCAGGCTCTGCACAGCTCACAACTCCACTCGATTCCACTACTCTTGCCGGCTTTCGCTGGCGATCGATCGGTCCGGCGAATATGGCGGGACGGGTAACCGACATCGAGCCGGTCCCGGGAAATCCCAAAGTCTTCTACGTCGCCACGGCGACTGGAGGAATCTGGAAAACCGTCAATGCCGGAACGATGTTCTTCCCCGTGTTCGACAAGGAACGCGTGATCTCGATGGGCGACATCGCGATTGCTGCTTCCAACCCCAATATCATCTACGCCGGCACGGGAGAAGAAGATTCGCGCAACTCCATCTCGCCTGGCGCCGGCGTTTATAAATCGACCGATGCCGGGCGCACGTGGAAGCTGAGTGGGCTCGAGGGGACGCAACAGATCGGTCGCATCATCATCGATCCCACCGACCCGAACATTGTCTACGTCGCGGCACTGGGCCACGCCTGGAACTCGAATCCGGAGCGCGGCGTGTATAAATCCACCGACGGCGGAGCGACGTGGCAGCTGGTCAAGTTTGTCAGCGACAAGGCCGGATTCGTGGATCTGGCGATGGACGCAAAGGATCACAACACTCTCTATGGATCGAGCTGGGAGCGGGTGCGCGGTCCCTACTTCCTGAAGAGCGGTGGTCCCGGGAGCGGACTTTGGAAGACGACGGATGCCGGCGCAACCTGGCGCGAAATGCGTGGCGGCGGCTTTCCCAAGACGGTGAAGGGACGCATTGGCATCGCACTCTCCCCATCCAATCCGCAGGTCATTTACACGTGGGTGGAAGCGGATACGCTGCCGCACCCACTGGCCCGCGGCGAGAAGCCCGATACCAGCAAACGCCAGAAGACGAACAGTGGCATCTATCGCTCCGCCGATGGAGGAGCGACGTGGGCTTTGACTTATCGCAACGAGCCTCCCGCTCAGGGTGGCGGAGGCCTTGGCGATGCCCGACCGTTCTACTACTCGCAGATTCGCGTGGATCCCCGCAATGCCGATCGCATCTACTGGATGTCGTCCGTGTTTCGCACGTCGGATGACGGCGGGAAAACGGTCCGGCGTGGCGCGCTAGGCGTCCATACCGATTGGCACGCGATGTGGATCGACCCTGCAGACCCTGAGCACTACATCCTCGGCGACGACGGTGGAATCGCGGTGACGTACGATCGGGGCGGCACTTACGATTTCATCAACACCTTCCCCATCGGCCAGTTCTATCACGTCAGCTATAACATGGAGAAGCCGTACAAGGTGTGCGGAGGATTGCAGGACAACGGCTCCTGGTGCGGACC
>JANMWS010000154.1:0-36400 GCA_031394125.1 Gemmatimonadales bacterium
CCCGCTGGTACCTTGCCGGACAGAGCTGCGTCCGTCGACAAAGTTCAGATCAAAGCTTGGCTAGTACACGAGAGAAGAGTCGAGCTGGGTTTCGAATCGCAGCGGTTCAATGACTTGAAGAGATGGAAAATGGCCAGCGCGGTTTTGACTTCCGCCATCGGCAAGAACTTCAAGCCATTCAACTATCTGTATCCGATTCCGCAGGGAGAAATCGACAAATCCGGCGGAAGTATAACCCAGAATACGGGTTATTGAAGCCGAAACACCGGCTATTGATTCGTTTGTAAAACTAAAATCGGGTTGGCCCGCACTTCTTGGGTCAACCCGATTTGTTTTGTTTTGCTGAAAACGAACTGCAAGCCAGCGCGAGCTTGAAATCTATTTGAACGTTAGTGAATAGTGGTTTTTCTTAAGTGCAGAAACGTGCTGCAGGTGGAGTTTGTAGGTCTGATCCGTTCGCGATTCCGTGATGCCAGTCCGGATATAGTCGCCATTTATCGCAATACTCTTCATGGCTGTTGGGGAGACAACCTCTACTTCGATTGTATGGCCTTCAAAAGCTGCCAGATCGAATTCAAGCTTCTTCGTCGCCGCATCATACGCCGGAGAAATTACCAATGCATTGGCGGAACTCAAGTACGGCGTTCCGGCCTTCCCCAGTTTTATATCGATCTTTCTCAGGTTGTTGATATCGTCCGGCACAATGGCTGATGGAATTGTTCTTCCATCGAATGACACCGATGTCAACGTAGTCCCCTCCCCCCTGATATCGACGGTTGCGGGGACCCCATTGAGGTTCACTGTCAACTGTACGGAATCCATACCTTCAGGAATGAACGGCGTGAATGAGATATTCCATTCATTGTCTCTGAGGCCGAACAAATTGTACAGAGTATAGAGGTACCAGCCGCCTGCCCATAAGAACTGAGGCTTGTCAATCCTTCCGTAGAGGGCGGGATCGTTCTTGTCGCTTACCCTGTACTCATAAAGGGCAGGTTGGCCGTTAGGGCTGTTGATTATGCCGCGCAAGGTCATGGTCTTCTTGATGAAGCCAAACGCATCGTTGTTCAATCCATTACTGATCAACGCGAGAGCGTACCACGCATTGCCGTGGGGCCAGATTCCACCATTGGCATAGTGATAAGGATCTCCGGCCTCATTCCCGGCAAATCCCATGTAATCAATGAGCAGGTGCAGGTCCATCGGATATAGCGCATAAACGCCCAGCTGGTCATCCAGCAGCTTCCTCTTTGCCGTCGCCAGCAACTTCGAATTCTTGTCAGCATCGAGCAAGCCAAAATGTGAGGCCAGCAGCGAGCCCATATAGATGTGGCGATCTTCCTTGCCATCCTCGTAATAGCTGATCAGGTAATTCAGCTTATCATCCCAAAGCGTCTCAACCAGCTTTCTATTCATTCGGCTGGCGAGGTTCTCGTAGAATTGCAGTTCCGACCGATCGTGTTTCAGTGAGCTCGCGATAAAGGTGAACTCCCTCAATGCACGAATAGCCAGGATCGTCATGTAAGCCCGTGGTCCGTTGTTGCGGCCAATATCCCACCAATCGGGCCTCGAGGACCACATCAGGTCGTTCTCGCCCTTATTCGTCAGAGCAGTTGTGATGCTCTTCTCGATATACGGATACAGCGTTGCCACAAAGGCGCGATCACCTGAATGTCGCAGGTACCGCGCGCACAAGAGAGTGAACCAGAAGTGATTCCAGTTCTCGGGCCCGGCATATTCAGTCGTGTACTTTGAATCTTGCCAATAGTAGGCATGGGGTATTCTGCCGTCTGTGTCGGCCAGGCTGACGATGTACTTCAGATCGTTCCTGACTCTGTCCAGATCGAAATTCACCGCCGCTAAATCGGTGAGCAGCGCATCATGAGTGAAGTAAAAATTGTATTCTGCCTGCGCCGGCATCGGAACTATCCGCCCATGCAGATAATGAGCATTCGTTGCCAGGACTGCCCGTGACCATCGCGATGTCAGATCCAGGTCCTTGTTGCCGGTAACTATGTCGCTCCTGGCCAGGGATTCGTGGATGATGTAATTCCTGTACTCATGCACCTCGGCTCGATAATGCGTGAGCAGGAAATCCGTCTTTGCTTTCGCTTCTGAGGTCGGTGATGATCCAACAATCTGGACGATAGTTATCGATGAATCGGGAGGTAATTGTTTGTTGTAGGTGAATGCAGCGAGAGGTTTGTCTGGCGTCGCTCGCGGAATCAGTGTTCGTGAAAGAGGCCCGTCGGTGCTCAACCACCAATCGTCGAGGTTTGTAAATCGACCATCCTTTGGTGCGACGGTCGTGAAACTTGACGGCTGCAACCCTGCGTTCACCAAGAAGACTTGCGCATTACCGGTCTCGGCAAAGGGGTAGTTCGTCCTGATTGTCGATCCATTGGCCTGAAAGTCGGTGTACGCGCCGTCAATCAGCTTGTAGGTGTGGCTGGTGCGAAGTGTTGTCTCTAGACGCGTATACACCTCATAGGCTTTCGTGGCGGCAGATGTATTCGTGATCCGATAAGTAACCACCATTGCCGGCTCATTCCTGCAGAACTCATAGGTGACGCTAATGCGACTACCGGAATCGGCGCCATCAAAAGAAACAGAGTACGGCGTCTGGGAGACTCGATATACCTGGTTTTTGAGCAATCGCTTTGGAGAATCACCCACCTTGAGGCCAACTGACATGATTCTGAAATTCTCACGTTTCCAGTAATCGTCACTGATATCGATACTGTTGGCGACTGGGTAGTAAAAGCTTATCCGATTCAACAAGGGAAAGCTTTTGTGAATTTCAATGCCGACATAGGGGCTGCCAACCTCTATCTGGCCAACCTCCTTCGAACTTTCAATCGTCAGTAAATCCGGATCTTGCCTGGCGGCCGGAACGATCTGCGAGTTGCGGTGAACTATCGTGGCGCACGCGGAAAGCGCGAGCGAAGTCAGGGCGAGAACTGCAGCCCGCAACCCGCACGGGGCGAGGCGAGGTAGCGGGTGGATGGCCGTCAAATCGAATTTGAGATGGTGGTTCCGTCCACCCCGAACAGGTGCACGCGCTCCGGTGCCACGCGAACTGAGATCGTCTCGCCGACGTCGGGCAGTCGATCGTTCAATACGGACGCCATCATCCGGCTGCCGCCTTCGACGTCGAAATGGACGTGGCTGGTGCCGCCGAGGCGCTCCACCAGCACGACACGGCCAGTGAACGCCTCGCTGGTCGGCACACCCCCCTCTGAGGAGGCTCCGGAAGCATTGAGGCGGAGGTCTTCGGGTCGTATCCCCAGGGTCAGCGACTCTGCCGCCTTGGCCGACGCGGTTTTCTCACGTAGCATCGTGATGCCGATGCCCCCGGCGCTGAAGAGCATCTGCCCGCCTTCTTCCCTGAGCCGCCCATCCACGAAGTTCATCGGCGGAGTGCCGATGAAGCCCGCGACGAACCGGTTGACGGGAGCGCGGTAGAGATCGATCGGCCGCCCAATCTGCTGAATGCGACCGTCGGCAAGCACCACGATGCGATCGCCGAGCGTCATGGCTTCCACCTGGTCGTGCGTGACGTAGATGGTCGTCGTTTTCAACCTTCTCTGAAGGCCTCCGATCTCGATGCGCATCTGCCCGCGAAGGCCGGCGTCCAGATTGGACAGCGGCTCGTCGAACAGAAACACTTTTGGCTCGCGCACCATGGCGCGGCCCATTGCCACCCGCTGGCGCTGCCCACCGGATAACTGCTTCGGCTTGCGCTCGAGCAGCGGCGCGAGGCCCAGCATTCCCGCTGCCCACGTGACACGCCGGCCGATCTCCTCGTGCGCCACCTTCCTGAGGCGGAGCCCCAGGGAAAGGTTCTCGTGCACGGTCATGTGCGGATAGAGACCGTAGTCCTGGAACACCATCGCGACGTCGCGCTCGCGTGGCGGAAGGTGGGTGACGTCGCGGTCGTCGATCCGTATGGTGCCCGAGGTCACTTCCTCGAGGCCGGCCACCATCCGGAGGATCGTCGACTTCCCTGATCCCGAGCCGCCGACCAACACCAGGAGCTCGCCATCCGCGACGGTCAGGTTGAAGTCCTCAACAACTACTGCGTTGCCAAAGCTCTTGCGGACGTGATCGAACGTGACTGAAGGCATCTACTGGATACCGGCCGAATTTCGCTGAGGAGAGTTCGGGGTTCGGCGCAGGGGATGCAAGTTTTGAGTTGTCAGTATGTTAGTGGGACAGTTGTTAGTGGTTGTCAGTGGGGAGGTGCGGAAGGATTCGGGTGCGGGGGCGGAGAAGAGGCGTCGTGTTGGGCGACGGTGCGCACAGAATGACGGAATGCAGGACTTTAGACGGCTATTGGAGTGGCAGAGAGCGCACCAGTTAGTGCTCGGCGTAAGACGCGCGGTTCGCAGTTTTCCACGAAGCGAGCGCGGTTCGCTCAAGTCGCAGATGACTAACGCGGCTGAATCGATCGCCTTCAACATCGTCGAAGGGTGCGGTTCCGCGAGCTCGAAAGAGTTCGCCCGCTTTCTTGATATCAGCATCAAGTCTACCTGCGAGCTCGAGTACCAGCTCCAGCTCACGATTGACGCTGGCCTGCTGCTACGCTCCGTCTGGACCCCGCTCTCGGCCGAAACCGTAGAAATCCGCCGCATGCTTTGTGGCCTCCGCCGCAAGGTTCTCCACCGCTCAATTCCAGAACGCCTTCCCACTGGCGACCACTGACCAACTAACAACTCACGACTCAGTACTCAAAACTTGCATTCCCCATAAGTGTCCTCGTGGCCTTTATCCTTTGATCCCTGCCCCCGCCATGCTCTCGATGAAATTCCTCTGCAGAAACGCGTACGCAACCACAACCGGAATCACCAACACCATCGCAGAGGCCAGCGATACGCCGACGGATCCGGCTCCTCCCCCGAGCGCAAAAACCGTAAGCAGTTGCGGCAGCGTCATTAGCTGCTGGTCCCGCACGACGAGCAGAGGCCAGAGGACCTCGTTCCACGATCCCATGAAGGTAAAGATCGCGACGATCGAGAGCACCGGCTTCGAAAGCGGCCAGAAAATCGTGAAGAGGATCCGCATCTCACTCATTCCGTCCATCCGCGCCGCGTCGATGAGCGATTGCGGGATCTGAAGAAAGAACTGTCGCAGCATCAGGATCGCGGTAGCATTGAAGAGATACGGCACGATAAGCGCCGTGTAGGTGTCGATCCAACCGAGCTGCACGATCAGCGTATAGAGGGGAATCAGCGTCAGCTGGCCCGGTACGAGCAGCACCGCGAGCGTTGCAGCGTTGAGCACGGGACGCCCGCGAAATGAAAGCCGCGCCATCGCGTAGGCGGTAATCGAGCCGAACACGAGAACCGCGAGGGTGATAGTCGTGGCGACCATCGTGCTGTTCAGAAGTGCGCGGCCGAATGGCGCACGTGCCCACATTGTGCGGTAGTTGTCGAGCGTGAAGTGGGCCGGCAGTATCGCCAGCGTTCCGAACTCCTCGCGGGGCTTGAACGTGCTTGAGGCCATCCAGATGAATGGATAGATGAAGGTCAGTGCCGCGACACCAAGTCCCGCATACAAACCGATCCGGCGAAGCATCCTCACAGCGCCTCCGCTCTGCCGATCACGCGGCGCTGAACGAGTACGACTGCCCCGATGATCAGCGCCAGCGCCACACCGATCGTGGCCGCGTAACCCATTTTCTGGTACGCAAAGGCGTTGGTGTACAGGTAGAGCACGACAGAGTAAGTGCGACGTAGAGGACCGCCTCCAGTCATCACGTACGGCTCGATGAAGAGCTGAAAACCGTTGATCGTCGAGAGCGTAACGACGAGAATCGTTTGTGGCAGCAGGGAAGGGAGCGTCAGATATCGGAAGCGCTGCCATGCCGATGCCCCCTCGATCTCGATCGCCTCCTGGCAGCTTCGCGGGATGTACTGTAGACCAGCGAGATAGATGATCACGTAGAAGCCGACGTTCTTCCACGTCACCATCACGGCGATCGCTGGCATCGCCGTGTTCGGATCGGTGAGCCATGACACGGGCGTCAAGCCGATCTTTACGAGCAGCTTGTTGATCAGTCCGACGTCGGTGGCGTAGAGATTACTCCATAGGATGGCGACTACGGCGCCGGAGATGACCACGGGCAGGAAGAACGCGGCCCGCCAGAACCCCCGTCCCGCCAGCTTCCTGTTGAGCGCCAGCGCGAGGCCGAGGGCGGTCACGATTTGGAGTGGGACGTGGATGCTGAGGAAAACGAACGTGTTCGCGACGGCGCGCCAGAAGCGCCCATCGTTGACCAATAGCCTCAGGTTGTCGAAGCCCGCAAAGGATGGGGCAGTGACGAGATCCCAGTGGAGAAAGACGAGCACAAGCGCAAACACGATCGGGTACGCCGCGAATGCGAGCAGGAAGACGGCATAGGGCGCCGCCATCAAAGACCCCGATCGCTGCTCAGCGCGCATTCACAATGTTCCTCGCTTCAGCAGCTGCGTGTGCGAGCGCCTGTCGCACTGGGACTTTGCCATAGATGGCGGACTCTTCGTAGGCTTCCGAGATGAGGTCAAATATTTCTACCACGTCGGGATCGACGTCGATGTCGCGAGTCCGCTCGACGTACTTTGCGTACGTCGAGAGCGTGGGCCAACTCCGGAGAGAAGCCGTGAATCGAGGATCCGTCGCGAGTCCGCGGCGGTACGGCAGCTGGCTGGCTTCCTCCAGCAGCAGGCGATCGGCGGCGGGTGACGTGAGATACGCTACGAAGCGCGCGGCTTCGTCAGGGTGCCTCGTCGTCGAGAAGATTGCGATGCTGCGCAGATCGGCGAAGGCAAAGTGCTTCTCGGGATCCGCCGAGTCCGCCGCCGGCACGGGAACGACGTCGAAGTGCAAACCAACTACCTTGAGCTCGTTCAGCTCTTTCAGGAACCACGGCCCGATGATTTTCATCGCGACCGTTCCATCAATGAAGGGATCGCGCCCTATCGCGAAGTTCGAATGCGGCAGTCCCCCTTCAGCGAATCCGCGCCGAAAGAGCTCGAGTGCTGCCACCGCGGCTTCATTCTCGAATACCACCTTGCCATTCACCACCAGCGTCTTTCCACCGGAGCCCGCGAGATATAGCGGGTAGAAATCGTAGAATCGCTCGTACCAGGTCGTCTTGAGCGTGGCCCAAAGCCCCCACCGATCGGGGCGGCCGTCGCCATCGGTGTCGCGAGTGAGCCGCTTGAAGGCGTCGAGCAGTTCGCTGTGCGTACGCGGAGGGCGGACTCCTGCCGCACGCAACAGATCGACGTTGTACATCAGCATCTCCGGATTCGTCTTCCAGGGAAACGCGTAGATCCCGCCGTCAGGCAGCCGCAGCGAAGCGAGCATCGCCGAGTTCGTGCGTTCCTTGAGTCGCGCCGACGTTGCCACACGATTGTCGAGCCGCACGACCCCGCCCGCCCGGACGAGACGCGCCAGCAGTGCCGATGAGACATTCGAGCTAACGTCCGGAGTGGCTTTCGCAACGATTGCCGCCAGCAGCACTTCTTCGGAGGAGCGACCCGCTGGTAACGGTTGCACTCGCACCTGAACATCGGGATTCTCCGCGTTCCACTGCGCCGCGAGCCTCATCGCGAGACGAGTCTCAGGAGGATTCGCGGCCGGCCAGTAGGTCAGGGTGATTGGGGGCGTGGCCTTCCCGGCGCGAGTCCTGATTATCTCCACGCCCGACGCCCCTCGACGCAGAATCAGACTCTCACCGGCCGAGCCGACGTATTCACGCTGATTCGGGACGCTCGCCAGCGAAGTCGAGAGCTCACCGACCGGGCGATAATGCAGGTACTCCGCTGCAATTGGATTGCTGGTTACCCGCTGGAGTGCCAACAGGGCCTCGACTGTCGATTCAGCGCCGGCGTTCCGATTCACCTTTAGCGGTGTCGGGCCGTCGATCCCGTCGAACGTTCGGCCAGTCCTTTCGTCGTACATGCTCAGGCGCTCGGAATTGGCGCCAAGAAACCAGCCGGCGGTCAGCCCGGCAAATACAGCGTAACGGGGATCACTGCTTATTTCCGCCAAGGCGAGGTATCCATCTACGATGGAGCCGATTCCATAAGCGATCTCCGGATACCAGGTCGCTGTTCCATCGCTCGCAACCGATGAGGGAATTTGCCCGGCAAGCAGGAATCGTCCCCATAGCCCGTCCGCTTCCCTTCTCGCCGAAGCGCCGTACTCCAATCGGCCCAATGTGTTCTGAGCGGTCGCGAGCGCCTCCGTGGATCTCGAGCCCCACGCGTGCCATGCGGCACCGGGAGCATCTACGTGGGCTCCCCAGGGCGCAGTCCGCATTGTGCCGGCTGAATGCGCCGCGATCAGATCGGCAGTCCGCTGTCCCAGAGATGTATTGGCTGCCGAGTGCGCGGTCTTCTGCAATGCGAGAACCCCGAGCAAAGCTTCAGAGGTGGCTGTTGTCGATTCACCAATGAGACGTCCGGCTTCGATCTCACGCGCCATGCGTGTGAGGGCGCGATCCAGCACCGGGCGCATGCTTTTCAACTGGGTTGAGTCTTTGGGACCGAGCACTCGCACCGCCTCTCCCAGCGCCCAGATGCTTCGAGCAGCCCAATACGACATGCTCTTTCGGCTGCTCGGTGCGTTGCGGTTCAGCCGGCCGGTTGAGTCGATGAAGTTGACGAACTCGCCGTCCCCCTGTTCCATCGCGGTGATGAAGGCGAGCAGTCCGAGCGCCTCATCATGCGAGCGCACGTCGCCGGTCACCTCGTAGTCGCGCAGATAGATCACCGCTGCGCGCGCTGCATCGTCGACGCTGGCGATCCCCTCGAATCCGTCCCGCGCCGGCGAGCCGACAAGACGATAGTCTGGCGCCTCCGCGTAGAGGGAAACGGCTCGAACCGGCTGACCTCGCACCACTGCGTTCAAGCCGAGATGTCGAAGGTGGTCAAGGTTGATTGCCAAGGGCACTGGACCCCGCGGTGCCGCCGACAATTCCGCGCGCCGACTGCAGCCGGAGGGAACACCAGCGAGCGCGATGAACGCCAGGACAAGCAGGCCTCGCGGCGCGATCATAAAGGCCTCTCCGCTACCCATTTCGCGTAGAGACGCGCGAAATGCTTACCCGGCGCGCGGTAGTATTCGTCGGCGCTCACGTCCAGCACTTGGGGCACTACCGCCCGCATTTGCCGGCCAGAGAGCGCGTCCGCATCGCGCCGCTTTCTAAAATTGCGGAACACCCCAGCCGCTGGTTTCTCGCTCCCGTCTGCCCGAACGAGTCCAAAGGTGCGCTCCCTTATCGCAGTCGCGACTGGCGCTCGATCGAAGAGACGGGGGTCGTAGTCGCCGTAGCACCATGCGTACGCACCGGACGCGCCGATTCCTACCAATCGGCTCAGGACCGCGTCGTAGTAGTCGGCCGCTTCTTCCTCGGACGCCAGATACTGCCGGAGCGGCCGTCCCAGGAAATCGTCGCTGATCGTCTGTCCGGGAGCCCCCTGTGGAGCGGTGCAGAGACCGAACTCCTGCATCAGGGGAGCACGCCCGCGTCCTGAGAGCCCGGCGGTGAGCGCGCAGGAGAACGGCACCAACTCCGGATCGAGAAACGAGCGCGCGCCGGGATAGTAAAGCGGGTACGCGTGCATCAAGTCCTCGTCGGCCAATTCGCCGACATCGTCGACGCGCATATAGTTCTCCGTCGTCAACGACGGAAGGTGCGCGCCAATCTGAACCGGGGTGCCGGGAGCGACGCGTCTTATCGCGTTCGCCAAGAGCGACGCCCAAAGCCAGCCGGCGTCTCTCGTGCGCGGGCGCTGCGCGTCGTCGATCTCATTGGCCAGATCGAACGCGCGAATGGAGTCTTCCCCGGCCAGGGCTCGTGCGCACGCCTCGACCAGCATCGACTGTGTACGCAGGATCGTTGGATCGGAGAACAGATCGCCGGGCCGGCCCTGCTTATCCAACATCCACGCCGGCCACCAGAATTTGCCGCTCATGTTTATTACGACGAGCGTGGGCACCACTTTCAGACCGGCATCCTTCGCCGCGCGCACGACCTCCACGAGGTTTGCAACCATGTCGGCTGCCACAGTAAGTGGCCGGGGAAGGAAGTCCTGCGCCAGCGTGAACACCCTCACGACGTCGAAGCCCATTCCGGCGATCTGCGCCATCTCTTCGCGCACCTCGCCGATGTCGAGCTCACGCCACATGTACATGGCGCTTCGGCGTGGCCAATAGTTTATGCCAAGCTCGAACGTCACAGCTCCGACGATCCCGGAGGGCTCTTGCTGATGCCTCCGATCGATCGCGGCATCACAGCGGCGACGGGGTGTGTCCGAGCGCGATTTCGCTCTTGATCCCCGCGATGAGAGCGCTCTTATTCACCCGAGCCCCACCCACGGAGACATCCGCGGCCCCGTAGTAAACCAGCAGATCGTCGCCGAACTCGACCAGCCCCTCGGGGAAGACGACGCGCACACCATTGATGAAATTCGCCATGTCGACCTGAGGAATGGGCTGCTGCTGGATCTCGTACGGCTCCTCGGGTGTCAGCGCCGGGGCGTTGGAAACGTAGAGAACCTTTTCCGGGTCAGACGAGTCGAGTACACACCAGCCCATCGAATAGACGTTGCCTTCTTCGATCGACGTAGCACCGTGGAAGGGGAAGAGCCAGCCGATGTCGGTAGCAATCGGTGGTGCGCCGGAGCCAACCCGCGAGCTACGCCAGGTGCCTGGCTTGGGGCCGACGAGTGGGATGCCTTCGGCGGGCCACAGGTCTTCGAGCGCGGAGACTTTTATCAGCTCGATCCGCGGCATTGGTCGGTGAAGGACGACGTAAGCGCCGCCGATCTTCTGCGGAAAGATTACGCAATTCTTGTTTTCCCCCGCGATGCGCGGGCCGTGACGCTGATAGCGCTCCGGTTTGAGCAAATCGTCGGTCGTGATGAGGCAAACGCGCGGGCCCGATGGCGAATACCCGGTATACGTGATCGCGTAAAGCTGGTCCGCCTCGAGGTAGGTGATTCGCGCGTCCTCCACGCCCCATTCCTCGTAAGAAGCATCGCGGGTTATGGCGGGCTGATCCCGGATCTCCTCGAAACGTTCGCCATCCGCCGAGAGCGCGAGGGCGAGACAGGAGCGTTTCGTCTCTTCCTCGAAAACGCGAACGAGGAGCACGACGCGTCCGCTGGCGCGATCTATGGCAGCACCGGGATTGAACGTGCCCGACGCGCGGACAAAACTGAACTGCGACGGCCTTACGATCGGATTGCTGGCGAATCGCTCGAGAGGCGGAATCATGATTTGTTCTCCCTCGGCGCTCGGGAACGGATCACTGGCTCTCTCACGCTAGGCGAGTCCGGCAAGAATCTCGTCGAGCGAAAGATCCGCAACGGCAATGACGTCGTCGGCGGCGCCGTAGTAGATCCGCACGAGATCGCCGTCAACCAGAGCTCCGCAGGTAAAAACCACGCTCCCGAAAAATCCCTCGCGCTCGTACGGAGCCTCAGGGCGCAATATGGGCTCGCGCGAACGGGCGATCACCTTGGACGGATCGTACTGGTCGAGGAGCAACGCTCCGAGCGCGTAAGTAGTGGGAGTGCCGGTGACGCCGTGGTAGATTGCCAGCCACGCATCCTGGCGGTTGGCATGCACTTTCACCGGAACCGCGCCCCCGCCGATCTTCACATCGTCCCAGCTGCCCGGACGCGCGCTCGCGACAATGCGGTGGTCGCCCCACGACAACAGATCCGACGAAGTGGCAATCCAGATCGCTGAGTGCCCCAACCCCTCTGGCATCGGGCGGTGCAGAGCGACGTAGCGCCCGCCGATCTTTTGCGGAAATATCGTTACGTCGCGGTTCGGTGGCGGAAAGATTATCCCGTGCCTCTCGAACGACTTGAAGTCCTTGGTCGAAGCGAGGCCGGTCGCGATTCCGTGCTCGGAGACGGCGGTGTAGTTGATCCAGTAAGTGCCATCCAGCGAGGTGATGCGCGCGTCTTCGACCCCGAACGACTCATACACACTCTGCGGGCCGAACGTCGGCAGCCCGTCGACCTCGAAGTGGATGCCGTCTGTAGATCTGGCCACTCGCAGATGGGATATCGACGTCAGCCAGGTGCGCCCCTGATCCACGACGAGTCTCGAATCGCTCACATCGGGACCCTTCTCGTTCACGTACCAGTGCTTGATCTCGAGCCTGCGCGTCTCCGCATTGTAAAACGGGGCCGCGGCGATGCTGGACGACACCTTGTGCGGAGCCTCGGATACACGCACCAGCAAAACGACATCGCCTTGGTGCCGGGTGACGCCAGGATTGAACGCTCCAACTACTTCGAGGTCCGGGCGCGAGGGTAGAACCATCGCCGGAGTTATGATCGGATTTTCCGGAGACCGGTTGGCGGTCACGCTCACACTCGGCAGAGTTGGACTGCTTCCGCAAGCGAGGTTCGTGGGTCCCGCGTTGGCGCGAACTCCTGCGCGACGTATCCCTTGAATCCGGTTGCCGCGATGGCTCGCATGATCGCCGGGTAATTCAGCTCCTGCGAGGCGTCTATCTCGTGTCTTCCGGGGACACCGCCAGTATGGAAGTGCCCGATGTACTGGTGGTTGTCGCGAATCGTGCGGATCACATCGCCTTCCATGATCTGCATGTGGTAGATGTCGTAGAGGAGCTTAAATCGCTCGGATGCGAGTTGTTTGGCGAGCGCCACGCCCCAGGTGGTGTGGTCACACTGATAATCCGGGTGATCCTGTCTCGAATTGAGCAGCTCCATGCAGAGCGTCACCCCGTAACGCTCTGCCAACGGAAGGAGCGGGGCCAGCCCACGCGCGCAAGTCTCGCGTCCCTCGATGTCATTCATCCCGTCCCGGTTGCCGGAAAAGCAGATCACGTTGGGAACTCCCGCCGCGGCCGCGAGTGGGATCGCGCGCTGATAGGCCGGAATCAGCCAGGCATGGTTGGCCACGCGGTTGAATCCTTGTGTGAGACGACTGCTGGGGTCGGGCACGGTCGCATATCCCATAGCGCAGGTGAGTCCGTACCGTTTGGGAACCGCCCACTCATCGGGCTCGAGTAGCTCCACTGAATCGAGTCCTAGCTCGCGCGCCATCTGCGACAGCTGGTCGAGCGTGAATTGGCGGTACGGCCAGCGAGTGACTGACAGTTTGACGGCGCCGGCGGGGTGGATTGGCTCCGACCTATCGCCGCGAAGCGCTTGTGCCGCAGCGTTCGCACCTTCAACTCCCAACAGGCCCGCCGCCCCGGCGCCTGCCGCGATAAATTTTCTACGATTCACCGGGATCCCCCCCTCGTCGGTCTGATTTTCGAATGTGGGAGTCGTGAGGGTCCCCCGTCAAGCGAAACGGCGCAGTCCACGATGCCCGCCATACAATATGTCTGCGGGAAATTGCCCCATTGCTCGAGAGTGCGCGGGTCGAGGTCCTCCGCGAGGAGGCCGAATCTGTTGCGAGCGGACAACACCTTTTCGAAGAGAGCCAGCGCTTCGTCACGCCGCTTTCCTCCCATCGCCGCCAGCGCCTCGATGTACCAGAACGTGCAGACGAGAAAGGCGTTCTCCGGGTGTCCGAAGTCATCGCGCTCGATGTAGCGGTAGACGAAGTCGCCGTGCTTGAGGGTCTGTTCGATGGCCGAGACGGTGCCTACAAAACGCGGATCGTCGGGCGGCAGGAATCCGAGACGTGGAATAAGCAGGAGACTCGCGTCGAGCGACTCCCCCTCCATTGTCGCCGTGAGCGCATTCAGCTCTTTGCTCCACGCCCGGCGCAGTATTGTCGCGTGAATCTCCGACGCGCGCGCTCTCCAGTACTCCGCGCGCTCAGCGAGATCGAGCCGTTCCGCGTATTTCGACAGCCTGTCGCAGGCAGCCCAGCACATGATGCTGGAAAACGTGTGCACGCGCTGCTCGCCCCGCAGCTCCCAGAGTCCTGCGTCAGGCACCTCGTACAGTCGCACCGCGTGCTTGCCGAACTCTTCGAGCCTTGCCAGCAAGGCTTCGTCGCCCACGAAGGTGCTGGACGAACTCAGAAACAGCGGCTCCGCCGTGAGCACTGCCTCACCGTAGATGTCGTTCTGTTGCTGTTCGACGGCTTTGTTGCCGACGTGAACGGGTCCCATCCCGCGATAGCCGGTAAGACATTTTGCCTCGTGCTCGCCCGGAATTGGGGTGCCATCGATCGTGTACATGGGGACGAGCCGCGAGTTGTCCGTTGTGCCTGCCCGCTCCAGGAGAAAGGTGAGGTATCGCTCTGTAGTGCGAATGTCGCCCAATCGCCCCAGTGCATTGGCGACGAAGCATGCATCGCGCGGCCAGCAGAAGCGGTAGTCCCACGTTCGCTCTGTATTGGGCGCCTCCGGAATCGAAGTGGTGATCGATGCGATGATCGCGCCCGTCTTCTCGTACACATTCAGCTCTAGCGTGATCGCGGCCCGGATCACGGCGTCACGCCAGGTTTCGGGAACGGTCAAGGCACGCGCCCAGCTCTGCCAATGCGCAGTAGTCCTCTCGAGGAATCGGGTGCCGGTGTTGGTGACTTCCGATCTTGTCTCCTCGGTGTTCCCGAACATGAGGGTTAGAGTCTGATGCAGATAAAATGGAGTCGCGTCGACGACAGCCTCGGCGGGCGCATCGGTTGTAAGCCGAAGTGCCTGCTCCCCAGAGTAGCTGATATTGTTTGCGCCGATAGCGTGATCGCGTTCGAGGCAGCCGTATTGGGCGGCGGGGTTCACCCTCACCACGATATTCGGCTTGCCTCCGATTGGGCGGACCTGCCGGACCAGTATCGCCGGCGAGAACATCTTCTCTTGATCCTCGAAGCGCGGGCAGAAGTCGGTGATCTCCACCCCACCGCCTTTCGCGTCGTAGAGTCGGGTTATGAGGATTGGCGTGTCCTCCAGATAATGCTGCTCTCTCCTGGTAACGCCCGTCAGCTCAATGCTGAACGTGCCCGGTTGATTCGGTCGGCGCTCTCCGTCGAGCAATGAGCAAAACGCCGGATCCCCGTCGAATCGCGGGAAACAACACCACACGATGCGCGCCTCGTCGTCGATCAGCGCACCAATGCTACCGTTGCCAATCAGTGCGAGATCCAGTGAGGTCATCCGTGCAAAGTTAGCGGATAATGCCGGAAAGGCTCGCAAGTGCCACATTATGCTGCAGTCAATCACCGCTCCTGACCGAGGAGGAACTCAGATGAAGAAGCCGTGCGCGTACGTAGTCCTGGCGATATCGTTTCCGGTCGCTCTCTCGGTCGCCGCACGAGCGACATCCGCACAGACACGTACCGTGCAGCCGGTGCTGGCGTTCCCGGAAGCGGGCCTCGACGATCCGGCCGCGTATCAAGGGTACCAGACGCGATTCTTCCGCGACACAAAAGGCAACGTCGTCCAGATTTATCTCGATGCGCGCCGCGGGCGGGTAGTAAACCTGCTGGCAGATGCTGTCGACGAGAGCGTAGGCTTTACCGTCCGCGATCGCGCTGGTAAGCCATTGAGGCTGGAATGGGGTTCGTCCGACGCTGTCGTTTCCCAGTCGGGTATGCGACGGACGATAGAATACCAACTCGTTGCCAATACGCCTCAGGTCGTGATCGGCTGGATTCTCCTGGGCTCCATGCGCGTCGAGCGCGACCTTGGATACTCGGGACGAGAGCCGGATCCCTTCGAGTGGCCTACGTTCCGGCTGCGCGAAGAAGAAGATCTGATTGCAAATCTCGAGAAGCTCCCGGCGGCCGAGCGGGATGCGCATCTGCGTCTTCTCAACGCCAGCTACGCGGAGGATCTGCGGGCGAGGCTCGTCCCCGACATCATCACGACCGGAGTACGCGACCGTCGCGGTGTAACCATCACGCAGGCGACCCTCGACGGTAAGACGAATCTGCAGTTCGATCTGGGCGTAGAGCCGCGGGATGCATCGATTCTAGTGACGGTCCCGACGGTCACTCTTACGTCGACAACGAATCGCCCAGTCCGCTTTACTGTTCGTGTGACGACGGACGGACCGACCCTGACCCCGCTCGCGCGCGATCAGATTTTCAACGCTCCCTTTCTACGTTTTCTATCGGATGCGCGCACTGCAGCGGATCGCGCGGCACGGGGCGCAGCACCAAACACCGTCGCCGCGGTGTCCACGGTCTCGCGTTACCGACTGCTGGAGCGCGACGTTCGGGGCACCGAGCTACTCAGCTCCAGAGAGAAGCTGATGGCCGGCTTGCCGAATTACGCGACGTATTTCGGCCGCGACATGATGATGACGTCTCTCATGATGCAGCCGGTGTGGACGGATGCCATGGCCGAGTTCGTCATCGGCAGCGCGCTGAGGAAGCTGGGCCCCGCGGGTGACGTGAGTCACGAGGAAGCATTGGGTGGCCAGGCTATCCGGGAAAACTCGGCGGAGTACAACGCGCACATCGCTGAATACCTGCGGCTGTCGCGTCGGGGGAATCGGGCTGCCGCCGACACCGCACTGGCCCACGCACGCACCCTTCTCGGCGACCTGCAGAGAGTGCGCGAGAACTACCATATGCGCGACGACGAATTCCAGCTTCCCGTCGTTGCTGCGCGCTACCTGACAAATCCGGCCGTTTCTACCGCCCGCAAGAAGGCATTTCTTCTCGATACGTCGGAGGGCCGTGGTCCCCGCCTTGGACTGCTGATGCGCGAGCTGGCGTTGGTGGCGACACTTGCCGCCCCGTACGCGCGGGAGCCGGTCGTGCAGAATCTGATCGCGTCGCCTCGACTCGATTCGACGCATTGGCGCTCGATCAGCTGGCGCGACAGCAACGCGGGTTACGCGAACGGAAGGTTCGCGATGGACATCAACGCCATCTGGGCGCCACGCGCGCTGGAGGCTATCGGCGAGATTCTCGGCGCTCTGAGGTCGATCGGGTTCTCGAACGATCAGATCGCCGGATTCACACCGCGCACCGATGCGGCGACGCTGACCCAATTTGTTTCAGATCCGGTTTTCTTCCAGCGCGCTATACAGAGCTGGCGCGGCGCGTCCAGGCATTTCGTGGTCACGCTCGCCCCGGCGGATATTCGCGGGAGAGTCCAGCAGAAGCTTCAGTGGCTCCCCGCGGAAGAACGCGCTTTCTGGCAAAGCGTGCTGACGAGCACCGCTGCGGATACGCTACCGCTCGAATTCCTGGCGATCTCGCTGGATTCGGCCGGCAAGCCAATCCCGGTGGTCAATACCGATCCTGCGACGTGGCTGCTGTTGCGAGACCCAAAGGACACGAGCTCGGACGCCATCGCCTCGGTGCGGCGCGATGTGCGGGCCATCACGCGATCCTATCCGGTAGGGCTCTTCGTCGATCGGCTCGGCCCGGTTGTCGCGAACGATGCCTATGCGTCGCCGGCCGTATGGGAAGCGTTTCGGAAGGACACCTACCATTCTCCGCGCGTCGTGTGGGGCAGAGAAGTGAACCTCATCCTGCTGGGATTGGCGAATCAGATCTCGGGTGCGACCGACGTGGCCGGCAGACCAGCCAACGACGCGCTCAGCCCCTACCTGAACGAAATGCGCGACGCGCTGCACCGCGTCAACGCCGCCGTGGAATCTTCGGGATTGAAACACAATGAGCTGTGGAGCTACGAGATCAGCGGAGGACAGCTCAAGCCGATTCGGTACGGGGCGAGCACGGATGTTCAGCTTTGGAACGTGACTGATCTTGCGGTACAGTTTGTCCTCCAGCGGCTCGGGGTCTATTAGGTTCGGCGTCGGGATCGCCAACCAATTTCGACGCCGAGATCTACTCGCGCTCTAGTCCGAGGCGATGCTCTCTGATCTCGGTGGCCTCTCCAGCCGCACTATGGAGCGGCCGTCGGTGCGCCCGGGTTCCGAAGTACAGCATTGCTCCTCCGAACACGAGCATCACCAGGCCCCACCACAGGTTGATGACGATGTGCTCCGACCGGCCGTACAAGGCAACGTCCGAGTGCGTCGCTATGCCGTAGATCGTGAGGATCACGCCGAGCGCGAGAAACAGGACGCCAATCGGAATGCGTATATCGAATCTTGCGGCGCCACTCATGCGTGCCTCCGATTAAAAGAAGATAATGTTGAGTGCCAGTGTCGCAGTGAGCACGATTACGGCCAGTACACTCGGCTTCTGATACCAATGCTCGTCGTGCGCGACGGGCTTTGGCGTCAGGCTGTAAACGAGTCCCACCAGCTCCTGTTCGGCACGCGGGCGTGTCGCGAGGCTGACGAGGATCGTGACGACGAAGCAGGTAACCCACGCCGCAATGGCGGTCCAGAATGTCTGGCCCAGCTCGCTGCGGTAGATGATGTGCGCGCCGAAGTAGCCGCCTTTCACTCCCGGTACCGAGCCACCCGCGAGTGAGATGCCATGGTGGATCGCCGCGGCAAGAGTGCCGGAGATAAGGCCGATGAACGCTCCGTGCCCAGTCGTTCGCTTCCAGAACATCCCCAACGCGAAGGTCGCGAAGAGCGGAGCGTTGACGAATGCGAACACCAGCTGGAGCAGATCCATGATGTTGTTGAATGACGCAGCGACATAGGCGGCGGCGATAGACAGCGCGATCCCGAAGACGGTCGCCGCGCGGCCCATCCACAGGTAGTGCTCGTCGCTAGCGCCTTTCTTGATGTGGCTCTGGTAGATGTCGTAAGTCCACACCGTGTTGAACGCGGTGACGTTGCCAGCCATGCCCGACATGAAGGACGCGAGCAATGCCGTCAGACCGAGTCCGAGCATTCCGGCGGGGAAGAATCGTATCAGCATCATCGGAACGGACAGATCGTAATCCAGCACCACGTGTCCAGCCTGATCTATGAGCGGGCCTCCCGTAAGGCCGTCGATCTTTGGCGGAATGATTCCCTGTCCCGCCGCCGAGACTGCGTGCGAGCCGACGCCGGGTGCGTGCCAGTCGACAGCGAGCGCGATCATGCCCGGGAGAATCACGAGAAACGGAAAGAGCACCTTCGGCAGCGCAGCGATGAGTGGCGTGCGTCGCGCCGCGGCCATCGACTCCGAGGCCATTGCGCGCTGCACGACCAGGAAGTCGGTGCACCAGTAACCGAATGACAGCACGAAGCCCAGACCCATCGCCAGACCGAACCACTCGACGCCGATGGGATTCTGGGATGGATCGCCCATGTACCTCCATGCATGCGTCAGTGCGCCCGGCTGGAAGCCTCGCTGCACGGAGATCTCGGCCAGTCGCACCTGAAGTCCGCTCCATCCGCCCGCCGCGCGCAACCCGAGAAACACGAGGGGAGCGAATCCGAACACGATAAGGAAGAACTGGATCACTTCGTTGTAAATCGCGCTGGTAAGTCCGCCGAGGAAGATGTAGGCGAGCACGATCACAGCGGCGACGAGCATGCTGACGTCGAAGCTCCAGCCGAGGAGCAGGTTGAACAGCTTGCCCATGGCGTACATGGAGATTCCGGACGACATGATCGTCATCACGGCGAAAGACACAGCGTTGAGCGTCCTCGTCTTCTCGTCGTAGCGCAGCTTCAGGTACTCAGGGACAGAACGAGCCCGCGACCCGTAGTAGAAGGGCATCATGAAGAGCCCGACGAAGACCATCGCCGGGATCGCGCCGATCCAATAGAAGTGGCTGGTGGCGATGCCGTATTTCGCGCCCGACGCGCCCATGCCAATCACTTCCTGGGCGCCGAGGTTGGCGGAGATGAAGGCAAGGCCCGCGACCCAGGATGGAATCGAGCGGCCCGAAAGGAAGAAGTCCGTACTTGTCTTTGTCGATCGCCTGAGCATCCAGCCGACCGTGAGGACGACTGCGAAGTACACGAGCATCAGGAGGTAGTCGATCGGCGTCAGGTGAGTCATCGAACCGTGTCTCCGCAAAGGGGGCAGGAGGGCCTGGAACTCGCGATAGGGCAGCCGTGCAGGCCAGATTATACGCGCGCGACGGGCAGTCGGAAACCCCACGCCGTAAGGAGGCTTGTGGCCGCTGTGGTTCGAGATCACTGGACGGCTCAGTCGGAATGGCGCCCTCTTCGGCGTTACGGGCTACTTCTCCTCGCTGTCGTGGGATTTCTCGCCGGGTGCGCACGGCCAGACAAGAAGCACGGGACTGTTCTCGCCTTCTCCGGCAGCGCGCTCGGCGCGGAGGGGACGCTCGTTGCGAAGCAGCTCCAACGGTTCATGCAGCTGCATCCCGATATTCGGGTCGAGCTGCAGCGCACCCCCGACGATGCCAACCAGCGGCATCAGCTGTATGTGCAGTGGCTCAACGCGCGCGTCGGGAATCCGGACATCCTTCAGCTCGACGTCGTCTGGACGCCAGAGTTTGCGGCGGCTGGTTGGGTTTTGCCACTCACCCGATTCGCGCCCGCATCGAGTGAATTTTTTCCAGCCACGATCACAGCCAATACCTGGGCCGGACAGCTGTACGCGCTTCCCTGGTTCGCCGACGTCGGGCTACTGTATCGACGCACGGATTTCGTACCCAACGAGCCACGCAACCTGGGTGAGCTCGTCACAGACGCGAAGCAGGCGATGGCGCGTCCCGGCGGGCCGCGATTTGGAATCGTGTGGCAGGGCGCGCGCTACGAAGGACTCATCACCGGGTTCGTCGAGTACCTTGGAGCGTTCGGGGGAAGAATTCTCGACGACAGCGGGAGAGTCGTAGTCAATCAGCCCGCAGCCGTGCGTGCGCTGCAGTTCATGCGTGACGAACTCTACAGCTCGCACATCGCTCCGCTCGACGTCCTAACGTGGCACGAAGAGGAAGCGCGCTTCGCATTCCAGAACGGGACAGCGGTTTTCATGCGCAACTGGCCGTATCCTGTGGCCGCAATGAGCGACAAGAGCCAGTCCCGCGTGGCGGGGAAGTTTGCCGTCTCTCCCTTTCCTGCTTCCGGCGAGCCAGGGGGCCATTCGACTGCCGCCCTCGGCGGAGCACAGCTCGCGATCAACGCCTACAGCGAATCGCCCGACTCAGCGTATCTTCTCATCGAATATCTCACCGCCGCCGAGCAGATGCTCGAGCGCGGCCAGGCCGTTGGGCAATACCCGACGCGCCCTGCGCTCTATCATGACCCACGGTTGCGCACCGCGATCGCCATCCCCCTCGACGATGCGCGTCGCGCGATCGAGAGCGCGACCCCGCGGCCTGTGACTCCGATCTATACGGAGCTGTCGGAGATCCTCCAGATCGAGCTGCATCGCGCCCTCGTGCGCCAGGCGGAGCCGCAGGAAGCGCTCAATTCCGCAGCCAGGAAGATCGATGCGCTGATCGAACGCACTGGAATGCGAAAGTTGATGTCGCCGGGGCGCAATGCTCCGGCCCCGGTCGAGTCGAGCACGGTGGGTCGTTCCGAGTGAGGAAAATTTCTCGTCTCGGACATGAGGCGCGACTCGGTTGGACGCTGGTAGCTCCCGCCCTCGGCGTAATCGCACTGATCGCGATCTTTCCACTCGGTTGGACAGTGTGGGAATCGCTGCACCTGCACGAGCTTCGGATGCCTTGGCTGGGGCAGCCCTTCGTCGGATTTGCCAACTATGTCGAGATCGCCAAAGATCCGCGCTTCTGGGCCGCGCTGGCCCACACAGCGTTCTTCACCGTCGTCTCGATCTCGCTCGAGCTGCTGATCGGTGTCTTCCTCGCGCTGGCGATGAATCGCGCATTTCGCGGCCGAGGGTTCGTGCGCGCGGCGGTGCTGGTCCCGTGGGCGATTCCGACCGTCGTGGCGGCGCTTCTCTGGCGATTCATGTTCGAGTCGCAGGGCGGTATCGCCAACGCCTTGTTGGTTGACGTCCACATCCTGAACGCTCCGATAGTCTGGTTCATCGAGACATCGACTGCATGGGTGCCGGTAATTCTCGCCGACGTCTGGAAGACGACTCCGTTCGTTGCGCTGCTGTTGCTGGCCGGGCTCCAGAACATCGATCTCAGTCTCTACGAAGCGGCTGCGGTCGATGGCGCGAACGCATGGTGGCAGCTGCGACACATCACGCTGCCGCTGCTCAAGCCGGCGATTCTCGTCACGCTGATCTTCCGAACGCTCGATGGATTCCGCGTCTTCGATCTCATCTATGTGCTCACCGGTGGCGGGCCTGGAACGTCCACCGAGCCGGTGGCGCTCTACACTTTCAACGCTCTCCTCCAGAATCTGCGTTTCGGATACGGCTCGGCCCTCTCCGTCGTGATCTTCGCGATCACCTTCGGACTCGCATTGTTATATGTGCGAGGGCTCGGCGTGCGCCTGGGAGGAGACGAGACATGACGAGCGTCGTGCCAGGATCTCGCGCCAGGAGACGAAAAGCCGGAGTCTCGTGGGGAGCCTGGCTCTTCGGTGCTGCGCTGGTAGTGCTGATACTGTTCACCCTCTTCCCGTTCTACTGGGCGATCGTCGCTTCGCTAACGCCCGATGCGGCGCTCTTCCGCGACCCGTCGCTCTGGCCCCAGCATATCATCCTCGATCACTATCGGGCGCTGTTTGGGGAGCGCGATTTCATCACCCCAATCAGAAACTCTCTGATCGTAGCTGGAACGACGACAATTTTCTGCTTGTGTGTCGGAACGCTTGCCGCCTACGCGCTGGCGCGCCTCGAGTTCAAGGGCAAGGCGCCGATCATGGGGTTCATTCTGGCGGTGACGATGTTCCCGCAGATCTCGATCGTGAGCCCTCTCTATCTTCTGCTTCGCTCGCTGCACCTGATCGACACGTATCCCGGCCTCATCATGCCGTACATGACGTTTGCGATGCCACTCACGGTCTGGGTACTCACCGGATCCATTCGGCAGATTCCGAAAGATCTCGAGGAAGCCGCGCACGTGGACGGTGCCACGCGCAGACAGAGCTTCACGAAGATTTTGCTTCCCCTCGCGGTGCCGAGCCTGGCGACGACGGGGATTCTGACGTTCATCTACTGCTGGAACGAGTTTCTATTCGCGCTTTCGTTTACGCTCGGTCCGGAGAGGCAGACGGTGCCGGTAGCGATCGCGCTGTTTCGCGGGATGTACCAGGTGCCGTGGGGCGAGATTCTCGCGGCGGCCATCGTGGCAACGGCTCCTGTTGCAGCCATGGTTTTGATTTTTCAACGGCGGATAGTGCAGGGACTTACGGCTGGAGCCGTTAAAGGATGACGACGACTGCAACAGAACGGGTGCGAGTTGTCAGAGGCTTAGCTGGGAGCTCCAAGTTCACTACGTCGGGACGTCACTACAGGCGTTACGGCACAAGCAATTGCTCCGAATGCGA
Source organism: Gemmatimonadales bacterium (assembly GCA_031394125.1). Classification (GTDB taxonomy): domain Bacteria; phylum Gemmatimonadota; class Gemmatimonadetes; order Gemmatimonadales; family Gemmatimonadaceae; genus UBA4720. The sequence goes on from JANMWS010000154.1 coordinate 23,187, forward strand.
CGGGGATAAGTCAGGGCGTAGTGAACTAGCAGCTAAGAGCTACGCCACTCACAACTCGCACCCGTTCAGTTGCAGTCAGATGCCAGACCAACCGAGATGCCAGTGACGAGGAGCACCGCATGGCAAGAATAGCACTGGAGCACGTCGACAAGACCTACCCGAACGGCTACGTCGCCGCCCACGATCTCAGCCTAGAGGCCGCCGAAGGCGAGCTGCTGGTTCTCGTCGGTCCTTCCGGTAGCGGCAAGTCGACGGTTCTGCGCCTGATGGCTGGGCTCGAGCGAGTGAGCGATGGCGTCATCCGAATCGGCGACCGCGACGTCACCGACCTCCCGCCGCAGCAGCGGGACATCGCGATGGTCTTCCAGAATTACGCGCTCTACCCGCACATGACGGTAAGGGACAACCTCGGCTTCGGGCTCAGCATCCGGAAGCAGCCGCGACCGGTGATCGACGAGCGCGTCAATGCTGTCGCCGCATCGCTCGGACTGGAAGCACTGCTCGATCGAAAGCCGGCGCAGCTCTCCGGCGGTCAGCGGCAGCGCGTCGCCCTCGGGCGCGCGATCGTCCGCGAGCCCCTGGCTTTTCTCTTCGACGAGCCGCTATCGAACCTGGATGCGCAGCTTCGGGTGGAAACGCGCGTCGAGCTGGCTCGACTGCATCGCAAGCTCGGAGCGACGATGGTCTACGTCACTCACGATCAATCGGAAGCGCTGACTCTTGGGGATCGCATCGCCGTCTTGAAGGAAGGTGTGCTGCAGCAGGTCGACACCCCGATGAAGTTGTATGAGGAGCCCTCCAACAAGTTCGTCGCCGGATTCATCGGAAGTCCGGGAATGAATTTCTTCGAAGGATCGCTCACGCGAATTGGAAGCGGGGGAATGTGCACCTTTCAAGGCGCCGATTTCACCATTCGGGTTCCCTGCGCGGCCGGCAACGAGGGCCGCGTCAATCTTGGCGTCAGGCCCCAGCACCTCGAGATTACCGACGACAGCGCCCGGGGTGACGGAGTCGTGCGCGCCGAGGTCGGCGTCGTCGAGCCGATGGGCAACGAGCAGATCGTGTACGTGACATTGGCGGACGGCGGACGTGCGGTAGCCGTCGCGCCCGTACAGCCGCGAATTGTGGCTGGGGAAAAGATCTCCATTCGTGTGCGGCCCGAGGGAATCCACGTCTTCGACGCGGGATCCGGGAAGCGCCTGGCCCGGTGAATTAGGAGTCAGCGTTCTCGTCGAGTCTTCAGGCTCCCGCAATGCGGCGCAGCGCCTGAACCGCGTCCACCACATCCTTGCTCGGCAACGCGCCCGACATCACTACCGGCACAAGCTTGTCGTCCCGATTGTAAAGGTCATTCCCGAAATAAAGCTGACCGTTGTTCATGTACGTCGTGAAATACGTGATGTAGACCGGAATCTTGCGGGGCACTTTCACCGACTTGTTGTCGGGCGGGTTCTGCATTTCCTGCTGCACCTTGTCTGCGGGCCATCCAAGCACCCACTGCGCGAGCTCGGCCGGCTTTTCGAGGCGGATGCAGCCGTGACTGAACGCACGGACGTCCTCTTTGAACAGCTCGTGATTGGGCGTGTCGTGCAGATAGATGTTGAAGTCGTTCGGGAAAAGGAATTTCACGAAGCCGAGGGCGTTCTTGGGTCCCGGGCGCTGGCGAACGCGTGTTTGACCGTTCTCCTGGTACGTCTCCATGTTCTCGCGCTCGAGATACCCCGGGCCCTTCGGAAAAATCTCCTTTGCGGCGATGTCCGGCGTCACGTTCCAATACGGACGAAATACCACGGTTTCCATCGAGTCCGCGAACACTGGCGTCGCCTTGTCCTGGTACTCCTGCCCAACAATGACCTTCATCTCCAGAGTTTTCTGGCCGCTGTCGTAGGCCTCGAGCTTGAACGCCGGCACGTTCACGAAGACGTACCGCGAGCCGAAGCTTCTGGGCAGCCAGCGGTAACGTTCCATGTTCGCCGCAATCTCGCCGAGTCGGTACTCGGCGGGGACATTCATCGCATCGACGGTTTCCTTGCCGAGAGCGCTGTCGACGTTGATGCCATGCCTCGTCTGGAATAGCGCGACCGCATTGGCAAGATCCTGATCGTAAACACTTCCCGACGCTGACTTGGTCTGCGGTGGCGAAGGAATCATCGACGCCTTGTTGGCGCCATTCGCTGGAATAATTCCTTCAGCCGCCAGCCGGTTGCGGACCGCGGCCAGTACCGCGGGGTCGGCCGGCGCGCCAGGCTTCACGTTTCCTGTCGTTGGCACCTTCCGCCAGCCGCCCTTCACGACAAGGACGCGATAATTCTGCATCTGGTGACTCAACGCGGCGTAGTCGTCATCCGTTGGGCGCATGGTCGCGAGCGCTTTATCGAGATGTTCATAACGGAGGTTCCTGACGAGGGCGCTATCGATATTTTCCTCTTCCGGGTCGACGTGCCACGCCTGCGCAACGGTGCGTGGATCGACCTGTCCCGTCAGTAGGTCCTCGCCCAGCGATGTGTAGGACGCGGTGAGCAAAACGTCTGCTGTCGCCAACTGCTCCGCCGTCGGGGTCTTGGTCTGCTTGAGCTCGCCAATCGCCTGCGCAAGTGCGCCGATCGGATAATCATCGAGGCGCATTCCATCGGTGTTGGCGGCGAGGATCGCGTCCGTGACTGCCTTGGTGCGTACTTTGTGCAGCCCGTCGCGGGTCAGCCAGAGCGGATTGTTGCCGTACAACTTGTACAAGCGTTTGGTGTGGCCCCACTGGTCATCGTCGATCTTGGGCAGACGGGGCCCGTCCAGCTTCTTCTGGATCAGTGTCTCGATTTCCGTCGCGGGGACGTCCTGTACAGAGGTCAGTTTGTCTGGCGCCCACGTCTGAGCATTGGCGAGTTTGCCGGCGGCAGAGGTGTCTTTTGATTTGCAGCCGGCGATTAGGGCCAGCATCAATGACAGCATGACGAGTCGACCGGCGTGACGTGTGCCGCGCGTAGTCGTAACTAGAGCGAGCATAATGGCTTAACCGTCCTTCTACGGGGTCTGTGTCCGCTCTCGTTTAGGCGAAATACGGGCCAGCCCGACAGGGGTTTGTCGGCTCCGGACGGAACATCGGCCAAGCTCAGCTGTCACATGACTTGTAATGCGTGAACGGCTTGGCTCTTTTCTTTCTATGCCTCTACCGTGTACTCCAATTGAGGATCAAGCAAATGATGACTCGAACAGTCCTTTTGGCTGCGGCGTTACTGGTCGGAGGCGCCACCGCCTGCTCGGATGTAACCGGCGCCAACAGAGCGGACGGTGCCTACTTCCTGCAGGCCATAGGCAACACCAACCTTCCGGCCCAGTATCAAGACAGCAACACCGGTCGCGTGTTCACGGCATTGAGCGATCAACTAGCGCTGAACAGCGACGGGACGTACAACGACCAGCAGGTCTACAGGGATGGCAACTTTCAGGGCACATACACGGAATCGGGCAACTGGTCGCAGAGCGGCAACGCTGTCACGTTCAACCCGACGTTTAGCTCCGCCAACTACTACAACCAATACTCGGGCACGCTCGGCAGCCGCAGCGGGTATGGTGGAGCGAGGTCGCTCTCGGTTAACCTCGGCGGATCGATCTGGTACTACTCTGAATAGCTGATCGCGGCGCGCTTCAGGATCGCGATCTGCCCTTCGTGGTAGGTGTGATGCTGGAGCAAACCGCGTATCACCGTTCCCACGGTGTAGCTGGCGCCCTCGTGGTTCTCGATCCACCGAACGAGGTCGTCCGCCTTTAACGCAGCGACGGCCGCTTCGATCTCCTTCTGTGCCGCGGCCAGGTCGTCTTTTGCCGCCTTCCATGCCGGCTCTCCCCCGCCGAATCGGGGCGCGGGCCAATCCTCTGGGGGAGATTTGGCAGCCGCGCCACGAACGCGCGACGCCACCTCTCGCGTCCACGCCGTCATGTGAAGGACGATCTCCCAGATGGTGTGCGCGTGTGGGATCGAGCGGCGAGCGGCGACCTCCGCGTCGATTCCTTTAAGCACTTGGATGATGGACGAGCCGTGCCATGGTTCGCCGTCGTAGATCTCATGGAGATCCTGGCGCAGCGCCTCGAAATCGGTTTTGGGACGAGTCATTTTGCCTCCGCATTGAATCGATCAATTCTCCGAGAAGTTGAGCCCCACGTCCCAGATCGGCCAGCTCCGCCGCGCCGAGCTTTTCGACTGCGCTGGCCAGCAACTTGACTCGTCGTGCCCGGCCCGCCATGAGCACCCTCTGTCCTTGGGGTGTCGCGTGGATCCTGGTCAGCCGTTTGTCACTCTTGTCACCTTCTCTTCGCACCAGGCCATCGTTTTCCAACCCGGTTACGATGCGGGTCATGGTCGGTGGCTTCACCTGCTCAGCCCTGGCGAGTTGACCGAGCGTCGCTGGTCCGCCGAAGACGACTACCGAGAGCGCCGACAGTCGAGGAGCCGAGAGTCCGCTCGCGTCATCTTCCTTGCGTAGGTGTCGCAGGAGATGAATCGCCGCCGAGTGGAGCTGGTCGGCGAGGGCGAGAGCGTCGCGCTCACGCTTCCGCGATTTCACTCATCAGGCTGACTACGTTTCCCTGGCCATCCGAAACGGAAGAGATCCAGATCTCGCGCCCGTTCATCCGGGCAATGATGTGAGGCTCTTCGATGCTGGGGGCGCCCGCAGATTTTATCTTCGCGTGCGTTTTCGTGATGTCACTGACGTCGTAGAAGAGCACCGGATGCTGCTCATCTCCGTCTTTGCCCTGGGCTTCCGGACCGGAGAGCATCAATCGCACGCCGCCGCAATCGAAAAAGGAAAGAGCTGGCGGCGCATCGAACAGGTGCGTCAGTCCGAGCGTGTCGCGATAGAACCGCGCGGCTTCCTTGACGTCGCGCACCGGTACCGCGATTTGCCTGATGCGCTCGAGGGCGGGTGCTGAATCCTTTGACATGTTACGCTCCCAGCGAGATCGTTAGCACAGCTAACAATGTCCTTTCTGGTCGCCCAACGCAAGGCTAATCGGGAGGGGCTTCGACCTTCTTCTCGGACTTGCCCTTGGAGCCCGACTTGAGCTCCTTCTCGACATTCTCGGCCAGGTCGCGCAGCGTCTCCCTGTCGTCTTCGTTGAACTCTCGCGGCAGGTTGTCCATGATGCACAGCGTCCCGACGCTGTGGCCGCCTGGCCCCTTGACCGGGTGCCCCGCGTAAAACCGGACGTGAGGCTCCTCGAGCACCATTACATTCTGCGCGAAGCGCGGATCGAGAGCCGCATCTTCGATGATCAATGCTTCCTCGCCATTGATCGCGTGGCCGCAGAACGACATCTCGCGCGTGGTATCCTGGATCGGCAGGCCCTGCCTCGACTTGAACCACTGGCGGTCGCCTTCCACAAAGGAGATGCCGGCGAAGGGCACGTCGAACACGCGCTGCGCCATTCGGCTGATCTTGTCGAAGCGCTCCTCCGGCTGCGGGTCCATTGTGGCACCGATACGGAACTCAACGAGTCGCTCTGCCTCGTCCTGCGGAATGAGTGGACGCATCACTTCTTCGGTCTCCGCCCACAGTCCCCGGCTTCGCATCACAGTAGTCACGCGCGCCCTGAACCGGCCGGGATCGATCGGCTCGAACAGCACGTCGTCCACGCCCTGCGAAAGCAGATCAGCGGTCTCGTTCTCGGAGCCTGCCGGTGCCACGACGATGATAGGCATGTCGATCAATCCGATCACCGTGCGTGCGGCGTGAACTACCTGTCTTCCGTCCAGGATCGGAAGCTTCAATCCGACCACGAGTGCATCCGGCGGATCCTGCGCCAGAATCCCCAGCGCGGCAGCGCCGTCGTTGGCGATCTGCACCGCAAATCTCGCCTCGACCAGGATGTCATTGTACCGCACGCGATCGGCTTTGTCGCTCACAGCGAGAAGCACCTTCGACGGCTTCGGGACACCGTCCGCGTCGAGCTCGGGGAGGTACTCCTGATTGACGCGGGGCGTGTTGGTCCTCGGCGTTTTGCGGCGCTCGAACTCTGTGTACGGGATCACTTCGTCCGCCGTGGTGTCACCCTCGGCGATGTGCCAGAGCGCGTCGTTGTCGAACGTGTGGAGCGCGCCAGTGCGTAGCGCGGTGGCGCGGATCTCGTCGGCGAGCTTCCCGGTCGTGATCATTCCCCGCACCTCGGGCGTGATCTCGAGAAACTCGATGAGCGGAAGACGTCCGGTGTACCCGCTGAAGCCGCACTCCGCGCATCCCGTTGCCTTGACGTGCCGAGCCTTGCCGAACAGACGCATCTGCGCGGAGCGGACCATGGGGTGAAGCTCCTCGACTGGCGCTTCGTAGCGGCAGTGCGGGCACGCTCTCCGCACGAGGCGCTGCGCTGTGACACCGATCAGCCCGGCCGCGACTCTGAAGGGCTCTACTCCGATGTTCGACAGCCGCGGAATTGCGCCAATGGCGTCGTTGGTGTGGAGCGTCGACAGCACGAGGTGACCAGTCATCGCCGCCTGGAACGCGATGGTCGCCGTCTCCTGATCTCGGATTTCTCCCACCAGCAGAACGTCAGGATCCTGACGGAGAACCGATCTTAGCACACCGGCGAAGGTGAGTCCTTGCTTCTCGTTCACCTGTACCTGATTGACGCCGCTCAGCCGGTACTCTACCGGGTCTTCGACGGTGACGATGTTGACTGACTCTCCGCGTCTGGTATTCAGCGCGGCATAGAGCGTCGTCGTCTTGCCCGAGCCCGTGGGACCGGTGACGAGAAGAATTCCCTGCTCGCGGTTGAGAAGCGCCTTGAATCTCTCGAGCACCTCGGGCATGAAGCCCAGCGTCTGCATCGAAACCTGCACCGACTTCTCGTTGAGCAGACGCATCACGACTTTCTCGCCGACGCGGGTCGGGAGGATAGAGACGCGTAGCGCCACCTCCTCTCCCGCCACCCTCACCTTGGCGCGCCCGTCCTGTGGACGGAACCGCTCGGCGACGTCCAGGTCGGACATGATCTTGATTCGCGAGACGACCGGGCCGACGCCGATGAATCTGGGCAGCACCATGATGTTCTTGAGAAGCCCGTCGATGCGGAACCGCACCAGCGTCGACGCCTCGTCGTGCTCGATGTGGATGTCGGAGGCGCGCAGCTTGATGGCGTTGGCTATTATCGCATCGACGAGCTTGATGACTGGCGCGTGCACGCGAGCCATCGCCGCGGCGTCCTGTTCTTCCTCCTTGATCTGCTCGATGCCGACGGTCTGATCGAGCTTGTCGATAAGGCCGTAGATCATCGCGTCGGGGCGGAGGGTCTCGGACACCAGCTTGTCGAGCTGGCCAGGCGGGCAGAAAAGCGGCGTCACCTCGCGGCTCGTCGCCCAGCTGACGCGCTGAATCGCTTCCTGGTCCAGCGGGTTGGCCATCGCCAGCCAGACCATGCGACTGTCGACCTTTACGGGCAGAACGTTGTGCTCCCGGCAAAGCTTTTCGGGAAGGATCTGCATCGCGTTCTTGTCGATTTCGTTGGGATTCAGATCGACATAGTCGATTCTGAAGGCTTCCTTCACAACTTCGGCGATTTCCTTGAACGACAGCACATCTCCGTCGATGAGTGCCTGGGCGACGTACGGTTTTTCCTGAAAACGCCAGCGCTTGATCAGTTCCGGGGTGACGCCTGGCATGGTCCCCACGAGGGCAACGAGCCACTCGTCCTTGAAGCGGAATTTTCGCTCGTTGGTCTGGGGGCCAGCAGGTGTCGTCATGTCTTCCGGTGGGGCGAGCTGTCCTGCTGCTCTATAGATGGCGGGCCGTCATAAATGACTGTTTTCGCCCCCTCAAGATAACACCCGAGGAGTGCGGCACTTTCGGCCGTCCCGCAGGGCAGAGCTTCTCGTGTCCAGGAGTCGGCCGAATTTTGAAACCGCTTGGGTTCGCTATTTGCTAAACATCCGATCATACTAGAGCCGCTCGCTGTTCCACCAGGTTCGCGGCTCAATGATACGTACGCGTCCGAGCTGGACGCACCACTGGACCGAAATGCCGGCTGCGTCGATCCGCTCCACAACCGATCCCCACACAGCCGTGACGGCTGGGGCCCCTCGGTCGGATGGCTCCCCACGCAACAAGATTCTCAGACTGCTTCCAGCGGCCGAGCTCGCGGCGCTGGTCGAGCGCAGCGAGCTGATCGAGGTGAAGTCCAAGCAGATCCTCTTTGAGCCCGAACAGAAGCTCGAGTTCGCCCACTTTCCGGAAGACTGCATAATCTCTCTCGTCACGGTCATGGACGACGGTGACCAGGTCGAGGCCATGACAGTCGGCAACGACGGATTTTCGGGAATTCCCGTTTTTCATGAAGTCGAGACTTCGAAGCAGAAAGGCTGCGGCCAGATCAGCGGGACGGCGCTGAGAATTGGCGTCAAGGATTTCCAACATCTGGCGCGGGAACTACCTGGTCTCAGGCGTCTGTTGCACCGCTACAGCGAGTTCGTTTTCGAGACGGTGGCGCAGTCCGCCGCCTGCAACCGGCTTCACGTAATTGAGCAGCGTTGCGCGCGCTGGCTGTTGATGTCGCAAGACCGGGTCGGCCGCGACAGCTTCGATCTCACCCAGGAGTTCCTGGCCGAGATGCTGGGCGTGCGCAGGCCGGGCGTCACCGTGGCAATGGGAATCCTGGAGAAGGCGGGCCTGATCGCGCACGGCCGTGGAAATATCACGGTGGTGAACAGGCCGGGGCTCGAGAAGGCCTCGTGCGAGTGTTACCGGACTATCCGGGCGCGGCAGGCCAAGCTGATTGCTTAGGCGTCGGGATCGCGACGCGGAGTAGTATGTCAGATCGTGTCGCGATCTCGACGCCAGAGCTATGAGACCGAAGCAGTCTCCACAAGCGGCATTACCGATTCAGAGAATCGCTCCATCTCCTCGGCCTGCGGACTGAACTGGAGGAGCAACAGATCCACCCCCACCGAGTCGAGCTCCCGAATGCGGCCAGCCACCTGCTCGGGCGTTCCCACCAGTCCCGCTCTCAAACCGCGATTCGAAACCGAGTAGTCCTCGAGGCTCACCTGCTGGTCCAGGTCGGTGTGCGAAATCCAGTCCTGATAATTCTGGTATCCGGGCGTGCCAGGCTGCACGTTGGTGATGCGCGCCAGCTCCCGACGAGCCTCCTCTTCGGAATCGCGAACGATCGCATAAGCGGCGACACCGTATAACATTGGACCCAGCCCGATCTTCTCGCGACGCGCCGCCATGTCGGCGATCTTTGGCGCGACGCGGTCGGGCGGGTCGCCATGCATCACGTACGCGTCGCACGCGCGTGAGATCAGCTCTTTCGCGGCCGGGCTCTCACCGCCGGCGTAGATCGTTGGGCGCGGGGTGCGCAGGGGCTTGGGCTCGAGAATCGTTTCTTCGACTTTGTAGTGCTTGCCAGAGTGGCTGAATCGCGGCTCGGTCCAGACTCCGTTCACAATCCGCAGCCACTCGTCGGTGCGTCCGTAACGATCGTCGTGCTCCTCGAAATTGATGCCGTAACGTCTGGCTTCGTCTTTCCACCACGAAGAGACGACGTTGAGCGCGAGGCGCCCGCCGGAGATGCGATCGATGTTCGCCGCCTGCTTGGCGAAGATCGCCGGCTCGTGAAACGTCGGCCTGACCGCCACCATCAGCTCGAGCTTCTCGGTGACGGCGGCGAGCGCCGCGGCGGTCGACCACGCGTCGAGAGAGTCGCCGTCGATTCCCTTGATGTCGTTCATGAACAGCTCGGCGATCAGGGTGATATCATAGCCGATCTGCTCGCTCCGCTGGGCGAGCTTTTTCACGTAATCCCACGTCGCGCTCATGCCCTCGTCGGGGACGTTGCGCAGCCATCCGCCGAACACCGGGAGCCAGTAGCCGTATCTCACTGGCCGAAGCCCGCCGGAGCGAGCACTCTCGTTCTTTCGACGAGATAATCGACGAGCCGCTCGAACGGATCGAACCCGACGACGTTCTTCGGATCGGCCACGAAGTTGGACAGGGCGTTGATGTCGTAGAAGTAGTGCTGTCCGTCGCGGTCGTCGACGAGGTACTCGATTCCACCGACGTCGAGCTCGACGTGTCTCGCGATCTGCTCGACCTGGCGGACGATCTCGAGCGGTGGAGTGTATTGCTCGACGCGCATTCCGTTCTTCGGCGCATCGACCGCGCACGCGCCGCGGGAAAGCTGCTGGCCGTCGGTGGTCTGGCAGACATCGGCGGGGCAAAGGTTGAAAGAATTGTCAGCCGGATAAACGTTGATCGCGTAGAGGAAATTTCCGTCGAGGACTTCGACGCGCGTGATGTGCGCATCCCGGAGCGGCGCGAGCTCCTGAACGAGCGCGACGTGATCCACGCCGAGATCGATCAGTCCCACGCTGGCGGCGGCAGCGAGCGACTCCGCGTTGTCGAAGCGGGTGATGCCCGCTCCGCTCCCGCCAATGTTCGCCTTCACGACGACGGGGAATCGCAAGTCACGGGCAGCTTCCGGAGCGAGCGCGCCATCGTTGATCACCCGCGCTCGCGGATACGGGAGGTCGAGCTGCTCGAGTACGTCGAGCTGGAGCGCCTTCGAAATCTCCATCTGGTAGGAGGCGGGACCGTTCACGAGCGGAACTCTGATCCGCTCGAGGTGACGCAGCCAGCTCAGAGTATGAAAGGTTACTTGCTCGTGTCCGCGCAGGTACGCCGAAGGACTCGCTCGATTGAAAACCAGCGAGTAGGGCGACTGAGTCTCGGACGGATCGTAGTAATGAGACGAGGCATCGATGCGCGCGTAGGGTATCTCGCGCCGATCGAGCTCGGCGAACAGCGGCTTGAACCAATCCGGATGCTCGTAGTAGATCGCGATCGGTCCATCGGGTGTTGCCGGCATTGCATTCTCCGTGGTATCGCTGAAAAAGGAGAAAGGCCGCGTCCGGGGAGAGAAGCGGCCTATGTTGTTTCAACCTAGCGCCCAGATTTAGCAGGTCAAGCGGTCCGCAGTGGCGTGCGCGGCCAACTCGCGCAAACAGGCAGCCCCGTTTAGCATACCAGCATGCCAGCCCGCGAAACGATTCGGATCCCGACGCGCGAAGTCGTAAGAATTCTTGCGCTCATATTCGGTTTCTATATCGCCTTCCGCCTGCTCTGGATCGCGCATCCCGTAATCTTCCTATTCTTCCTCGGAGTGCTGTTCGGACTCCCGGTCTCCCAGGGAGCGGACTGGCTCGAGAAGCGCCGCATCCCGCGCGGGCTCGGCGTGGCTATAATTCTTACGCTGTTTCTGGGCCTTCTCATTGGCGGCGGCGTCGGGATGGCGCCCATTCTTCGATCCCAATCGAAAGAGTTGCAGCAGCGACTTCCCGAGGCGCTGGACAAGATCGACTCCTGGCTCGGCCACCGGGCCAACGGAGTGCTGGGCATCCTCTTCAATCAGGAGAGCACAGGGGACGATGCCGGCACCGTGCCGGGAATCGCCGAGACGGATTCAGTCGCTACGGACTCGCTCACTGCACCAGCGATTGTCACGGACTCCCAGAGGACGATCACACGCAACAACGAGGTCGTGGTCGGCGGCAATCTCAGGCGCGAGATAACCAGACAATTTTCCGGCGCGCAGCACTCATTCCTCCGCGTGCTGACGTCCACGTTCGCTGTTACGGGCGCGTTCCTGCTGGTGCTCTTCATCGCAGCGTATATCGGCCTCGACCCCCATCTCTATCACGGCGGGGTTCTGGCGCTCGTGCCGACACGGGAGCGGGACCGGGCGGCGCTCGCGCTGGCCCGGCTCGCAACGACCCTGCGACGCTGGCTCGTAACGCAGCTGATCGCGATGGTCGTGATCGGCGCCGTCACCACCGTGTTTCTTCTCTCGATTCACGTAAAGGCGGCGCTGCCACTCGGCATCCTCGCGGGCGTATCCAAATTCATCCCGATAGTTGGCTCGATCTTCGCCGCGGTTCCCGCCATCGCGATGGCGTTCATCGACTCGCCACATAAGGCGCTTGTCGTCGCGATCGGCTACATCGTGATTCAGTTCGTCGAGAATCACGTGCTCGTGCCGGTGTTGATGAAGCGGGGAGTGAACCTGCCGCCCGCGATGACTCTCGGAATTCAGGCGCTCATGGCAATCCTGTTCGGTTTTCTTGGTCTGCTGGTAGCAGTGCCGCTGCTCGCCGCCATTCTCACCATCGTTCGCACGATGAACGAGAAAGAGCTGCGCGAGATCTCCGAGGAGACCAGCTCGCGGCTACCGGCCGGCGAAGAGGCGATCGAACGCGCTTTCGATCATCGTACCGGGCACTGAACAGTGAGCTCAGCGATCGGCAGGCGAGAAAGGCGTCCGTACGGGTCCGAGTGGCGCCTTCGCGTTAGCGGTGTATATAATCCAAGCCGACAAGGATCGTTCTTATTGCTGCCACCTCGATCCCGGCCGGCCAACGGTGGCGGACCTCAGGAGATTTCATGATTCGTTTTGTAAGCAGAATTGTTTTATCAGCCGCATTCAGTGCTTTGCCAATGGCCGCGCACGCGCAGGCGCCTTGGCGGCAGGTGTATAAGGACGCCGACGTCGCGGTCATCTTCGATACGGCAAGCATCGCACTCCAGTCGCCCGGCACCTGGACGACGGTCACGAGCTGGGACTATACCAAGCCACGAATACTGGAGAACAAGAAGCAGTACAGCCGACTGGTCGAGCGGGCCTACGTAAGGTGCTCACCCGTCCGGGTGAAGCGCGTCCGGAGCACGGTATACGCCGGCAACAACATTCTCGTCAGAGATGAGGGAGAGGTCGATCCGCGCGACCAGGCTCACATGGTTTGGGACCGTCCGAAACCCGGGACTGCGGGGCGAAACGCGTTCGAGTCCATGTGCGGAATTCTTACGCGAAAAGCAGGCATAAATGCCATCACTCCGCCGTCGGCAAAGGCCGCTGAAGCAGCGGTGAAAGCGACCCCCAAAAAGGCTCCCGCCAGAAAGAAGACAACAAAGGGCTAGCACTTCGGGAACCAGTCATTGGGCAGAGGAGTAAGGACGCGGCTAAACCCCTGTCCTTTTTGCATTTAGCTGACTGATCCGTCCGGTGGAAACACTGGCTCCGTCTCACCCGCTTGGATCTCAGCAGTGGCGGAAAATCGTGCCAAAAATAAGGCCTTTAGGACGCCCTAAAACGGGCCACTTTGGCCAAGCGCTTGCTATATAGGTGGGCAGCTTTCACAGGGGAGCAACATGAGATTACTCGAATCAAAACCAGAG
>JANMWS010000193.1:0-8174 GCA_031394125.1 Gemmatimonadales bacterium
GTCTGGGGCGCGAACCCGATGCGCTGTGCGCGCAACGAATAAGTGCCGGCCGGAACTCTCCCGAGCGTGAAGCGCCCGTCGGGTCCAGTCGTCGTGCCGATGCCACGTCCTGGTACCAGCACTTGTGCTCCCGCCACCGGCTGCCCGGCATCAGCGGTGACGATACCGGTAATCGTGCCCGCTCCTGTTCCTTGCGCGGCGGACGAGGACGGCAGAATGGAAACCGCGCTCGCAACCATGCATGCGAGCGTGAACGGCGCGAAGCGTCGCGCGGCCGCCCATCTCATACTTTGAGATAGATTATTCAAGAGTACCTCCACTTTCAGGGGAGCTGTGGGTGCCGCTCGCAGCGGCGGGATGAGTTGCTATGGACCTGCGGTGAAGCTTGTGCGCGCCGTCGCCATTAGCAGCGCTGACCGTTATTGGTGAGTGCGCTGGCGGGGCGGTGGAGCTACGGACAACCAGGGTCGCATCGAGATAGACCTTCCGTGGAGTCACGGCCTGCTTCGATTCGATGTGTCGAATGAGCATTTGCGCGGCGAGGTTTCCCATCTCGAATTTGGGCACCCGGATGGTCGTTAGCGGCACCCTGAGGTTCTCGCAAAACTTGATGTCGTCGAATCCGACGACCGACACCTCTTCGGGGCAGCGAATCCCGAGCTCAGACAAAGCTTTGAGCAATCCCATCGCGACGAGATCGTTGTAACAAGTGACAGCGGTGGGGCGGTTGCTCTCCGTGCGCGACTGAAAGAGCGCGTGACCGCAGCGATACCCATCTTCGAAATGCGCACCGGCGTGGACGATGTCGTCGGCGCCAAAGACGAGGTTGCTGCTGCTATAGGCGCGATGTACACCGGCCACGCGCTCCTCGCTGTGCGTTGAGTACGCTGGTCCGGCGAAGTGCGCGACCCTTCGGTGTCCGAGACCGAACAGGTACTCCACCGCCTTCTGTGAAGCGCTGACGTTCTCGAGATCGACGAGACTCGCCGGAACGCCGCGCACCTGCTCGAGAAAGACGAAAGGAAAGTTTCGCCTTTTCAGCTCGAAGAAGTGGGAGAGATCGGCGTGCTCGTCCATCACGGGAGCAGCGATCAGCCCGTCTACATCCTTGTCGCGGAGCAGCTCCACCGCGCGCCGCTCGGATGCGTAGCTCCCTTCACTGCTGACGACGAGGAGCATGTAGCCCTGAGCCTCGGCGTGCGCGCGGACTCCCGCCACCACTTCGTCGTAGTAGGGGTTGTCGTGCTCCTTGATGATTACGGCTATGCTGCGGTAACGGCGCGGAGACTTCGCCCCGGACTGTTGAGTTGGGCGGTAATTGAGCAGGTCGATCGCGGCGAGGACGCGATCACGCGTATCGCTTTTCACCGCCGTGCTGTCGTTGAGCACGGCAGACACAGTGGCCTTGGAGACCCCGGTCTGTTTCGCGACATCCGTGATTGTGGGGCGCTTTTCAGTCATGCCCGACCGGGTGCGGGAGGCGGATCGAACTGAGCTGAACCTGTTCGATTCGGTTCAGGCGGCAGAGCATAGGGTCCGGCCGAGCCGCTGTCAAGCTCAGACCAGCATTGCTTGACAATCCCAAAGGGAGGTGGCAGAGTCCACGGCACTGAACCGGCTCGAACAGGTTCGATCATCCCAGGGGGTACGACTGGCTCTCCGCAATCTCGAGGGAACGATAAGTCCGTGGCGGGGAGCCACCCGCAGGACATGAACGCCTCGGACGCGCGCGATTACTTCCGCAACGTTTTTGGGGGCCACCCCGACATAATTGGATCCGCGCCGGGAAGAGTGAACATCATCGGCGAGCACACTGATTACAACGGTGGTCAGGTCCTTCCCATTGCCATCGACCGGCGCACCTACGTCGCCATTCGCGCGCGCCCCGACGCAGGTCTGAGCAGGATCGTATCAGACCGCGAGTCGACCACGGTCGAATTCGACGTGCGACAGTTCGCCGCGTCGGGACAGTGGTCGGACTACATGATCGGAGTCTGCGCAGCGATGCAAGGCGCTGGCGTGCGAGTGCCGCAGTTCGACGCAATCGTTCAGTCCGACGTCCCGATGGGATCCGGCTTGAGCTCTTCGGCCGCGCTCGAGGTGGCGACTGCGGTTTCGCTCGGTCAGATCGCGTCCGAGCCTACAGACATGCGGAAGCTCGCGCTGCTCTCGTGGAATGTCGAAACGCAGTTCGTCGGAGTTGCTTCCGGTGTGATGGACCAATTCGCGTCCGCACTTTGTCTCGAGGGTCACGCTCTGCATCTCTGGTGCGACACGCTCGAGACCGAGCAGGTGACGATGCCAGACGCGGTTTTGATATTTGACACTGCCTCGCCCCGAGAGCTGCGCGCGTCGCAGTTCAACCAGCGCCGCGCTGAATGCGAGGAAGCGCTAGCAGTGCTTCGGCGGTTGCGCCCTTCCCTGTTGCATCTGGCCGCCGCGACCCTCGACGAGGTACGCCACGCCGATCTCAGCCCAAGGATCAGGAAGCGCGCGCTGCATGTCGTCGAGGAGAATGCGCGCGTCGAAAAGCTCGTGATGCAATTGATGCAGACGCGCGCCGTCGCGGGTGAGCTTCTCTATCAGTCGCACGAATCGCTGCGGGACAACTATGAGTGCTCGACACCGGAGCTCGACTGGTTCGTGGACGCCGTTCGCGGCAAACCCGGCGTCACCGGCGCTCGCCTCACAGGCGCCGGGTGGGGCGGGTGCGCGATCGCCGTGGGTGATCTCGATGCGTTAGCTGCGGCGGCCGACGATCTCTCGTCGGCATACCAAGCTCGGTTTGGCCGGCCGCCCGGGACGTGGCTCACACGCGCGGGCAGCGGAGCCAGAATCGAGGATGTGGAGAGTTGACTAGCCTCACCAAAGCTCTGATCCCTTGTGGTGGAAAAGGCACAAGGATGTCGTCGCTTACGAAAGGCGCGGCCAAGGAGCTCCTTCCCATTGCCGGCGTGCCTCTCGTGCTCCGCGTGATGGAAGAATGCGCCGCCAGCGGAGTACGTGACGTGCTGATCATATCGGCGCCGGGCAAGGATGACTTGAACGAGGCCGTGCGCGCCGCCGCTGGGCGTTCAGGCATGCCCGAGCGCGTGCAGGTCATCACGCAGGAGAATCCACGCGGGCTCGCCGACGCAATCAGGCTCGGCTGCGATTTCGTGGCGAGTGACAATTTCGGCGTGGCGCTTCCAGACAATCTCTTTCGGGGCGATCAGCCAGCCCTGGCGCAGCTCTTCAAAGTGCACGAACGCACGGGTAAGAATGTCGTCGCGATTGTGGAGCTGGGCGCCGCGGATAGAGCCCGCTACGGACCGACGGCGATTTATCCGGGACATCTCAAAGGGGATGAGTACGTCATCGAGTCAATCCCCGACAAAGGTCCGGGCCACACCACCTTCGATCTCAAGGGCGCAACGTCGGCCTTCACCGGCGTTGGCCGCTACGTATTTCTTCCCGAGGTTTTCTTGGCTATTGACGAGGTCGAGTCAAATCTGCCGGGCGGAAAAGAGCTGGACGATATACCAGTCCTGCAGCTGTTGCTCAGAAGAGGAAGGCTCACCGGCTGCCGTGTTCGCGGCGACTTTCACGACGTCGGCTTGCCCACCGGATATCGTGAAGCCGGCGAGCGGCTGGCGCGTGAGAGACCCTAGCGAACGATCTCGAACGGCGATTGGAGCGAATCAGCCGCCGCTACCTGCGCAAGTCTGCTGACCGTTTGCACCTGAGCCCCCGGAGGTCCGCTAGACACCGCTGACTCGAGTTGCGCGAGAGCGTCTGCATTTCCCGATGCAGCAATTTCCACCTTTCCGTCTGGGCGATTTCTTACCCATCCAGCCAATCGGAGCCGGCGCGCTTTTTCCACCACGAACCATCGAAATCCTACACCCTGCACGCGACCGCTGACTTCCAAGTGAATGCTGTCCATTCGCCAGTTAGCGTCTGACCCCCAGGAGAGCGGCGAGTGTGGCGGCAATCGCTCCCGGATCGGTGACTGAAGTCCCGGGCGACGGCACGGTCAAGTCCCCCTCTCGAATTTGTTGAGCGATCTGGTCGAGCGCGTTCGCGATGGCTTGAGCCGGAGTCAGCTTGTTCCGCGCGGTCGGCTTACCCGACCCCGCATCCCAATCGGTCGTCGCCCACTCCTTGGAAGCCTGAGATTCGGCAGCGTCTCCCAAGGTTGAGGCCGCACGCCAATCGTATCGCTGCCAATCATCTACGCCCCACCCGGTCTCTGTCGCAGGACGACCGGAGGCAGTGGCCGAGGTGTAGTCGGCTACAGCGGCGGAGGTCTCGATCAACGCGCCTTCAACGTCTGGCGCGAAGCTGCCAACGGCGGGAGTTGGATCCAGAAAGTGTTCGACGGGCGGAATCTCGCGCGATTCTTGGTCTCCTCGAGCTACTTCGTCGTCAAGAAATACGTCGATCGGCGGAAGCTGCTGTCTGTCGGTGCGCTGAGGCGCAACGACCTCTACAACGGGGTCCTCGGCGACAGCGACAGGTTCCTCGCGCGACGAGCCAGGCACGAATGGTCGTGACAGGCGAAAGTCAGAATGTGTCGTCACCGGTTGTGATGCTTTCGGAGTCCGATGCGGAACGAACGGACGTTGTGGTCTCTGCTGCACTACACCCCCCAGCTGTATTTGCCCACGAGCGGCACGAATCGCACCGGAGCGATTTCTGTCTGATCGAGCTGTTCTCCGCGACGTGTGAACATATATAGCGTCTGGTCTTCCTTGTCACCGAGCGGGATCAGGATACGTCCGCCCTCAGTGAGCTGCTCATGATAAGTCGAGGGCACTTCGGGCGCTCCTGCCCCGACCAATATCGCGTCGTAAGGGGCGTACTGCCGCCAACCCAGAGTGCCGTCTCCAAGCAGAAAGGAGATATTCCGCGCGCCGATCAGCCTGATCGTCTCGCGCGCCTTGTCCAGCAGCTCTGGTATCCGCTCGATCGAGAACACCTGAGCGGCGAGCTGCGACAACAGGGCGGTCTGATATCCGGAGCCGGTTCCGATCTCCAACACTTTCTCGTTGCCCGTGAGCTTGAGGAGCTCGAGATAACGGGCGTGGATCGACGGCTGCGAGATCGTTTGTCCGCTTCCAATCGGAAGGGCAGAATCCTCATACGCTCGATGGCGCACACCGGTCGGTACAAATAGGTGACGGGGAGTCTGATCGATCGCATGAAGCACAGCCAGATCTCTTACACCCTGATCATGCAGGAGCTCTACAAGCCGTCGGCGCGGACCCCGGAGCTCGTGCTCTAAGGGCGCTGCCACCAACTCTCCGCTGCGGCAAGCATCGCATGATGCGTCAGGTCGAGGTGCAAGGGCGTCACCGAGATGTAGCCTTCCTGAATTGCACGGAAATCGGAGCTCTCCTCACCCGACCATTCGATCGAGCCTCCACCGATCCAGTATATCTGACGGCCCCACGGGTCCTGCATCGGCTTTAGCGAATCCGAGTAGACGCGTCGGCCCAATCGTGTGAGTCGAACCCCACGGATGTCTGCGCCGCGCAATGGCGGCAGGTTCACGTTGAGTAGCGTGTGCTCCGGAAATGCGCGAAGCGACAGAATGTGCTTGAGCAGGTCGCGGAGCGGCTCGATCTGGTCACGCAGCATGGTCACGTCTGCCCGGAGATCCCCGCCCGCGAACGAAATCGCCACTGATGGAATGCCCAGCGAGAGTCCTTCCATCGCCGCGGCGACTGTCCCCGAGTAGAGAACGTCTTCGCCCATGTTCTGCCCATGATTGATTCCGCTCAGCACGAAATCCGGCCGCTCAGGCATCAGCGCCTCGAGGGCAAGCATCACACAGTCGGTCGGGGTGCCGTCCACCTGGAATCTTCGTTCAGCAAGCTCGATGGGCCGAACCGGGTGATGCAGCGTCAGGGAATGACTCGTCGCACTCTGCTCACGATCCGGGGCAACGACAGTGATCACCCCCAACGGCTCGGCGGCTTCGATCAGGCAGGCGAGTCCAAAGGCCAGAATGCCGTCGTCGTTGGTGCAGAGGAGTCTCAACGCTTAAGAACCCCGGCACGATGACGCCACAAAACCTTGATCACCAGCCACGCATCCCGGAATTCGCGGAAATAGCTCGGCGAGCCATAAATAGTAGAGATCGGGACATTCACTGTGGTGAACCCCGCGCGCGCCGCGCGAATGATGAAGTCCGTCTCGTACTCATAGCGGTCACCAACGGCCGTGACTTTGCGCAGCACTTCCGCCTTGATCGCGCGATAGCCGGACTGGCTGTCGCGAACTTTCCCGCCCGATACGGCGCGCGTAGCTGCGGACGAGATCATGTTGGCGATCCGGCGATGCTTGGGGACCGCCTTGCCGGAAAGGTCGCGCGTTCCGATGACGATGTCCGCGTGATCGAGGGCACCGACGATTGCGGGCGCGAAGGCCGCATCGTGCTGGCCGTCGGAGTCGATTGTCAGAACGGCTGCCGCGCCCTTCTTGAGCGCAGCATGGAATCCAGCGCGGAGCGCCGCGCCTTTACCCTGGTTCTGGTCGAACTCGATCGTTTCGTCGGCGACAGTTCTCAGAAGTTTTCTGGAGCCGTCGGTCGATCCGTCGTCGACACCGATGATCAGCGCGCCGGGGAGATTGCGGCGGACGTCCTTTACTACCTTGGCGAGAGTCGGTTCCGCATTGTAAACGGGAACGATCACAACGAGTGGCTGTATCAACTTTCAACCCCCTTTTCTTCGATTTGGCCATCGAGTATCGCGAGTATGGAGCGCAGATCGGTTTCCATGGACTCGACCGCCTGCGAATCCAGTGCCGCGCGTGCCACCGTCCTCAGGTCCCCGCTCTTCCTGTAATCGTCGATTTTCTGGCGCGCCCCATCGATGGTGTACTTCTCGGTGTATAGAAGCTGCTTGACGAGCATGATGAGCTCGATCTCGCGCCGCTGGTATACGCGGTTGCCCGAGCGATTCTTGGCGGGGTGAAGAAACTTGAACTGGCTTTCCCAGTAGCGCAGCACATGCGGCTTGAGATCCGTGAGCGTGCACACATCGCCTATCGAAAAGAACTCCTGCACAGGTTCTTTCGCTTTCATTCGTCCACCTCCGAACGGAGTTCTCTCGTCATGAGCGCGGCGATGGCGCTGCGCGCCGGCTGGCCCTCAAAGAGTACGCGGTTCACAGTATCCACGATCGGCATCTCGACTCCTTCCCGTGCAGCGAGCTCACGAGCGCTCTGCGCTGTGACTACTCCTTCCGCTACGGTTTCCGTCTCCCTGAGAACTTCGTCCAGCTGCCTGCCTTTACCGAGCTCGAGTCCGACTGCCCTGTTTCTGCTAAGTGATCCCGTGCACGTCAACACCAGGTCACCCAGTCCCGCTAGGCCGGCAAAGGTGGTTTGCTCGGCACCCAGCGCGACTCCGAGTCTCGTCATCTCGGCGAGACCACGCGTAATGAGCGCCGCTCTGGCGTTGAAGCCGAGTCCCAACCCTTCGGCAATGCCAGTGGCGACGGCCATCACGTTCTTGAGCGCGCCCCCGAGTTCGACACCTGTGACATCCGTATGAGTGTACGCCCGGAAGTACGGGGAGCTGAATGCGCGCTGCGTGAAAGCGGCGGCACTCCCGCTTTTGGACGCAACGACAACCGCGGTTGGTTGGCACTTCACGACCTCCGCGGCGAAGCTGGGTCCCGAAAGGGCGACGACAGTAGCCCCTGGAATTTCCTCCTCCGCAACCTCGGTCATGAGCGCTAGAGTCATTGGCTCCAGCCCCTTGCTCGCCACTACGATCGGTACCTTGCTCCCGAATGACGTCCGAGCCGATTTTACGATCGGACGCAACACTTGCGAAGGTGTCGCCAGAGTCACCAGCTCCGCACCCTCGACGGCTTTCTGAAGATCGCTAACGGCGGTCAGGTTTGGAGCCAGTCGATGACCAACAAGGAACCGAATGTTTTCGTGCTTCTCGTTGATCGCCTTAACCACGTCGGGCTCGTACGCCCACAGGGTCACCTGGTGGCCATTCCGCGCGAGCAGATCGGCGAGCGCGGTCCCCCAAGCGCCAGCTCCGACTACAGCGCACCGCACTAGCCAGCGCTCTCTTTTTTCACGAAGCGATTCTCTTCACCACGGCGCAAGCGGCCGATGTTGGCGCGATGCGTCCAGAAAACGAATGAGGCAATGATCACGCTGGCGAT
>JANMWS010000194.1:0-8155 GCA_031394125.1 Gemmatimonadales bacterium
ACGGAAGCACGCCGCCGCGAGCTCTTTCTCGAGGGTCAGCACCTGTTCGACGTGCGGCGTCTGAACCTGCCACTCGACCCAGCGGCGGGGATACCGTACTCGACCGTCTATCTGAAAGGCGGGAATTACGGAACGGAGCGCTGCTTCCCGGTTCCTGATGTCGAACGCTTGAACAATCCGAACTTCTAGTGCGATAGCTCCGCCACAAAAAAGGTCGTCCGCGAGGGCGACTTTTTTTGAGACTTCCCAGATGGCCGAATTAGGGACCGCCAAAGATGGGCGCCGTCACCGTGATAACTAGGCAGACAGTAAAGAAGGGTTGACCATTTCGCACGACCCGCCGATAACATACGTCGGGGCCGACGGACCTCGGGAAAACCGTCCGGGAGTTCTCTCTTGCCATCGCCCGCACGCAGTCATACGTTGTTGCTCCCGCCTGGCTAAGCGGGGCGATAGCGCGCGGGCAAGCATCACTATTTAAATCGATTTTTGGAGGCACCATGCCGTTGCGTCGAGTCCTGTGTTTTCTCGCACTCGCCTTGCTTGCGTCTCCCGCACTCGCTATCGCGCAGGGGAGCGGGGCCATCCGCGGGCGCATTAGTGATGCCGCAACAGGTACGCCGCTCGAGGGAGTGCAGGTCAGCGTCGATGGGACAAGGCTCGGGGCCCAGACCGGCCCGGACGGTACTTACACGATCGTTGGAGTTCCGTCAGGAGCACGGCTCGTGAGCGCGCGAAGAGTCGGCTACGCTCCGCAGCGCCTCGCAGTGACCGTATCGGACGCGGGAGCCGCCTCGCAGGATTTTGCGCTTGGCCGGGTTGCCACTGCTCTGAATGAAGTGGTGGTCACGGCGTTGGGACAGACCGCTCAGCAAAGGTCTTTGGGGACCGCGCAGCAGAGTATTCAGGGCGCAGACATAGCCGCGGCCCAGCGGGAGAATTTTGTCAACGCGTTGCAGGGACGTATCGCCGGCGTCGACGTCACGAGCACCTCGGGCGTTCCAGGCGCTTCATCGTCGATAACAATAAGAGGGATCAGCTCGATCAGCAGCAGCAACCAGCCGCTGATGATCATCGATGGGCTTCCGATGGACAACCGCACCCTCAACACGGGGGTGCTCGCTTCTGATGCACCAGGCTCGGCGAGTGCTTTCAACAATCGAGGCATCGACTTCACGAATCGGGCTGCCGACCTCAACCCCGACGACATTGAAAGTCTGACTGTGCTGAAAGGGCCTGAGGCTGCCGCGCTGTACGGAATCGACGCGGCGAACGGCGCCATTGTCATCGCGACCAAGCGTGGGAAAGTTGGCGGCGGCCTGCAGTACTCCAATAGCTTCAGGATCGAAAGCACCAGAGCCAAGCCCGAGCTGCAGCACGTTTATGGTCCGACGACTTTTGCCGGGGGTGCGCTCGGCTCGTTCCAATACTTCGGCAGTCCATATCCTGCGGGAACGGTTTTCTACGACAATATCGGCGGCTTCTTCCGAAAGGGGAGTGCGCAGACGCACAACCTCTCGTTCAGCGGGGCGACGTCCGACGGCAAAATCAACTACCGCCTCGCCAGCTCGACGGATCACCAGTCGGGCGTAGTCCGAAATTCGGATTACGGTCGCGTCAATCTGACCGGAGCTTCCCAGGCACAGATTACCCCTTGGCTGAACACCGATCTGTCGATGGCCTATACCTATGCAGGGAATGATCAGGTGTACAAAGGCGACATTGGCCCACTCATCGGGTTGCTGCTCTGGCCGCAAACCGACGATGCAAGGGACTACCTCACTCCGTCCGGTGTCAGGCGCAGACTGACCGCTCTTGCCGGGTCGGCGGAAGTCGACAACCCGTACTTCAACATCGAGAAGAACAGGATCAATTCGAAGAACAACCGAATTCTGGCAAACGTCGGTCTCACGCTTACGCCGTTTTCCTGGGGTAATCTCAAGACCAACATCGGGACGGATTCCTACACGAACCAGAACCTCATTGTTCGGAATCCGGAAAGCGCCGCCAGCGGTACGCTCAATGGCGTCCTAGACCTGGCGGACCTCATACAACGAAACATCAATGTCCAGACGCTGCTGAACTTGGACAGCCACCCGCTCACGAGCCGCATCTCCGTAAGTGGACTGCTGGGGAACGCGATATCCGACTCCAGGGCGACGACGGATGCAGCGGTCGGTAGGGACTTCCTGGATCCCAACTTCGTTTCGATCAACAACACGAACCTCCGGTCGGGCCGGACCACGCTCGAGCAGCGCCGTCTCGTAGGTGCCTTTGGGCAAGCGGTGTTCGATTACAACAAATATCTGTACCTCACGGTAACAGGCAGGAACGACTGGACGTCAACGATCCCGAAGGGGCGGAACTCGTTCTTTTATCCCGGCGTTTCGTCGAGCTTCATCTTTTCTGACGCGTTTCCGGGCATCGGTCGCCACATGACCGGAAAGCTGAGAGCTGCCTATGCTGCAGTCGGCAAGGACGCGAAGCCTTATGCCTATCGGCCTTCTCTCGAGTACAAAACGACCTCGTACGGTGGCTACGGCTACGGCTTCACGGGCCCGAACCTGGAACTGAAACCGGAGTTCGCCAAGTCCTACGAGTTCGGAACCGAACTGGGCTTTCTGAATGACCGCCTCGGTCTCGACGTAACAGTGTACCGGAAGCAGACCAAGGACCAGATCGTCAACGACATCAGGGGTAGCTACGCGACGGGCTTCATTCTCTTGAATCTGAACGGAGCCGACACGCGAAACACTGGCCTGGAGCTCACGCTCCGTGGAACGCCAGTACTGCGGAACGGCTTCTCATGGGATTTCCAGGCTAATCTGACCAAGGCAAGGGGAAAGGTGTTGGCCCTGCCGCGCGGCCTGCCTGAATCGTACGTCTCCGACACCTGGTTGTACGGGAACATCCGCAACGGTACCGCACCGGGTCTGTCGACCATGTCGCTGACGGGTTTGTTCTATCTAAGGAACAAGGCCGGCGATCTTCTGATCGATCCGACCTCAGGCCTTCCGGTTCGATCGACATCCTTCGTCAACGCGGGTTATGATCGCCAGCCGAAGTACACGGTTGGTCTTACCAACACTTTCAAGCTCAACCGGCTCTCCCTCGATTTCCTGCTCGATTTCCGGAGAGGTGGCGATGTGTTCAATGCGACCGAGCATTATTTGACGATGAGAGGTCTCACTACATCGACGCTCAATAGAAACGATCCGCTGGTGCTCAAGGGCGTGCTGAGAGACGGGAAAGAGGATTCTTCAAACCCAACTCTCAACAATATTGTCATCGTTCCGGCCGTTCAGACGGCCTACTACACCAACATGAGCGAAGAACTTTTCATCGAGAAGAACATCAACTGGGTCAGGCTCAGGGACATCCAATTGAGTTACGCTCTTCGTGAGGGGTTCATGGGCACTCGAAACGCGAGCGTGTTTGTGAAGGGCACAGATCTTTTCCTCATCACGAACTACAAAGGGCTCGATCCCATCGTGAACGGTAACAGTGCGGCAGTGGGAGGCTCGAGCGCCGCTGGTATCGACTTCGGAAACTTCCACATACCTCGCGGTGTCAATTTCGGATTCAGGATGGGGTTCTGACGATGAAGAAAAGATGCGCTGGATTACTCACGGGCTTTCTGGCCCTGTCGGCGGGTTGCAATAACTTCCTCGACGTAAATACCAATCCGAACGCGCCGCAGGTTGTAACGGCAAATCTGTATCTGCCAGCGATGCTGCACTGGATGGTGACGGCACCGCAATTCGACGGCCGGTTCGTTGGGCGCTACACACAGGAGTGGACGTTGCCCGGTACCGCTCTGAGTACATGGGATCGGATGGGGTACGATCCGTCGAGTGATAACGGTGGAGAACAGTGGCGGGATGTGTACTGGTCGCTCGGTCAGAACCTGGTCGACATGAACACGAAAGCCGAGGCCGAGCAGCGCTGGGATCTGCTGGGCGTTGGGCTGATACTGAAAGCGTGGGGTTGGCAGGCCCTGACCGATCTTCATGGCGAGATCATCATCAAGGAAGCCCCCGACCCATCGAGAACCACTTTCGACTACGACACGCAGGATTTTGCGTATCAGGAGGTCCAGCGACTCCTGGATAGCGCGATCGTGCTTCTGCAGAGAACCGATGGAGCGGTTGATCCGACGTATCTTGCCAAGGGAGACAGGATCTACAACGGGGTCCGCACGAAGTGGTTGAAGCTCGCCCATGGAATGCTCGCCCTCAACCTGAATCACTATTCAAACAAGTCTTCGTACGCGCCCGCACGGGTCATCGCAGAGGTCGACAAATCGTTCGCGAGCAACGCGGACGACGCTCTGATGCCCTACCCAGGCACGAGCCCCGATAACACCGATCGCAATTTCTGGGGGCCGACGAGAGACAACATTACGAACTACAGGCAGACTCTCTTTGTGCTGCACCTGATGGATTCGACTCAGTTTGGTGTCGTCGACCCGCGGATGTCACGCATGTTGTCCCCGTCGCCGGATGGACAATACCGTGGGCTCGATCCCAACGTCGTGGGCTTCGGCGCGCTCGACTCGTTGCGGCGGCCCAACAATTTCTTCGGGTATCCCGTCAGGCAGGGAGCAGGCCTTCCCAGCCGCTATCTGTTCTCCGATAAATCGAAGATTCCATTAATGACCTACTCCCAGCTGCAGTTCATCAAGGCCGAAGCAGCGCTGAGGATGGGGGATCAAGGGACAGCGCTCAACGCCTATAGGACCGGCATCTCGTCGCACATTGATTTCGTGAATGCCAGGAACCGCGATGATAACCAGACGCCGACGCAGATCACGGACACGGAGAAGGCAGCCTTCCTTGCGTCTCCTTCGATCGTTCCCGTTGTATTGACCTTGTCGGACATCATGTCCCAGAAGTACATCGCCCAGTGGGCATGGGGACACAACGAGCTTTGGATGGATATGCGCCGATACCACTACACGGATGTCGATCCGGTAAGCGGGGTCGAGGTCTTCCGCGGTTTTACTCCTCCATCGAATCTCTATCCTGATAACGGAGGCAAAGTCGTACAGCGCATCAGACCTCGCTTCAACTCGGAGTATGTCTGGAACAGAGTGGGGCTGGACGTCATCGGCGGGCTTGCTCTGGATTATCACACCAAGCCACTGTGGATCACTCAACCGTAACCGGATCATGAAGAGATATGCATCTATTGCGGCCCTGCTTTGTGCCGGCCTGCTATCATCGTGTGGAAAGGATGCCATCCAGCAGTTGGTGAGTGCGCCTCTTGCCGCGTCCCGCGTCAGGTTCTTCAACTTTGGCGTAAATGCACCAGGTGTGAATTTCTACGCCAATGCGACGAAAATGACCGCCATCACCTCCGGCACCGGGACTGAAGCCACCACCGGGATCACGTATGGCGGAGTTGGAGCTGGCGGGGCTTACTCGGCGATCGATCCCGGCCAGTACACGTTGACGGGAAGGATCGCGGCTGCAACGGACAAGGATCTGCCGATTTCAACAGTCACCACGACAGTCGCCGACGGGAAATACTACTCATTCTACATGAGCGGTTTTTACAACAGCACGGCGAAAACCGTAGACGGTTTCGTGGTGGAAGATCCCGTTGTCCCACCTCCCGACTTTACGGTCGCGAGCGTGAGATTTGTCCACGCGATTTCCAACGCAAGTCCGATGACGTTGTATGCGGCGGATACCGTCGCGAAAACCGAAGTCGCTGTTGGCGCCGAAGTGGCGTACAAAGCGGCAGGCGCATTCACGACTCTCCGAGCCGGCGTCTATCAGTTGAGTACGCGGTACACCGGATCGCCGACGAAGGCAATTGTCAAAGCGGACGTATCATTCATTGGCGGAAGGGTGTACACGGTTGCCGCTAGGGGTGACATCACGGTCACGTCTTCTACAGCTACGAACCGCCCTTTTCTGGATGTTACCGCGAACAGGTAAGCAGTTCCAAAGAAAGTAAAGAAATCAGAAAACCCCGGGATTAGCCGGGGTTTTTTGCAACAGGAACTTTCGCCTCGACCTCTTTCTTGGGGAACAGAGGCGGACTCTTCACGACATTCCAACCGCTCGGATCCAATCTCTTCAGCCTGGAGAAGCCGACATCACTCGGTGAATCCGGCGCTCCCAGAGAGCGCCACAACTCCTCCGATTTCCCAGGCACGAACGGCCAGAGATAGACCGCCTGCCGGATCAACTGCCTCATCAACGTCGCGAGCGTGCTCTCCAGCTCCGCGCGACTGCCCGGATCCTTTGCCAGCTTCCACGGCGCCTGCCGATCGACGTACTCGTTCCCCCTCGCCACGGTGAGCCAAACCGCCTTCAGCGCTTCGTGGAGCTGAAACCCCTTCGGGCCGATTGACGCGTGATAGGTCTCGAGATCCGCCTCATCCGCCTTGTCGATCTCGTTGCGCTCGCCCTTGGGGACGACTCCCCCGCAATAGCGCTCGACCATCGAGATCGTACGACTGGCGAGATTTCCGAAAGCGTTCGCGAGATCGGCGTTGTACCGCTCCTCGAACCTCTTCCAGGAGAAATTACCGTCTCCATCGAACGGGACTTCGCGCAGCAGAAAGTACCGGAATGCATCCGGTCCGTAACGCCCAATCGCATCGCGCAGATTGAGATTACCCCCAACTGATTTGCTCACGCGCGCGCCGCCCACGAGCACAAAGCCGTGCACCCAGATGCGCTTTGGAACGGCGATACCCGCCGCCATCAGCATCGCCGGCCAGATCACCGCGTGAAAGCGGGTGATGTCCTTGCCTATCACATGCAGATCGGCGGGCCACAGCTGCTCGTAGTCGGGGTTCGGAAACCCGGTCGCCGTGAGATAGTTCGGCAGCGCATCGAACCAGACATAGGTCGTCTGGTCCTCGCCGCCGGTTCCTTTGCGGGGGAAGGGAACGCCCCATGAGAAACGGCTGCGGCTGGCCGATACGTCGTCGAGGCCCGAATCGAGGAGCGACAGAATCTCATTCCGACGCGACTTTGGCTGGAGAAACTCCTCGCTGGAAACGAGCTTCTTCAGGCGGTCGGTATAGGCACTTAACCGGAAGAACCAGTTTTTCTCCTCGACCCACTCCAGCGTCCGCGTCGGATGAAGGACGCACTTGCCGTCGACGATCTCGTTGTCCTGCTTGAACGCCTCGCAGCCGACGCAGTACCAGCCCGCATACGCCTTCTCGTAGAAATCGTCAGGCGAGTTCTCGAAGATCTGCTCGATCAGCCTCTTCACGCCTGCCTTGTGCGCGGGATCCGTTGTACGAATGAACTGGTCGTATGAGATGCCGAGCAGGCCCCAGATCTCCTCTGTGCTTTCCGCTACCGCGTCCACCAGCTCCTGCGGGGAGACTTTTCGCTCCGCGGCCGTCTGAGCGACTTTCTGGCCGTGCTCGTCCATCCCAACCAGAAAATGGACGTCGTCGCCGAGGAGACGGTGGTAACGCGCTATGGCGTCGGCGCCAATCTTCTCGAATGCATGCCCTTGATGCGGGTCAGCGGTGGCGTAGTCGATCGCACAGGTGAGGAAGTACTTGGCCAATTATGAGCTACCGGACCCAGGCTCATCTCCGCCGCGGCCGCGGCGCCCGCCTCGCCTTCCACGGCGCCGTTTGTTGACACCGTCGTTGTCACGGCCATTGGTTTTCGCCGGCTCCGAGTCAGTGCTCGGGCGCGGCACGAAGATCTGGTGCTCCGCTGTGTACATCAGCTCCGGTGAAATCTCCTCGGGGCGGATGGTTTCGGCGACGCTTTCTTCCTCGTCTGTCTCCGGAGCCACGGCGGCTCCCACTCCGGTCAGCTGCTCCGTCTCCTGTTTGAACTCCGGCAGCGTGAGCGAGCGCATATCACCGTCAACGCCGCGCAGCATGACCCGCTCGTGGAAGATGTCGATGCTGACGACCTTTTCCTCCCCCAGTGACGTCGCCACGAGCCTACCCTCCTTCGGGAAGCGCTTGCGGCTCTGGACGTAGAACTCGTGCTCGTAGCGCAGGCAGCACATTAGGCGCCCGCACGCGCCAGAGATCTGCGAAGGATTGAGCGACAAGCGCTGATCCTTGGCGACACCAAGATTGACGGGCCGGAGCTCGGGGAGCCACGAGGCGGAGCAGTACTGTCGTCCACAGCGGCCTATGCCATCCAGTCTCTTTGCC
>JANMWS010000201.1:0-12315 GCA_031394125.1 Gemmatimonadales bacterium
TTCTCATCCCACGCCCCGAATACAACGCGTTTCACCCGAGAGAGAACGATGGCGCCTGCACACATAGCGCACGGCTCCAGCGTGACGTAGAGAGTGCAGTCGTCGAGCCGCCAGCTATCGAGCTTGGCCGATGCCTCGCGGATGGCGAGAAGCTCCGCGTGCGCGGTCGGATCCTGATCGCGAATCGTCCGGTTGGTTGCGGCGGCGAGGATAGATCCATCGCGCACGACAACCGCCCCGATTGGCACCTCGTTTCGCTTTACCGCTTCGCGGGCGAGGTCCAGTGCATTCCGTATGTACTGCTCATCGATCGCCAGAGGCGATGAAACTACGCCAAGTTGATCGCCTGCCGTCTTGCTATCTGCCGGCAAGCGCTGGCTCTTTCGCTTTCTTGAACGTGAGCTCTCCCTTGGGGTCGCGCTCGACGAGGATGTGATCTCCCTCGGTGAACTTGCCCTCGAGAACCGCGAGCGCGAGTGGATTCTGCAAAAGCCGCTGGATTGCCCTCTTGAGCGGACGCGCGCCGAACGCGGGGTCGTAACCTTCCGTGGCCAGCACCTCGCGCGCTTCCGGGGTCAGCTCCAGCGTCAGCTTCCTGTCTCCGAGCAGCCGCTCCAGTCTCTTGAGCTGCAGATCGATGATGTGCTCGATCTCCGCTTTGCCGAGTGGGCGGAAGATGATGATGTCGTCGACGCGATTGAGGAACTCGGGCCGGAAGTGTTGTCTGAGGGCGTTCGTAACCTGCGCCTCCACCACTGCCCTGTCGTCGCCAGTATGCTCGAGAATGTAGGTGCTGCCGATGTTCGAAGTCATGATGATGACGGTGTTCCGAAAATCGACCGTCCGTCCCTGTGAATCGGTGAGGCGTCCGTCGTCGAGAATCTGGAGCAGGATGTTGAACACATCGGGATGGGCCTTCTCGATTTCGTCGAAGAGCACCACCGAGTACGGACGCCGGCGCACCGCTTCGGTGAGCTGGCCTCCCTCCTCGAAGCCGACGTATCCTGGAGGCGCGCCGATCAGACGCGCGACGGCGTGCTTCTCCATGTACTCCGACATATCAATGCGCACCATCGCCTGCTCGTTGTCGAACAGAAACTCGGCGAGAGCGCGCGCCGTTTCAGTTTTTCCTACGCCGGTCGGTCCGAGGAAGATGAACGATCCGATCGGCCGGTTGGGATCCTGAAGACCGGCGCGCGAGCGGCGCACAGCGTTGGCCACTGCGCGGACCGCTTCTTCCTGTCCGATTACGCGGGTCGCAAGTACCTGCTCCAGCCGCGTGAGTCGCTCACGCTCCGCTTCCATCATTCTCGACACAGGGATTCCTGTCCAGCGCGCGACGATCTCGGCGACGTCCTCTGCAGCGACTTCCTCCTTGAGGAATCGGGCACCGCCCTCTTGCCTGCTCGCCAGCTTCCGCTCCGATTCCTGGAGCTGCTTCTCCAGCTGGGGTATCTGGCCGTAGGAGATCTCTGCGGCTTTCTGCAAATCTCCGCGCCGCGTCGCCAGCTCGGCTTCGGTGCGCGCCTGCTCGATCTGCTGCTTGATCTTGGCGACGCTGCCGAGGACTTCTTTCTCCTGTTGCCACTGGGCTCTCATGGTCGCGGCTTTCTCTTTGAGCTCGGCGAGCTCTCGCTCGAGATTCTTCAGGCGTTCACGCGAGGCCTTGTCTTTTTCTTTCTGGAGCGCCTGCCATTCGATCTCGAGTTGCGTGACCCGACGCTCTACCTCGTCAATCTCCTGCGGGACCGAGTCGATCTCGATTCGGAGTCGCGATGCAGCCTCGTCGATGAGATCGATCGCCTTGTCCGGCAGAAAACGATCACCGATGTAGCGGTTCGACAGCGTGGCGGCGGCGACGATTGCGCCGTCGGTGATGCGAACGCCGTGGTGGGTCTCGTATCTCTCTTTGAGCCCGCGCAGAATCGCGATCGTACTCTCGACGCTCGGCTCACCGACATATACGGGCTGAAAGCGGCGCTCGAGGGCGGCGTCCTTCTCGATGTTCTTGCGGTACTCGTCGAGCGTGGTAGCGCCTACCACGCGAAGCTCTCCGCGAGCAAGCATTGGCTTGAGCATGTTGCCGGCGTCCATCGAGCCTTCGGCTTTGCCCGCCCCGACAAGGGTGTGCATCTCGTCAATGAACACGATGAACTTGCCTTCGCCTTCGGTCACTTCCTTGAGAACGGCCTTGAGGCGTTCCTCGAATTCACCACGAAACTTCGCGCCGGCGATCAACGCAGCGAGGTCCAGAGCGACGAGGCGCTTGCCCTTGAGTCCCTCGGGCACATCGCCATTGGCGATTCGCTGCGCCAATCCTTCGGCGATCGCAGTCTTGCCCACACCGGGCTCGCCGATCAGAACCGGGTTGTTCTTGGTGCGACGAGAGAGAATCTGGATGACGCGTCGGATCTCTTCGTCGCGACCGATCACGGGATCGAGCTTGCCTTTGCGCGCGGCCTCGGTGAGATCGCGACTGTACCGCTGAAGCGCCTGATACTGGTTTTCCGGGGTTTGATCCGTAACACGGTGTGATCCGCGCACCGACTCGAGGGCCTCGAGCAACGCGTCGTGCGTCGCGCCTGTGCCCGTGAGCAGGTTGCGGCTCTCCGTGCCCTTCACATCGGAGAGCGAGAGAAGGAAGTGCTCGGTCGAGACGAATTCGTCGCCGAGCTTCTTCGCATCTGCTTCGGCTTTGTCGAAAACCTGGTTCAGCTCGCGTGAGAGACTCGGCTGAGCGCTCGACTGTTTGGGGTATCGGGCCATCTCGCGTCCGACGGCTTCGCGAAGCTGGGCGACGCTGACGCCGAGCTTTTGCAGGATCGGAACAACGATCCCCTCGTCCTGCGAGAGGAGCGCCGTGAGGAGGTGCAGATCGTAGACGAGCGGATTCCCCGCGCGCCGGGCGAGCTCAACCGCTT
Source organism: Gemmatimonadales bacterium (assembly GCA_031394125.1). Lineage (GTDB taxonomy): Bacteria > Gemmatimonadota > Gemmatimonadetes > Gemmatimonadales > Gemmatimonadaceae > UBA4720. Next base: position 2,922 of record JANMWS010000201.1, read on the forward strand.
CGTTGAGCGCTTCACTCGCCTTTACAGTCAGTCGGTCAGGATTGATCATGAGGGCCGGCCTTGGTGAGTACGCGGAATGGGCTCACGGGTGCAACGGCGGTGCCGCATAAAACCCGCCAACCTGGCACACTTTGGCTACAAAAACGGAAGGCGCGCACCGGTTCTGCCAGTGCGCGCCTTAAAAAGTCAGGCCGCGGGTACAGTTGCCTGCGACGAAGCCTCGACGACTACTTCCTTATAATCAGCTTCTTGACCAGAACTTTGCCATCCACTTCCAGCCTGTAGAGGTAGATGCCTGAGGGCACCTCATCTCCGGTTTGGAAGTTTTTCGCATCCCAGTACGCTAGGTACTGATTGCACGTCAACTGCAGTCCATCCAGCGGCTCGCCGCCGGCAGCGTTCCCACCACCCTGCAGAAGTGGCACAGCAACCAGCTGCGCCAGCAAATTGTAAATCCGCAGACTTACGCGGTGCAGACGTCCGGTATCCGTGCATCCCTGCGAATCGCCGATGACGAACGGAATCCTTGTGTCTTGATTGACCGGGTTCGGGTAATTCTGTCCTAGCTGCAACCCGGCGCCTTGTCCTCCGCCGGTCTGGGTTGTCCCCTGTGCCGCCGAACGACTTGGCATGAACACGCCTAGCACGAGCACAAAAAATAGCGCCCGCCACAGGTGCTTCATGTTGTCTCCGAATACTGACGAAAGAGGATCTCTAGACGCTAACTCCAACAAAGGTGGACATATGTTCTCTTGGCGCGAACTTACGGGTGAGCTTGAAAACTGTCAAGCAGAATGCCGGATGTTTGCCTCAGGGTTCTACCCTCCGCCCGACGTTCTGTTACGCCGATCCGATCACAAAATTCCAGAAAGGGAATCAGGTACTTCCTGGAGAATCCGAGTACATCTCTAAGCTGGGCAGGCACATACACGCGTCCCGGCACCAGCTCCCCTCGCAACTTCGCCAGCAACGCGTCAACCGCACTCCGGTCGTAGTACCGATCTGTCTCCACCTGAACGACGCGCCCCTGCCGCTCCAGGTAATGAAGCAAGCCAGGAACCGAGTTGCCGTAACGCGCAATGAGCTCACCCACACTCGGCGGCTCGTGATCAGAAGCGCAAATATCATGCGCCAGGCGTTTGCTGATCTCGATATCGCTGACGCTGGGCGAAGGCACCCAGCCCTTTCGGCGCAAGACCGGACCATGCGCCTCGATCGCTCCGGCCCGCTCCATCTCCCGGATTGCAATGTCAGCCAACTCGTCGTCGACCTGTAGCGCTTCTCTCAGCGTCCGATTAGGGACACCGGGGGTGAGAGGAGATTTGATCTCATACTCCGCGACTATACGCTGTACGGTTGCCATTACTTGTTCGACAGCTTCGGCAGAGAAAAGGTTGTGCGCGCCGACGAAGGCGCTTGTCATCTCGATGAGCCTAGTCACGTCGCGGGGAGCGCAACCAACCCGGACGGGAACATCCCGGATGGAGATGCCACGCGTTGATTCAGCGACGAGGAGAAAACGCAGACGGGCTGCCGACTCGACTGGAAGCGTTTCCAGCTGCTCCGCGCTGAGGCTTGGTATTGGCCGCCGGCGAGCGTAGGGATCGAGCACGACTCCACCGCCGATTGTCCGGAGGGGAGCCGGAAGCCTGATCACAAATCGGTCACCCCCGCGAAGCACGATTGGCGCGTCGGTCGTGATGCGAGCAAACACTGAGGATTCACCGCCGGTCTCGGCAGCCGCGAAGACAATTCGGGCTCCGGCCTCGCTCGCCCCCGCGTGTACGCGCAACTCTGTGCGCGGCGTCAGCCGATTAACTAGATCGGAAGCGACACCGACCAAAGCCTCGAACATGGAGGTGGCTTGCCAAGATTCATCCGTAATCAGGACACTTCCTCGGGGCACATCGCCCACGTCGAGGCCTGCAAGCGCGATCGCGGCACGACCTCCAGCCCGTGCGCGGTCGGCGGAGACGCCGTGCTGTTCGATTCTTCTTACCCGTGCCGTTTTGCCGCCTGGCAGAACCCGCACATTTGCGTCAGGACGCAGCTCACCGCTCCAGACTGTTCCAGTGACGACAGTTCCCGTCCCTCTGATGGAAAACGCGCGATCGACCGGCAGTCGAAAGAGATCGTCTGTAGCGCGAGGCGGCGCGATGCCGAGAGCCTTTGACAGAGCGGCGCGCAACTCTTCGATCCCCGCACCCGTACGACTCGAGCACGCCACGACGGGCGGGCTCGGCGTGTTCGAGGCATCAAACAATGATTGTACCTCGGCCCGAACGAGCGAGAGCCACTCTGTGTCAACCAAATCCGATTTGGTTAGCGCGACCACGATGCGCGGGATCTTCAATAGCTCGAGGATCAACAGGTGCTCCCGCGTCTGGGGCATGACGCCTTCGTCTGCAGCAACCACCAGCAAGCCGAGATCGATTCCGGTCGCTCCAACGAGCATGCTGCGCACGAAGTCCTCGTGGCCCGGAACATCGACCACGCCGACAGTCCCGAGGCCATCGAGTGATAGCGGAGCAAAGCCGAGGTCGATGGTTATTCCGCGGCGCTTCTCTTCGGGAAGTCGGTCAGTGTCAACGCCCGTCAACGCGTGGACGAGAGCTGTCTTGCCATGGTCAATGTGCCCCGCGGTTCCGATTATCACGCGGCGGACCAGCGTTCGTGTTCCCAAACCGCAAAGGCACGCAGCGGCCTGTCGTCGCTCAGGTGGGCTCCAAGGAATTCGCGAAGCAACCGCTGGTGAGAGCGTGCATCCGCATCGGTGAGGTTGGTTGGCTCCACGCCCTCGAGCCAGCGTCTGATTGCCGACCGGGCCGTCGCGGGAAGCTTTCGTCCCGCGGGCGCGAGCTTGCTGCAAGAAGGGCAGATGATTCCCCCCGATCCGTGCGAGAATGTTGCTTCATCTGCGTCGCGCAACGGAGTGTGGCAAAGAGCGCAGCTCGAGAGCTCCGGCGTAAAGCCGAGCACGGATACGATTCGCCAACATGCAGCGAGACCATCCTCGATGGTATGCTCGGGGGAGGACCGCGCTATCCGGTCAAGGACATCGACGACCGTGTCGTAAAGGATGGGGCCTGAATCCTCTCCCGCGAAACGAAGGGCGAGCTCGGCAACGGTCGATGCGGCCGTGAATCGACCGATGTCGTGCGCAAGCTCGCTTCGGGAACGGGACACCTCGAACGAGGAGAGGTTGTGAAGCTCACGATTCGGCTTGATGTAGATCTGCGCCGTTCCCTCGGCGAAGAGATCGAGGGACGATCCATATCGGCCACGCGACTTTCTCGCCCCTCTTGCAAGCACCGACTGCACTCCACCCTCCCTAGTCAGAAGACGAATGATCCGTGAGCTCTCCAGATAGTCGAAGGCATGAAGGACAATCGCTTCGGTGACGGTGAGGGACATGCAAGGAATCTAATGCTCGATGCCCGGGCTTAGTTTCGCGGTGTCACTCCGGAACACCTAGAAGAGCGTCGACGCCCGCGCCCCGACCAGGAGGGTGCGTCCGGGTGCCGGAAAATGAAGCAGATCTTCGTATCGTTTGTTGAGTGCGTTTTCCAGGCGCGCATTCAAGGTAAGTCCGCCACGCGTTTGCACGGCGATCGGAAGCTCCGCCGAGATGTCGACTTTCGTGTAAGCCGGCAGCGTTACACGGGGCGATGGAAACTGGGCGAAGTCCGTATCCGCTCTTTTCCCGACGAGATTCAAGGCGACGCCTACACCTGCGCCAGCGGGACGAGAATAATTCACGACGACGCTTCCAGAATGGCTCGGGCGCCGAATCAACGCATCGCCGACATTGTCCCCACCCTGGTAGCCCGACGGAACTTCGGTAACTCGCGGATTTACGATCGTATAGCTCGCGCTGCCGCGCCAATTACTCGACGGCAACAGGGCGAGCTCCGCTTCGTAACCGTTGGAGCGGGCTCCGGTGAGGTTGGCGTAGCTACCCTTGTAGCTGGGCGGGCCGCCGTTCGCGTACTGAATGAGGTCTGAGAACCGCTGCGCAAAATACATCGCACTCAACCGGATTGGCTCGGCCCGTGAGCTCGTCACCAATCCGACCTCCGCCGAGCGAATTTTCTCCGGCCGCAGATCGGGGCTGCCGACTGTATAGAGGGTCGGCCGGAGCTGATTGAACGCGGGAGCATTGAAGGCGGTGCTCACCGAAGCGCGCAATCGGAGGGCCGGAAGAATTCCTGCATTCGCTCCAATCCGATAGGTGTTGAAGCGATGGTAGTCGGAGTTGTCATCGACTCTCCCGCTTAGCGTGTACGAAAAGCGATCGTGGGGATTACCGAGCAATTCGGAGTAATACGCCACGTTATGGCGTGAGGCGTCGAACGAATCGGTCTCAGTCGTAAACCCACCGACCGGACCGGCCCCATTGGAGCTCCGCTCGTGTTCTCTCTCGTAATTCGCCCCGAGCGTGATTGTGGCGTTCGCCGGGAGGAAGAAGGTCAGCCGCCCTTCTGCGTTTCGACGAAACGCACGCGATCTGAACGCCGAATGCTCCGGCGCGGTCCCACCAAAAGGTGTGGCGATATCCTCGGTGAGATCGGATACTTCGTTGGTGCCAGCGAGGAACCGACCCTGCGCATGATCGGTCAGGTTTTTCCCCGCATCGAGTCCAACGGTAAGCCGGTGCTGGGTGCGATAAGAATTGGTGTCGACCGGTTGTCCGGTATAATCGGTCGGATAGTGAAATTCCGCGGCCGTGTAACGCGCCGAGAGTCTGACATCACCCTTGTTCTCGTCTCCGAGAGTCAACGCGCTGCTCAAGGTTCCGTTCCGATACTGATTGTTGAACGGCAAGAGCCCGTCGGTCGAGTGACGAGCCGCTCCGAGAGAGAACCGTCCAAGCGGGCTCTCGGCCGCGGCATCCGCGTCGATGTCGAAAGAGCGATACCGTCCGACGCGCGCACCGATCGACGCTCGCGATTCTTCTGAGCCTCTGCGCGTAAAGATCTGCACGATACCCGAGACGGCGTCGGCTCCGTAAAGAACGCTTGCCGGTCCACGTACGATCTCGATCCGGTCAATGTTGTCGGTCGTCAGATGACTGAAATCGAAAAATCCGCCGGAGGAGTTCACAGGAACTCCGTCGATTAGGACTTTGGTGTAACGGCTCTCGCCGCCGCGAAGGAAAAGCGACGTCACCGCGCCGTACGATCCGTTCTGGACCAGCATGGCTCCCGGAACCTCGCGCAACGCGTCCGACACCCGCGTCACGCCGCGAGAACGGAGATCTTCGCCGAGCAGAACTGTGACGGGCTGAGTGAGGGTGCTCGCCGGGCGCGGAATCTTCGATGCTGACACTACGACCGTTCGAAGCTGTGTGGTGTCCTTTTCCTGAGAGATCACTGCATTCCGCGGCGCGACAGCCAGGACCAGCAAAGCGAGAGCAAAAGACTCGTAGTTCATGTTTCGGTTGGATAAGGTTCAAGAGCGTTCAGAGATTGAGCGGGCGCCGCAGCGGTACGAGCGCCGGGGCGCCAACAGCTGGATCGTGCGTGATCACTACAGGCCATCCGTAGATCGATTCGAGCCGGTCCGCCTTCATGACCTCCCGCGGCGCGCCGCTCGTGGCAATCCTGCCTTCATTGAGAAGCACAATCGTGTCGGCAAAGCGCGCGACGAGATTCAGCTGGTGGCTGACGAGGAGTACTGCCAGGCCGGACCGCGTCAGGGATGAGAGCAGCTCGAAAATCGCCATCTCATGCGCGACATCGAGGAACGTCGTTGGCTCGTCGAGCACCAGAGCGGGAGCTTTCTGCGCGAGGGCGCGGGCAATGCGCACTCGTTGCCATTCTCCCCCGGAGAGCGCGTCTGTGTCGCGAGCGGAGAGCGCTGTTACGCCGGCTTGCTCCAGTGCTTCGCTGATCGCGCAATCATCGACCTTGCTTGCCGCCCGCCAAAGTCCAAGATGCGGATAGCGGCCGAGTGCAACGTAATCGCGCACGCGAGTGGGGAATGCTGCCTCTTCGCGCTGCGGGACGACAGCGACACGGCGGGCGAGCTCGGCGATTGGCAATGTCCTCACATCGTTGCCCGCCACGGCGACCGATCCCCTCACAACGTCGGCCCGCCCCAGCAGCGCTCGAACGATCGAGCTTTTGCCAGATCCGTTGGGGCCGGCCAGCGCGGTAAGCTTTCCAGCGGCAGCGACGAAGCTCACCCCATCGACCGCGTTTCTCGCCGTGCGCGGATAGGAGACGACGAGATCAGACACGGCGATCATGCTGCCCGTCTCAGCTGCACGAGAAAAAACGGCACGCCCAGAAGCGCGGTAATCGCTCCCAGAGGGAGCTCAGTGGGCGGTGCAACGGTGCGTGCGGCGAGATCGGCGGCTACAACTAGCGTTGCTCCGATAAGCGCCGCAGCAACAACCAGTGGGCGATGAGCGCGAAGGCCCATACGCCGCGCGATGTGTGGAACGACGAGCCCGACGAATCCAACGAGGCCGGCGGCGGCTACAGTCGCCGCTGCCAAAAGAGCGGCGATCAGGAAAACGCGGCGCCCGGAACGCTCCGCATTGACGCCCAGAGACGCCGCAGTGTCTTCGCCAAGCGAGAGAACATCGATCTCTCTTGCCCAGTAAATGAGCGCGCCACCGGCGACAAGGATGCTTGCAGCGAGCCAGCCCACGCGCTGCCAGTTTGCGTCAGCTGCGGATCCCATCATCCAGAAGAGCGCGCCGCGGATGGTGTTGGGCTCCGCGCTCGCCAGCGCGACCATGATCGCCGCGTTGGCAAACGCGCCGACGATCACACCGGCGACGAGCAAGGTGCGGAGATCCGGTCTCGCGCCGCGCGCTCCGACCCGACTCACCGCAAGTGCCACCAGAACGGCAGCCACCGAGCCAACGAAGGCGGCCAGGGTGACCGCGAAATCGGCGGTGAATCCCAGCGCAAACACTATCACTGCTCCCACCGCAGCTCCGCCCGATACGCCAAGCAGATAAGGCTCGGCGAGTGGATTCCGCAGGGATCCCTGGAGGGCCGCGCCGCTTGCTCCGAGCCCCGCCCCAACGAGGGCGCCGAGCATCACGCGCGGCAGTCTGAGATCGCGCACGATCGCGATCACGGTTGGATCGCCGTGTCCACGCAGCGCGTCGAACACAGCCTCTAGAGGAACCGACACCGCTCCACGAGCTACCGCGAGCGCTGCGATCGCGAACAGCGCCACAACCAGCAGCAACCAGTACCATCCCCGGAAGCGGGTCAACGCAGTGTGCCGGGGTGCAGGAGATTCGCGAGCGAGACCGCGGCTTCGCCCAGTCTCACTGATGGACGGGCGACCAGCAGCGTGTCTACAACGAAGATCCTGTTGTCGCGCGCGGCGCGGACTACTCGCCACCGGGAATCGGACGCGATCTGCGTCCTTCCGATCGGGCCCGCCAGAATAAAGTCCGGATTCCTGCGTGAGATGTCTTCAAGCGAGACTTGCGCGGACGGACCAGCGATGTCGGCGTAGACATTTTTTCCGCCGGCGATGTCCACCAGCTCATTCATAAAGCTGCCAGATCCGATCGTGATCACCGGCGCGTCCCAGATGTGCCAGAAGACGCTGGGGCGAGTCAGCTTCGCCGTGGCGGTTCGAACGCTGTCCAGCGTTCGAAATACGGAATCAATTACTGTTTTCGCGCGCGCCGAATCGCGCAGTATCGATCCCAGCAACAAGACCGTCCGCCGGAAATCGGAGATGTGGTCAACTTTGAGGGAGAGCGTGTTCACACCGGCCGCGCGAAATCGCGCAGCGGCCGGCCGATTGTCCTGACTCGCGTAAAGGATCACGAGGTCAGGATGCGCGGCGAGCACCGCCTCGACGTTCGGTTGAATCCCGTCGCCGAGCGGCGGAATCAGCTTCGCCGAATCGGGCCACGAGTCGTACTTGGTCCGACCGACGAGCCGCGAGCCCGCGCCGAGGGTGAACAGAATCTCCGTCGTCGCCGGGTTGAGTGACACAATACGTGTCGGTTGCCCGCCGATACGGACAGGATCACCGAAGTCGTCGGTCGCCTGGAGGGACGGCCCGCGAGAATCCCGGCACGCAGAGATTGCGAGCGCGAGCACGATAAGAGCTGATCGGTGGCTCGAAAGCAAAACGGACACTCCTCCCAGAGGAATGCCCGCAACGAGCACGCGTCACACAGACGCCTGATCGCCACCAGCCCCTCCCCCGAGGTTCTGCGAAAGTGGCGCGGACGAAAGTCGTCTCCTGGCTTCGGGCCGCTGGACTCACCTTCCCGACCGCTCCAGCGGTCAGTGGCGTTTTCGAGTCTGCGTTAGTGCCCGTTACAGTGGCGGGGCCGCACCGGCGTCACACCGGTTTCCGTGGCTCCCGTCCGCGATCGATTGTCTGGCGAAGCTATCTACGCCGCAGCGCCCGCGCAAGCGCGACGACCATCGCCCCGCCGATCAACAGCGTGATCGCAACCATGTACCGTGGGTCGATGGCTCTGTCTGACTTCGGCGGCGGAAGATCGATCACCGCCACGGAGTTTCCCGGCATGTCCGACGCGAGGAAGCGTCGAAAGCTCCGCCCTTCGACCGTCACCGGATCTACCTCACGCACGTGCGGACCAGTAACGCTGCCGGCCTTTTCCTCGATCATCATCTCGTAAATCCCTGTCTCCTTCTCGAGCGGCAGGCTCAACGGAAAAGATTTTGCGGGAAGCGCATAGGAAAACGAGAGCTGCTTCATTCCGGGCGCGATGGGAGCGTAAACCCTCACGACACCCTTGGCGTAGGAAACGGCGCTGGCTGGAATGTCGCCCTGACTAACCTGAAAATTGCTGAGGCCGGCCGGCACGTGAGTCTGCCACGTCGCGTCCTTCGGCGTGTCGGTCGGGGCGATCCGTGTGACCGAGGAATCGTTGGACAGATCGTAGACCTCGACGACGGATCTCAGCCCGTTCGCATCTACTGCCGACACGACAACGTGGTGCCCGCGCAGAGTCGTCGGGACGCTATGCGATGTCGTATCGAAGACGGTCACTTCCCCGTCGTCGCCGGTTACTTTGCCCTCCGCGAGCGGTGGCGTGAAGTACGCGATCCCGTCGTAAGAGGCGGACACGAAGTAAATGGCGTCCTCGCTGCCCGACCGCACGTAGTTGAACGCGTAGCGGCCGCGTGGATCGGATTTCACCGAATCAAGCGGACCCGCGCGATCGGGTCCCACGCGGTGGAGCACCACCCACACGCCACCTGCGGGATTCATGGTGCGCGTGCCGGGCCGCACAATGCGCCCTGACACGTGTTGCGGAGCGGTAGGAAGAGCGGCCTGCAGAAAGAGCAGGACCGCCAGCTTACATATTGAACTTCCCAAAGTCTTCGGGGCGCATGTTCTCGAGATACGCTTTCAGCTGATCCGCGGACATTTC
>JANMWS010000034.1:0-27915 GCA_031394125.1 Gemmatimonadales bacterium
CCGTCCTTCATCGGTCTTACGGCGATTATGCCTTCGGGGGTGCGGCCGAGCATGCGCTTCGCCTCGAGGCCGACGCCCTTGATCTTTCTCGTCTCGCGATCGAGTGCCACGACTGAAGGCTCGTTCAGCACGATGCCTTCGCCCTTCACGTAAATCAGTGTATTTGCGGTGCCGAGGTCGACGGCGATCGCATTCGCCGGGAAGAGGGCGCCCGGTTTGAAGAATGGAAATCGCATTAGTTCAAATATGAATCGGGTGGAGTAAACGGCAAGCCGAATGCTTCAGCGACAGCGGGATATGTCACCTTTCCGTCTACGATGTTGAGTCCTTTCTTCAGTGCTTCGTTTTCTTTGAGTGCGTGCTTCCATCCCTTGGCCGCGAGCTGCTTCGCGTAAGGGAAGGTCGCGTTGGTGAGCGCGAGCGTCGAAGTTCTTGGTACACCGCCAGGCATGTTTGCGACTCCGTAGTGAACGATCCCGTCCACGACGTAGGTTGGGTTCTCGTGCGTCGTAGCATGGATTGTCTCGACGCAACCGCCCTGATCGATGGCGACGTCGACGATAACCGCTCCAGGCTGCATGATCTTCAGGTCTTCACGGCGAATGAGTCTCGGTGCAATGGCTCCGGGGATCAGAACCGCTCCGACGACCAGATCCGCGGTGGAGATCTGCTCCAGGATTGTATGACGATTGGAATAGATGAGTGTGACGTTGGCCGGCATCACGTCGGACAAGTACCGTAGGCGGTCCAGGCTTACGTCGAGAACAGTCACTTGCGCGCCCAACCCTGCCGCCATCTTCGCGGCGTTGATTCCGACGATCCCGCCTCCGAGGATGACGACCTTCCCGGGCGGCACACCCGGAACGCCTCCCAGGAGCATGCCACGCCCGCCGTGGAGCTTCTCCAGGTACTTGGCTCCTTCCTGACAGCCATTCGGCCGGCGACTTCCGACATCGGGGTGAGAAGCGGAAGCTCCCGGTTCGGCAGCTCGACTGTCTCGTAGGCAATGCAGGTCGCGCCGCTCTTGATGTGGGCGAGGGTCAACTCCTTGTCCGCGGCGAAGTGGAAGTAGGTGAAGATCACCTGGCCTTTCTTCATCCGGGGCCACTCAGGCTTGATCGGCTCCTTGACCTTCATGATCATCTCGGCCTCGCGCCACACGGTATCGGCGTCAGATCCGATCTTGGCCCCAACCCCTGTATACGCCGAATCGGGGAAGCCGCTGCCTTCGCCGGCTCCCTTCTCGACCATGACGCTGTGGCCGGCCGCGACGAGTGACTCCGCACCAGCGGGCACGAGTGCAATGCGATTCTCGTTTGTCTTTATTTCTTTCGGAACGCCGATCTTCATTTCAGAGTATTTCGAATTGAAAGTTTAGGCTTGCGCGCTACGCCGCGGCCCGCGGACCCAGGCTCACGAGTGTCTGCCGTCCGGGTACGTAATAGGTTTTGCAGAGCTCCGCGACCGTTTGTGCGTCGATCGCGTCGACCAGGGCGAGCAGCTCGTCCAGCGTCCGGTATGGCTCGCCATACAGCTCGGTTCCCGCGGCGCGGTACATCCGCGACGTCGGGCTCTCCAGTGACAGTGTAATCTGTCCCTTCAACTGGCTTTTTCCAGCGGTGATGTCTTCTTCGCTCAGACCTTCCGAGGAGAGCTTTTCCATCTCCGCATTGATCGCGTCGACGGCTGCCCGCGCGCTATCGGGAGTGGTGCCGACGTATACGCCGTGCATGCCTGCGTCTTCGTGGAACGACTGAAACGAGTACACGGAGTAAGCGAGACCGAGCTCCTCACGGATTCGCTGAAAGAGCCTCGAGCTCATTCCGCCTCCGAAGAGCATCCCGATCATCGACATCGCGTAGCGCCGCGGATCGCTGTGCGCGAATACCTCGCTTCCGATGACGATGTGGGTCTGGGCCGTTTCCCGCTCGAAGTGCACGGCGGCGGGAGTCTGCACGATTGGAGCCGGAGACTTCAGCGGAGCCAACCCGCCACGCGGAATGTCCGCCCACCCGGTGGCTTGCAGTATTTCCAGAAGATCGTCGTGCTCCACGTTGCCCGCTGCTGCCACCACGATCTGTTCGGGATGATAGGCGCGCGAATGCAGAGCTCGAAGATCCGAGGCCCCTAGCGCACCAACCGTCTCACGGGTGCCCAGGATCTGGTATCCGTAAGGGTGATTCCCCCACATCTGCGCGTTGTGCAGCTCGAACACGAGATCGTCCGGCGTATCGTCGACGGTGTTGATCTCCTCGAGCACGACTTTTTTCTCGAGCGCGAGGTCGGAGCCACGCAGAGTCGGGCGGAAGATCAGATCCGCGAGAACGTCAGCCGCCTGTGAAAGGTGCTCATCCAGCACCTTTGCCTGATACGAGGTGTGCTCGCGCGAGGTGTAGGCATCCAGAGACCCACCAAGCACCTCCAGAGCGAGCGCTAGCTCCTTGGCGCTCCTTGTCGGCGTCCCCTTAAACACCATGTGCTCCAGCATGTGAGAGACGCCCATCTTATCGGCGTTCTCGTGCAGCGATGCGGCGCGAACCCACGCCCCCAATGCGACCGACCGTACTCCCGGCATCGATTCCGAGAGTACGGTCAGTCCGTTCGGTAGAACGGTACGGCGCAGATCAGAACCCGCGCACGGCATCACGACGCTCACTCGCGCGAGCGGCCTCCGCCACGCGAGCCACTGCGGGGACGGCGCGGCCTGTCGCTGCGCTCGGACCGCCCACCATTCTCCGCACCATCAGCCTGCTCGCCGGTCGCGCCGACTGCAGCCATCGCCGTGCCTTCTCCACCTTCCCCGCTCCCGCCCGATTGGCTCTCGCCCTCAGGCCTGGGGCTGAGCGCCTTCATCGAGAGACGCAGGCGTCCGCGCTCGTCGCGCTCGAGAAGCTTGACCTTTACGCGGTCTCCCTTCTTCACGACGTCCTCTGTCTTCTCGGTGCGGCCGTGCTTGAGCTCGGAGATGTGAACCAATCCTTCGGTTCCCGGCATGATCTCGACGAAAGCGCCGAAAGCCGTCGTGCTCTTGACGGTGCCTTCGTACGTCTCACCGATGATCGGCTCGGCGGTGAGCGCCTGGATCATCTGACGGGCTCTCTCCATCGCCTCTCCACCAACGGCGGCGATCGTAACCAATCCGCTGTCGTCGACGGTGACCTCTGCTCCGGTCTCGTCCTGAATGCCGCGGATCGTCTTGCCCTTCGGGCCGATGAGATCGCCGATCTTCTCGGGATTGATGTTCATCGTGACAATGCGTGGCGCGTACGGCGACAGATCCGAACTCGGCTCGGCTAGCGCCTTGCGCATCTCGCCAAGGATGTGGAGTCGGCCTTCGCGCGCCTGCGCAAGAGCTTCCTTCACGATCTTGAGATCGAGTCCCTGGATCTTGATGTCCATCTGAATGGACGTGATACCGGTCTCGGTCCCCGCGACCTTGAAGTCCATGTCGCCGAGGTGATCCTCGGTGCCGAGGATGTCGGTGAGGATTGCGTACTTCGCGCCCTCCTTGATCAGTCCCATCGCCACGCCTGCTACGGCGGAGCGGAGCGGAACACCGGCGTCGAACAGAGCCAGTGAGCCACCGCAGACTGAGGCCATCGACGACGATCCATTCGATTCGAGAATGTCGGAGACGATGCGAATCGTGTACGGGAAATCTTCGAACGCGGGCAGCACACTCTGCAGCGCGCGCTCGGCAAGATTTCCGTGACCGATCTCGCGGCGGCTGGTGCCGCGCATCGGTCTTACTTCACCCGTCGAGAACGGCGGGAAGTTGTAGTGCAGCATGAACGACTTCGTCGTCTCGCCTGCATCGTCGATGCTATCGAGGCGCTGTACGTCGTTCGCGGTGCCGAGCGTGACGGCGACGAGCGCCTGTGTCTGTCCACGAGTGAAAAGCGCTGAACCGTGGGCCCGTGGAAGCACCTTGGTGTCGATCGTGATCGCGCGGACGTCCTTTGTGCCGCGACCATCAACTCGCTTGTTGGTGTCGAGCACCTGCGAGCGGAGCGCGTGATACTCCGTGTCCTCGACGAGCGACTTGACGTCCTTCGAGTTCTCAGGGAACTCTGTGAGCAGCTGCTCGATCGCTTCTTTCTTGACGAGCTCGACTGCTTCGATGCGGGTGTGCTTTTCCTTCTGGTTGATCGCTTCGGCGATCCGGCCTTTGGCCAGCGCGTCGACGCGGCTCTTGATCGCCGGGGCGACCTCGGCCTTGCTCCACTTCATTTTTTCAGCGCGGCCCTGGGCGAGCAGCTCTTCCTGGAGCTGGATCAACTCCTGGGCGCCGCGATGTCCGACCGTCAGCGCTTCGAGCGCATCGGCTTCGGTGACTTCGAGCGCCCCGCCTTCGACCATCATGATCGAGTCTTTCGACGCGGCGAGGACGATGTCCATGTCGCTGTAGGGGAGCTGCTGGAACGTCGGGTTGAGTATCCAGTTTTCCTGGACGCGGCCGACGCGAACTCCCGCAATCGGGCCCATGAACGGGATCTTGGAAGAGTTGAGCGCGTAGGACGCGGCGACGAGAGCCATCACGTCCGCGTCATTCTCCTGATCTGCCGAGACGACGTAGATGAAGACCTGGACCTCGTTCTTGAACCCTTCCGGGAAGAGCGGGCGAATCGATCTGTCGATGATTCGCGCCTTGAGAATCTCCGGATCGGACGGCCTGCCTTCACGCTTGATGAAGCCGCCCGGGATCTTGCCCGCGGCGTAGGCCTTGTCCTTGTACTCTACGAGGAGAGGGAAAAACGGGAGGGGACTTTCGGTGTCACTGACCGTTACTGCCGCGAGAACCATCGTCTCGCCAAACTGGACTACTGCGGACCCTGCCGCCTGCTTCGCCATGCGGCCTGTCTCGATGACGAGGCGTCTGCCGGCGAAAGTTCTTTCGATGCGTTGCATATGTTGTGTTGGTGTCTCTTCTGAATATCACAAACCGCGCGGACACCCTGTGCGCCGCGCGGTCAGATCAAAGAGCCAGATTAGTACCGGAGTCCAAGATCAGCGATGATCTTGCGGTAGCCTTCGACGTCCGTACGCCTCAGATAGTCGAGGAGCCGGCGCCTTCTACCGACCATCTTGAGCAGCCCGCGACGGCTGTGGTGATCCTTCGCGTGGGTGCGGAAGTGGTCGGTGAGATAGTTGATTCTTGCGGTGAGAAGCGCGACCTGAACTTCGCTCGATCCGCTGTCATCTTTATGGGTGCGGTACTTCTCTACGGTAGGTGTCTTCTCGAAGGCCATTTGGATTTGATCTCGCGCAGGCTCGTTTGCCGGCGCATGTCTCTGGTTCTTAAATCGCTGTAGCCTCATAACTTAACCGACCCCTGGAGCTGTGTAAAGGCTTCTGCGGGTAACTGCAGCTGTGAGCGCGTAGCAACGGGCTGAAAGCTGAAGAGCGCGTGAGCTGCGGGCTAAAGGCTGAACGGCTACTCGGCGGGGTAGAGTCTGAGAGCGACACTTCGGGGGTCAGTCCCCTTTCTGACATCCACAAAACTGAAGCAGGGAGCCGCAAGCTTCTCAGCGGTCGTAGCTGGGCGCTCTTCCGTCGGCGTAGAGAACTTTTCGGTTGGGGTTTAACGGACGCCTTCGAAATCTCGAGGACGCGCGCGATCCAGAATTCGCGAAACTGTAACACCAGTATGAAAGCTCCCAGCTACGACCGCTAAAAAGCTTAGGGCTCCCTGCTTCAGTATTAGAGGGGCCCGAATCGTGACTGAGCCCCGAAGTGTCGCTCTCAGACCTTACCTCGCGGAATAGCGGGTCAGCCTTTAGCCAGCAGCTCACGCGCTCTTCAGCCTTTAGCGCACAGCTCAGAACTGGGATCTGAGTAGCCAAAGAAGGGTTCGCGCGTCTTGAGAGCAACCGTAACTGGAGCCCCAAGTGTTTTTCAGAGGAGCAGCGCTGCTCACCCTGTTGTCCCTGGCTCATCCCGTTCCAGAGAAGACGCTGCTGGACGGCACTGCCGTGCCTTGCGCGGACTCAAGAGAGACGACGTCCGGCGTGCCAGCAGTGCACGTCTACGCGTTCAATGCGAAGAAAATTCCGGCGATCCGCAAAGCCCTCTTCGTTCTCGACACCCTTGATTGGGAGAGCGGTGATCCTGACGCGATGCGCGCGGCCTCTGTACAGTACAATCGACTGCTCTCGCTGGTACGAGCGGCTAGGACGCTGGGATACGCAACCAGCAATGGCAATGGCGATTTCGAGATAACTGTAACCCAAACCGATTCGGTCCTTGTGTTTGGCGAAGCCAAAATGCCGGGCGAGCCGTTCTACTATTCCGCCAAAGTGGTTGGCGCGACGGGTCAGGAAGAGGTCAGGGTGATGCTCCTCATGTGCAACCAGCTGCTTTAACTAACGCGTCTCGGCCTTGACGCTGCCGTCGTGCAGCAGAAGCTCGAACTCGAGACCGCGCTTGAACTGCCCCGCGGATGTGAGCGCACGGCCGTCTTTGTCTCGCGCCACGGCGTAGCCCCGCGACAGCGTCGCCAGCGGACTGAGCGCATTCAGTCGCCCCGCAGCGGTCCCGATGGCTGCCCTCTTCGCAACTACGGCTCTCTCGGACGCCTGACCGATGTTCTTGCGTACCCTGTCGAGATCGAGTCGCGCATCACGCACTCTCGTCGCGATCACCTCGGACAGATCACGCCGCGCCAGCGCGAACGCTCTCGCGATTTCATCTCGGGCGACACAAGCCGCAGCGGCCGCGGCCGACGGTGTGGGCGCGCGGAGGTCAGCGACAGCGTCACACACGGTGATGTCGACCTCGTGTCCGACGGCAGAGATCACCGGAATCGGGCACGCTGCGATAGCGCGCGCCACTCGCTCGTCGTTGAACGCCCAGAGATCCTCCTTCCCGCCTCCACCTCGTCCGACGATAAGGACATCCGCCTGACCCCATCGCCCAACCCGGCGAATCGCCGCGGCGATCTCCAGCGGAGCGCCATCACCCTGGACCTTCGCTGCACACACCACTAGCTGGACCCCGCTGTTTCTCTCGCGCAGCACGGCGACGATATCCCGCACGGCGGCGCCATCAGGACTCGTGACGACGGCGATACGCTTGGGAAACTGCGGAATCGGCCGCTTCCGGGATTCTTCCAGCAGACCCTCGCGGCGAAGCTTGGCGAGCGTAAGCTCCATCGCCTTCCGCCATAGTCCGTCGCCCTCCGCTTCGATCCGCATCACTTTCAACTGGAGATCGCCTCGCGCCGCATAGACAGTCATCTGGCCGTAGAGCACGACCTGCATTCCATCGTCTGGCGGCGCGGGGAGACCCCGCTGATCGCGCGACCACACCACGCACTTGATCTGCGCCGACGCGTCGCGAAGGCAGAAGTACCAGTGACCGTTCCGGTGGCGCTTGAAGTCGGTGATCTCGCCTCTCACCCACAGCGGATGCAAGCCGGCCTCGACCAGCGCGCGCGTCTCGAGCGCGATATCCGACACTGACGCGGGGCGGTCCGGTGTAAAGCCGATTCCCGCGCGGCCAAGCGCCGATGCGAACACGTCGTACGCTGCCCTCATTGCGCTGCCATCTCCGCGGCGCGAACTGTATTCGCCATTAGCATAGCGATCGTCATCGGTCCGACGCCGCCGGGGACGGGTGTGATCTTCGACGCGACTTTCTTGACGGATTCGAAATCGACATCTCCCCGCAGCCTGAACCCGCTCTTCGCTGTTTTGTCTTCGACTCTATTCGTCCCGACGTCGATGACCACTGCGCCGCGCTTCACCATGTCGCCGTTGACGATTCCGGCGCGGCCGGCCGCAACTATGAGAATGTCGGCTGAGCGTGTGCGGTCTTCCAGATCCACCGTGTGACGGTGGCAGACAGTGACTGTGCAGTTGGCGTCTGGATTGTCCTGCATCATCAGCGCGGCCATCGGCTTTCCGACGATGTTGCTCCGCCCAATGATCACGCAGTTCTTTCCGGGTGTTTTCACTCCTGACTCCTTCAATAAAATCTGGATTCCGGCTGGAGTGCAGGGAACGAAGCCGTCGCGCTCGCCGACCAGCATCTTCCCGACGTTCATAGGGTGAAATCCGTCCACGTCCTTTCGGGGATCGACGGCTCGAATGATGAAATCCGGATCGATCTGCTTGGGAAGAGGCATCTGCACGAGTATTCCGTGAATCCGCGGATCGTCGTTCAGCGCCTCGACTTGCGCGAGCAGCTCCGACTGCGACGTATCGGACTCGAGTCTGATCGTCAGGCTGTGCATCCCAGCCTCTTCGGTCGCCTTCCCCTTCGAGTTCACATAGACCTCGCTCGCCGGATCGTCGCCCACGAGCACGACCGCAAGCCCGGGCTTTATTCCGCGAGCAACGAGCTTCTTCACCCGCTCCGCAACGTCCTGGCGAATCCTCCTGGCAATCGCGCGGCCGTCGATCAGCTCAGCGGGCAAAGTCCACCGATCGCGTCTCCCTGATCAGCACGACTTTGATCTGTCCCGGGTACTGAAGCTCCGCTTCAATACGGCGAGCGATCTCTTCGGTGAGCGTTGCCATGCGCGGATCGTCGACTTCTTCCGGCGTCACGATCACGCGTACCTCGCGTCCCGCCTGAATCGCGAAGACCTTCTCGATGCCGCGATAGCTCGACGCGATCTTCTCCAGACTCTCGAGTCGCTTCACGTAGGTCTCGAAGGCCTCCCGACGAGCGCCGGGTCGAGCGCCGGAGATCGCGTCGGCCGCCTGGACGAGCACCGATACCTCGGTCTCGTGGGGAACGTCGTCGTGGTGCGCCGCGATGCAGTTCACAACCAGTGGGTTCTCGCCGTACCGCGTCGCCATCTCGACGCCCAGCTGGACGTGAGTGCCTTCGTGCTCGTGGGTGAGAACCTTGCCGATGTCGTGCAGCAGCGCGCCGCGCCGGGCCATGGCTACGTCGAGGCCCAGCTCCGCCGCCATGATCCCCGCCAGCCACGCCACTTCCTTGGAGTGATTGAGAATGTTCTGGCCGTAACTCGTCCGCCAGCGCATGCGCCCAATCAGCTTCACGAGCTCAGGATGGAGACCGTGCACTCCGCTCTCGTACGCGGCCCTTTCCCCGGTTTCTATGATGGACGCGTCCACTTCCAGACGCGACTTGTTCACTACCTCTTCGATGCGGCCCGGGTGAATGCGCCCATCCGCCACCAGCTTCTCGAGCGAAAGTCGGGCGATCTCGCGACGGACGGGGTCGAAGCACGACACCACGACCGTATCGGGCGTGTCGTCGATGATTACGTCCACTCCGGTTGCCAGCTCGAACGCGCGAATATTTCTGCCTTCGCGTCCAATGATCCGGCCCTTCATCTCGTCATTGGGGAGCGACACGGCGGAAACAGTGGCTTCCACACTCTGTTCCGCAGCAATTCTCTGTATCGCCAACGCAATAATCTTCTTCGCTTCGCGCTCGGCGTTCCGCTTGGCCGTCTCGCGGATCTCGCGGATCTTGTTCGCCGCGTCCGCGTGGGCTTCCTCTTCCATGCGATGGATCAGCTCCGACTTCGCGTCGGCGGCGGTGATCCCGGCGAGCTGCTCGAGTCTGCGGCGCTCTTCGCCAAGGAGCTTATCGAGCTCCTGCTCGCGCTGGGTCAGCGTCTGCTCGCGGGCGGCCAGAGTCTCGGTGCGACGCGCGGTCTCGCGCTCGCGCTGCTCCAGAAGATCGTACTTGCGATTGAGCTGTCCTTCGCGGTCGATGACGCGGCGCTCTTCCTTCTCGACTTCTTCGCGCCGGCCGCGAACTTCGACTTCCCATTCCTCGCGAAGCCGGATCAGCTCTTCCTTGCCATTGAGGACCGCCGACTTGCGGAGGCTCTCGGCCTCTCGCTCGGCTTCTCCGACAATTCGCTTGGCTGTCTGTTCAGCGGTTGCGTGGGCTTGTTCCTGCCGCCGGAGCTCGGTGCTTCTCCCGATCCTTCTGCCGATATACAAAAAAACCGCGCTGGCAATTACGAACAGAACCATGCCGGCCGCGGAGAACCACGCCGTGTTCGTCATATATATCTATGTTGGGCCCGCGGCAAAGCCACAGGCGGCCCCTATCGCGCCGGAAAGTCGTCGCGTAGTTGAGGGTAAGCTAATGATCCTTCTCGGCTTGGGCGAGAGGTGGGTCCCAAGCGGGGTATTGGCGTCAACTGCAACGGCACAGACTGCTACCCGCTGCCTGCTACCAGCTGCCGGCTGCCTGCTGCAAACGCCGGGACGGCACTCAGTGGCGTGATGACACGGGCAGTTGATTGTGCTTTGAACCGAGACGGCAACGTCCCGACGTAGTGAGGCTGATGGCTGGCAGCGGGCAGCTGGTGGCGGGCAGCAGCCCGGCAATTCTCAGTTGCGTTTGCTGCGCAGCTAGTCCTTCCGTTTGGCCGGAGGGAGCCAGGGTCGAATCTCCGCGCTCAGCCGCTTCATCCCGCCCGCGAGGTCCTGCCCCGCCTCGCGC
The DNA here is from genome assembly GCA_031394125.1 of Gemmatimonadales bacterium. GTDB lineage: Bacteria > Gemmatimonadota > Gemmatimonadetes > Gemmatimonadales > Gemmatimonadaceae > UBA4720. The sequence goes on from JANMWS010000034.1 coordinate 10,438, forward strand.
GCATCAAACAACTCGTCGGTGATGCTGAGCGCGGCAAGAATAGCGGCCTTTTGCGCGTCGGCGATATTACCCGCCCGCATCGTCTGCTTGATCACATTGTCCACGTGCTCGGCCACCGCCTGCGTCCGCTCGGGGCTGACGTCGCTCCTGATCGTGTACTCATCGCCAAGGATCGTGACGCGGACCACGTTCTTTTTTGCGCTCAACGGGTAACCGCTCCATCGTGCTGCTGTCTGAGGAAGCGAACCCGGTCGATCATCTGCTGGGTACGCGTCCGGGCAGCCTCGAGACGCGTGGTGAGTCCCGCGTTTTCCCGCTCCAGAAAGTGCACTCGCTCGGGCGAAACGACTCCTTTCACCCCCGTCGACTCGAGAGTCTTGAGGCGCGCCTCCGCCTGTAGCGCGCGCCGGCGAAAGGACGCCAGCTCGTCACCGAGATGCTTCACCAGCTGCTCCAGCTCCGCGAACGCGGCGGTTTCAGGCCGTACGCTGTCTGACACCCAGTTCTCCCTCTAGTGCTTTGACGATCGTTTCAACTCTCCCCTGCACTTCTTTGTCCTTTAGTGTGCGCTCCGGATGACGGAACGTCAACGCCCACGCGAGACTGCGCGAGCCTTCCGGTATTCCCTGACCGACGAATTCGTCGAAGAGAGTGAGTGTCTCCAGAAGCTCGCCCGCTTGCCGCCGGATCACTTCATCCATCTGCGCCGCGGTCACACTGGTAGCTGCAACGAGCGCGAGATCTACCTGGACTCGCGGAGTCACCGGAATCGGGCGATATGACTTGTTCCTGACCGCGGTCTGTTCGACCGCCTCGAGGTTTATCTCCAATCCGAACGCGGGACGCGCCCACACCGGTGCGTCGAGCTTCAAGCGGCGTGCTGCGCCTACCGTTTCGCCATTCACCGAGATGTCCCAAAGAAGTTCTCCGGATCCCGGTATCAGCTTCACCGCCGATCCCGGAAACGCCGCTGCTGCCGCCGTCTCGGCGACGAACTTGATGTCCCACTCGTCGTAGCTCGGTTGCACCGCCCTCGTGAAATGCGTCGGCGAGCGCTGACCCATGACGAGCGCGGCAACGTGCATCTCTTCGCGTGGAAGCGCCGCTTTCTTCGGTCCGGGAAGATTCGCCGGACTATCGCCGGCGAAAAATGCAGTGCCAATCTCGAACAAGCGCACGTTACCCTGCATGTGGGCGAGGTTGTGCTCGGCGCGAGCGATCAGCGTCGTCAGCAGATCCCCACGCAGGTACGCTTCGTCCTCGGCGAGAGGATTGGTGACGCGAACAGTCGCGCCCTTTCCTTCCGCAACGAATGGCATGGGACGCACTTCCAGCAGACCTGTGGCGACAAGCGCCTCTTCGACGCGCTTGATCACCGCCACCAAAGGAGAATCCGGAACCGCGCTGGCGCGGAACGGGCGGAGCTCCGAGGAGAACGTGTCGTAGCCGCGCAACCGCGCGACTTCTTCCGCGAGGTCCACTTCGCCCTTCACATCGTGGCGCCAGCTCGGCGGCGAGATCTTGAGGACATCCTTCGCCTCGGACGCGATTCGGAATCCAACGGATCTGAGATTTCTTTCGACTTCACCGCTCTCCACGGGTTCGCCAAGGAGCCGAGCCACGCGGGGAAGGCGGAGTGAGATTGGCGTCGGGCGCTTCGGCAGCGGGTACAAATCGATCGGACTGCCATGCGGTATTCCGCCGGCGACCGAGAGAATCAGTCGAACCGCATAATCGACGAGTCCCGGAATCGCATCGACATCCACGCCCCGCTCGAATCGGTAGCTCGCATCGGTTGAAATGCCGAGCGCGCGACGCGTAGCACGAATGCGTCCTGGATTGAAGGCGGCGACTTCGAGGAAGATCTCGGTGGTATCGTCGGTCACCTCGCTGCCGCTCCCGCCGATGATGCCGGCTATTGCCTGCGCACGCTCGGCGTCTCCGATGACAACAGCGCCCGGAGGCAGCGTGCGATCGACTCCATCGAGCGTCTTGATCAGCTCTTCGCCGCGAGTCTTACGCACGACCACGGTGCTGCGCGCGATCTTGTCTAGATCGAACGCGTGCATCGGCTGGCCGAAGCCGAGTAGCATGTAGTTGGTGACGTCGACGACGTTGTTGATCGAGCGCGAGCCAGCTGCTTCGAGGCGACGCGCCAGCCACGTGGGGCTCGGTCCAACCTTCAATCCCGTGATGACCGCTCCCGCGTACCGGTGACAGCCGTCGCTGTCCTCCAGACGAACGGTGACATCGCCAACCTTCCCTGACGTCGCCTTCACCGTGTGCGTCCTGATAACAAACGGCTTCTCTTCGGCGATATCGGGACGCGTCACCGTTCCACCCGTCGCGGCAGCGATTTCCCGCGCGAGTCCTTCGTGCGACAGAAGATCGGGACGATTGGGCAGCACATCGATGACGAGGCGAGTGTCACCAATCGGCATCGCGTCGAGAAACTTCGTCCCCGGCTCGGCGACGACCGATAGAGCCATGATGCCCTCGTGATCCTGTCCGAGTCCCAGCTCCTTCGCCGAGCAAAGCATTCCTTCCGAGGTCTCGCCGCGAATCTTGCGCTTCTCGATCTTTAAGCCGCCCGGCAGGACTGTCCCTACCGGCGCGAACGGATAGAGTGTGTTGACGGTCACGTTGGCGGCACCGCACACGACATCGATCAGCGCGCCAGTGCCCGCATCGACTTTAGTGACCCAGAGGTGGTCCGAGTTCGGATGCCGCGCAGCCTCGACAACGCGTCCAATCAGGATGTCGCGCAGGTCCTCTCGGAGCGAGACGACGTCTTCAACCGTAGCGCACCGCGAAGTGAGCAAGTCGCGCAGCTCCGTTGGCGAGAGCTTGAACGGAACGAACGTGCGCAGCCACTCGTAGGAAGCGTTCATACCATCAAAGCGCTCAACGCCCCGACGAGCATCAGGGCATGTTCAACGCGTAGAAAGAATCGTCGGCGAAGCTTCACGATGGCCCGTTCAGCTGGCAAAAAGAATCGTCGGCGAAGCTTCACCGCGCGATCTGGTAAAGGAATCTCACGTCAGAATCGTAGAGAATCCTGATGTCTGGGATGTCATAGCGCAGCATCGCGATACGCGCCGGTCCCATCCCGAAGGCCCAGCCGCTGTAGCGATCGGCGTCTAGACCGGCTGCGTTGATGACGGATGGATGCACCATGCCGGATCCCAGAATCTCCATCCACCCCGTCCCTTTGCAGCCAGGACATCCGGACCCGTGACAAAGCTGGCACTCGACGTCCATTTCCGCCGAGGGCTCCGTGAACGGGAAATAGCTTGGGCGGAAACGCGTCTTGGTCTTGCCGAAGAATTCGTTCGCGAAGCGCGTCAGCGTCGCCTTGAGGTCGACGAAGCTGACACCCTCATCGATGGCGAGGCCTTCGATCTGGGCGAACATCGGCGCGTGCGATGCGTCGAAGAAATCCCGGCGATAAGCGTTTCCCGGACTCAGGATCCGGATTGGAGGTTTGAACTTCTGCATCGTGCGGATCTGCACCGGGGATGTGTGCGTGCGCAGCATCACGTTTTCGCCCAGGTAGAGCGTGTCGTGCAGGTCGAGGGCCGGATGGTCGGGCGGGAAGTTGAGCGCCGTGAAGTTGTACCACTCGGTCTCGGCCTCGGGCCCAAGCGCGATCGTGAAACCCATCTCGCGAAAGATCTCTTCGATCTCCTCGATCACGAGCGTCACCGGATGCTTGGCGCCAAGCCACTGGCGGCGCGAGGGCATGGTGAGATCGATGTCCCTTCTCGAGACGCTGGCAGCATCCAGCTGCCGGCGGCGCTCTTCGAGAGAGGCATCGAGCTTCGCCTTGACCGCGTTAATCAATGAGCCGGCTTCGCGCAGCTCGCTGGGCGCCAGCGACGGCAGTCGCTTGAACAGCTCCGGTAGCCGTCCCGACTTTCTGCCGAGCAGCGACGTGCGCGCATCCTCCAACGAGGATGTCGTCGTGGCCTGGTCAATCAGCTTCTCGCCTTCGTCGGCGAGCGTTGTGACGAGCTGCTGGAATTCGGAAAGCGTCACGGTTTACCGAAATTGGGGACGAAATGCAAAAGGACTCCACCGCGCTGGTTTGTCATAGCGCCGGCAGAGTCCCTTTGTAGCAGGAATGGAACGTTACGCGGCGTCGAGAGCTGACTTCGCCTTTTCGGCGAGAGCAGTAAACGCTGCGGCGTCGTGGATGGCGATGTCAGAAAGAACTTTTCTGTCGACTTCTATTCCAGCCTTCTTCAATCCGTGCATGAAGACGCTGTAGGACATTCCGTGCTGGTGCGCGCCGGCGTTGATGCGGACGATCCAGAGCTTCCGGAAATCGCGCTTCTTGTTCTTGCGATCGCGGTACGCGTACTTCCAGCCGCGCTCGACGTTTTCTTTTGCTGCTTTCCAGAGCTTGCTCCGTGCGCCGAACGCCCCGCGGGCGGCCTTCATTACCTGCTTTTTGCGCTTCAAGCGCGCGACATTCGATCTTACGCGTGGCATATATCTGTTCCCCTACGCCTGAAGCAGGCGCTTGATGTTCTTGATTTCGCCGCGGACCGTGAGAGTCGTGGCCTGGCGCAGACGGCGCTTCCTCTTCGACGACTTCTTGGTGAGGATGTGGCTCTTGAACGCCCGCATCCGCTTCACCTTTCCGGAGCCGGTGATCTTGAAGCGCTTTTTCGCGCCCTTGTGGGTCTTCATCTTCGGCATTGCTGATTCCTTATATGTAATTCCGGACCAATTCCAACATCCGGCTGACTTGGATCCGCGTGCCTTATTTCGGCGCGAGAATCATCGTCATGAACTTTCCTTCGAACTTCGGATCGGTTTCGATCTTCGCCACATCGGCGAGCTCCTGCGCGACCCGATTTACAACCTGACGGCCCAGCTCCGGGTGGGCGATCTGCCTGCCGCGGAACATCAACGTCACCTTCACCTTGTTTCCTTCGTTCAGGAACTCGCGCGCGTGCCGCGTCTTCGTCATGAAATCGTGCTCTTCGATCCCAGGGCGGTACTTCACTTCCTTGAGATGAATCACGTGCTGCTTTTTCTTCGCCTGGCGGGCCATCTTGGCCTGTTCGAACTTGAACTTCCCGTAATCCATGATGCGGGCCACGGGGGGTCTCGCCATCGGTGCGACTTCGACCAGATCCAGTCCCTGCTCTATCGCCGCTGCCAGGGCCGTGTCGACGTCCATGATGCCCAGCTGGGCTCCATCGGCAGCAATTACCCTGATCGGACTTATGCGGATCTGTTTGTTGACGCGTACGCGCTTTGTGGTGTCCTGAATACGATCTACCCTTGAAAGAAGGAAACAAAAAAGCGGACCCCATTTTTTCGGAGTCCGCACGACTAGACGGCGCCGCATGAGGCGTCATCTAGTGGCTTGAACTCCAGTAGCTCACCTCGAACATCGAGGGCCAAAGGGTGGGGCGATCCGCCCGGATCTCCCGCTTATCGCATTGTCAGCGTGTAAGATAGGACCCCCTGCTGGGCCATGCAAGGGACCGGGCCAACTTCCGACAAGCTCATGCAGGTCCTAGATTCGCGGCATGAAGAAGCTGCGCCCGGGCGTGGAGTTCCCCGTCGTATGAAGAAATCAATTATGGGCGGTAAGGCGGAGAAGCGCATCTCGGTCGACGGCATCGGCGGAGTCTTCATCCACGCCAACGACGCCAAGGCGCTCTCCAACTGGTACGCCCACCATTTCGGCCTCAAGCTCGAGACCTACGAGGACGGCAAGGTCTACGGGACCGAGTTCAAGTACCGAAGCCTGAGCGATTCGTCGAAGGTGGAGTCGACCGTGTTCTCGATCACCCAGTCAAAGACAGTTCTCCCCGCCGAGAGGAATCAGGCCGTGATAAACTATCGCGTCCGGGATCTGGCGGCCTTTCTAGAGCAGCTGAAGGGCGAATCGATCGAGATCGAGAAGACCGAGGACTTTGACTACGGGCGGTTCGCCTGGATCAGGGATCCTGAAGGCAATCAGATCGAGCTCTACCAGCCCCTCAGCTGAAACCTCGGCTACGCGGGGGGCTCAGAAAGCCGGTAGCCTTTCCCGTCGTACTCAACCCTTCCCCATGGCACCGTTGCGTCATGTTCGAAAATGAGCAGCCACTTTTCATCGACCGCCTGCTTTAGAATCCGACGCTTGGTCTCTAGAGTGACGAGCGGCTCGACGTCGTAACCCATGATCCACGGCAGCGGGAGATGCGCGTGCGTGGGCACGAGATCGCCGAGGTAGAAAGCGCGCTCCCCCGCTGATTCGATCAGGACGCTCTGGTGAAACGGAGTATGCCCCGGAGTAGGAATCACGCGGATTCCTTTGACGATCTGCTTCTCGCGCGTAACCAGCTCCAGCTTTGCCGCTGCGTCGAGCGGAACGAAGTTGCGATCGAAGTAGCTCGCGGCGGTTCGCTCGTTGGTATGCAGCGCGTAATCGTATTCGCCGCGTCTCACGATGTGAGTCGCGTTCGGAAACGTGATCTCGACCGAGCCGTCGGGCCGAGTGCGTGTGTTGCCGCCGGCGTGATCGAAGTGTAGGTGCGTGTTGATCACGATCGCGATATCAGAGGGCGCGACGCCGATTTCCTTCAGCCCGTCTTCCAGCATCGTCGCTCCGTCCGCGGCCTCGTTCTCGAGGCCGTAGATGTCTTTGAACTTTGCGTTCTCCTTGTTCCCTGCTCCGGTATCGATCAGCACCAGGCCCGACGGATGCTCGATCAGGAGACAGCGCATGCCGAGCTGAATTCGATTTCGCTCGTCGGCAGGAATGCGCTTTTCCCACAGCGGCTTGGGGACGACGCCGAACATCGCGCCGCCATCGAGCTTCTGGCCGCCTGCCTGGATCGCGTGGACAGTGAAGTCGCCGATCTTTCGGCGCTGCACCCTGGGGGTGGGCGCGGTCAAGCCGTGGTGTCGCGGAGAACTGGTGTCGGCAATCCGGACGCTCTCCGCTTTTTTCGGCGAACAGCCGGCGCACGGAGGAGCGTCTCGAGGTCTCCCCACGTTGTGCAGCCGCGATCTCCAAGATCAGACAGCATCCGCAGCATGCACTTCGCGGTGGCGAGCGCATCGCCTCCGGCGCGGTGGCGGCCGTGAATTTCCACGCCGTAGTAGCGCGCGACGTGATCGAGCGAGCGACGCGACAGTTGCGGCAAAACCTTGCGCGCCATTTTCACGGTGCAGAGGCGACGTCCCTGCAGCTTCCGACCGGTGGACCGCGAAAGCTCAGACGTTACGAAACGCCAGTCGAACATCATGTTGTGCGCAACGAACACGTTTCCTTCCAGCACTCGCATCACTTCGGGCGCGACGCGGTCGAACGTCGGTTTGTCCTTGACCATGTCCCAGGTGATGTTCGTCAGCTGACTGACGAAGTACGGAATCGGCCGTTCCGGGTTGACCAAGGTCTCGAACAGCTCGACGATTTCACCATCGCGAATGACCACCGCGGCGATCTCGGTGATTCGATCGCCGAACCCGTGGCGTCCCCCAGTTGTCTCGGTGTCGACGACGACGTAGGAGAGTTTCTGCAGCGGCTCATTCGCGAATCGTGAAGGAGAATACGGGCGGCTACGCGGAGCGGCGAGCGACGTCGTTGGCGCGCCCGGCTCTGCCATCCGCTGATTGTGCGCCCCCGGCCTCGAGGGCTGACGCGTCGGATCGAGTTCGCTAATCATCCACCGGCCGTCCAGACCACGCACGAATTCCCGGCGACCGGCGAACAGTGCGCTCGCCATATGCTCAGCGACGAGTCGCGGGGCACCGGGAAGACTGCAGATGTGTCCGATAAGATCGACGACGTCCGCAGGGCCCTGCGCCAGGTAGTCGAACGCGCGCGAAGTCAGCAGAGTGTCTTGGGGCTCCGAGTAAACTCCGCGCGTCAGCTCCACGGATCGTCCCGCGTGATGGGGCACGTCATGCAGTGCGGACCACCGCCACCGCGCACCAGCTCGCCACCTGCAAACGTGATAACTCCCCGCTCGTGAGGGGCGAAACCCTGCTTGGATGACAGAAAATCCTTGGCGGAAATCATCTTGAAGCCGGCTTTCTCCAATTCTCTCAGTGTTGTCTCGTTTCGCGCGTATGAAGTGACGACACCAGGCCGCAGTGCTGTAAAGTTACAACCCGACGCCCACTGCTCACGATCCTGGACGATTCGGCGCGAGCCTCCGCAAAGAATCGGCTCCATCGGCAATCCGCAATGCTTGAGCGCGGCGAACAGATCAGCTTGCTCCTTCATTTGCTTCTCGCCCTTCTGCCACAGAAGTATCGGCAGGCGGTACGGACCAATGAAGTGGGGCGGATAAATCACGCACAGCTCGCGGTCAACGTGCGTGAAGATCATGTCGAGGTGGATCGCCGTCGCTTCCTGCGGCATCACGACGACGATGATGCTCGTGACCTCGGTCTGCTCGAACAAGAGCGTGGCGAGACTGTCGATTCCCGCGGGACTCGACCGCTCGCTGAAGCCGATGAGAAGGACGTCTTGGCGCAGCGGATGAACATCGCCGCCCTCGAGCGTATGGTTGAGCCTTCGCTCCACAGAGCCGTCGTAAAGAATCCCGCAGTTGTTGAGCTTTGGATGCGACGTGAACAACGCCTTCATGATCAGCTCTTCCGTCCAGCGCGCATGAAAGCGCATCGAGCCGATCATCATGTGCTGGTTGATCGCCATCGCCGCGTCGCGGGTGAAGAACAGATTCGGGAGCGGCGGCAGCGAGTAGCTGAACTCGTTCAGAGTTCGGGAGAGCGGACCAGGCTCCTCTTCCTTTCCCTCAATGAGAAGTTTCACCACCTCCGAGGGAGGCAGCTCGCGCAGCTCCGCGGCGAGTGGCTCGAGCGGCACGACGTCGAGGGTCTCACGAATGATGAGCTCGCGCACCTTGCTGTCCTCGAGCACCTCGGTGAGGAGATCGCGGACGTGCAGAACCTCGCAGAAGCGCTCGAGCACCTGGACGAAGCGCTTGTGCTCGCGCTTGGCGAGATCGGCGTCGACGATGTCGTCGTACAGGAAATCCGCGCGGGTGCTGGGCGTCACGGCGAGCAGCTCGTTGCCCGGGCTGTGGACCAGGACCGTGCGCAGAGCGCCGATTTCGGAGGTGACGTGAACTGGCATCTCTGAATTTAACGCGCAGAAGACGCTTTCGAATTACTGCAACTGAACGGGTGCGAGACGTGAGTAGCATAGCGAGGAGCTACTAGTTCACGACGCCGGGACGTCAATACTGGCGTTATTGCCCAAGCAGTCGCTCCGAACGCCACCGAGATAAGTCAGGGCGTAGTGAACTAGCAGCTCCCGGCTACGCCACTCACAACTCGCACCCGATCAGTTGTAGTCAGATCTCAGACTAACCGAGATGTCAGGTTTCTTGCCCGTTCGCAGCCGTTGGGATAGCTTGTGAATTACTTCACAAGCGCGATCTTGAAGCGGATAGCCGAATCCACAGTCAGGCGCCTCTCCCTTTATCTCAGCTTTCTGGAAGGGACCGAGCGTCAGGGTCTCAAGACCATCTCGAGCGACGAGCTCGCGAGTCTCGGTGGGACAACGTCCGCTCAGGTGCGAAAGGATCTCTCACTCTTCGGATCCTTCGGCAAACGCGGGCTCGGCTACTCCGTTCCCGAGCTGTCCGAGAAGCTGCGCGAGATTCTCGGTCTCGGCAAACAGTGGCACGTCGTCATCATCGGCGCCGGCAAGATCGGTGCGGCGCTCGCGCGCTACCGCGGATTCGTCGAGCGCGGGTTCAACATTACGGCCGTCTACGACAGCGATGAGGCGAAGATTGGTAAGAAGTGGGAGAATCTCAACGTGCGGTCCATCGCTGACCTGGAGAAAGACGCCGCGAAGCAGGACTTTGACATCGCGGTCGTCGCTATTCCGGCGGAGAATGCTCCCGCTGTCGTGAAGCAGGTTGTGCGCGCGGGGATCAAGGCGATCCTCAACTTTGCGCCCGTCCAGCTCTCGGTGCCTTCTGATGTCACCGTGCGCAATGTGAATATGGCGATGGAGCTGGAGGGGCTTTCCTTTGCCCTCAGTAATCGCGGGGAGTGACACTAGCTACCAGCTTGTGAGCTGCGAGCTGTGAGCTACGAGCTAAAGACTGAATGGCTTATCGGGGGCGTACGGTCTGAGAGCGACACTTCCGGGGTCAGTCGCGACTCGAGCCCCTCTGATACTGAAGCAGGGAGCTCGAAGCTTTTTGGCCGTCCTAGCTGGGAGCTTTCATACTGGAGTTACAGTTTCGCGGATTCTGGATCGCGTGCCTCCGTCGACATCTTGGAAGTTGCACGTAACACCGTACTCCGAAATTCCTTGCGCCGACGGAAGAGCTCCCAGCTACGACTGCTAACAAGCTTAGAGCTCCCTGCTTCGGTATCTTCGATGTCAGAGTTGCGACTGACCCCCGAAGTGTCGCTCTCAGACTCTACCACGCAAAAAAGCCTTTCAGTCTCTAGCTCGCAGCTCGCGGCCCGCAGCTCGCAGCTCAGAGCTCCAGCTCGCCGTACAACCGCCCGAACGCCTCCGGACTAACAACCTCAGGCCGGGCCGCGGGATCAATCCCAGCCCGCTCGAGAACACGTCGCGCCTCCTCAGAGGACACCCCGCGGACTGTCCGCAAAGCACGTTGCATCTGCTTGCGCCTCTGCCCAAACGCGGCCTGCACAAAAGTCCGAAACCCGGGTAAGGATTCCGCGCTCACCAAAGGAACAGAACGCGGGGTCAGCCGAATCACCGCCGATTCGACCTTGGGCGGCGGCTTGAATGCGCTCGCCGGCACGCTCATCACCTGCTCAGTGTTGGCAACCGCCGCGACGTTGACCGACAGCGCGCCGTAACTCTCCGTGTCCTCCTTCGCCGCCATCCGCTCGGCCACTTCGCGCTGGACCAGAAAGACCGACCGCCGCGGGATAGGCGCCTCGAGCGCCTTGAACACGATCGGCGTCGTGATGTAGTACGGCACATTCCCGATCAGCAGAAAGTCGGGACCCGCAAGCGCATGCAGATCGGTCTCGAGCACATCACCCTGCACGATCTCGACGTTCGAGCGATCCCTGTATTTCTTCTGAAGGTCCTCGGTGAGAGCGCGATCGATCTCCACGGCGATGAGGCGCCCACTTCGTTCAACAAGAATGTCGGTGAGTGAGCCTCGGCCAGGACCGATCTCGACAACCGTGTCAGAAGGAGCGGGGCCAAGGGCGTCGACGATTCCCTCGAGGATCCGCGGATCGGAGAGAAAATGCTGTCCGTACTTCTTGAGCACGGGCGGACGCCGGCTCCTTCTCGGACCTCCACCCTCAGCCGCACCTTCCCGCGGCTCGCGCGCCACGCTCAGCTCCGGGCTACAAGGAGCGTGAGGTCGTCTCTGCTGGGGACTTTTCGCATGTGGACGTCCAGCATCTTGAAGACTCTGCCGACGATCACCTTCGTGTCGTTCTCGCGGTTCTCACGAATTAGCTCGAGCACGCGCTCTTCACCGAGACGCTGATCGCTTGCGTTGCGCGCGTCGCTGATCCCGTCGGTGAACAGCACCAGTAGATCCTTTTTCTTCACCCACGATAGCGACGCCATGTTTGGGATTTCGTCAACCATTCCGAGCGGTGGATTCACCGCCGCCAACCTGGTGATGGTGCCTTCCTCGCTAACAACGAACGCGTGCGGGTGCCCGGTATTCGCGTAGGTAAGCGTTCCCTTCCCCGGATCGATCACTCCGTAAAAGAGCGAGATGTACATCTCCGTCGTCTCCAGCTCATCACGCAACGAATGCAGGAGCGCGCCGAGCATCTGGCCCGGGTTGACGAAATTCTGCGCGTGAATGGCGGACGCGCTCATGGCCAATGCCATGATCAGCGCCGCACGATATCCGTGACCGGAGACATCGCCGATCATCAAGCCGGTCGCTCCGTCGCGGAGCTTGAAGAGCTGATAGAAATCTCCTCCGACACTCTCCGCGGGCACGACGCGCGCGGTCACCTCCGCTTCCGGTGACACCACATCCGTCGAAGGCAGGAGCTTCATCTGAAGGTCGTGGGCGAGACTCATTTCCTGCAGCAAGCGCTGCTGGTCGAGGGATGCGCTGACGAGTCGCGCATTCTGAATCGCGGTTCCGATTTGCGTGGCGATCGCCGTCACGAGCTTCTGATCTCCGGCGGTGAACGGCTGGCGGGAACGCCGATCGGCGAGATTCACCACGCCCAGCGGCATGCCACCGCTCGGCGTAGTCCACATGATCGGCACAGACAGCATCTCGCCGCGGCCATAGGGCGATTCTTTCCCGAAGGTGACACCCTTCCCCACTACGATGAGCGGATGCTGCGTGCGAAAGACCCGCGCCGAGACACTGCTGATGTCGTCGGCGCTGATGGGCGGAATCTCGGATTTTGGAACGCCGAGCGCAGCAACAGCCTGAAGAGTGTTGGTGCGCGCGTCGTGAACGAGGATCGACGCCACCCGAGCACCGACCGTCTCGGAGATCTCGGTCAGAATCGTCGCCGCCGCGTCTTCGAGCGTGACGGTGCGTCCCAGGATCTCGCCGATCGTGTAGAGGAGATTGATTTCCTCGTATCTCTCCGCCAGCTCTGTCGCCGCGTGCTCGACTTCCAGCGCCGCCTGCGTGAATTGCGAGACGACCGGCATGAGCAGCTTGATGTGGCGCTCTTCGGGAGTGTACCCCGGGTCGCACGGACCCACGGTCAACCAGATTTTCTTGACCGACGGGACGCGGGTCACGACCTGCGTTCCGAAGTTGGTGGGGACCATCTGCCCGGGTTCGTCCGGCAACACGTCCGGGATCTGCACCTTCGGGCTCGACCGGGCTATCACGGTCGGTGCGGAGCGTCCGTCGCTTCCCCACACAGCGGCCTCACAGTGCGTTCCTTCACGAAACGCAATGAGGACCGCCTCGAGCTCCTTCACTCTCGGTGTAACGTCAGTCGAACGACGTTCCCCCTGTCACGAAAGCACTCCACCCTGTCCATCAATCGTCGCATCAAGAAGAGGCCGCGCCCTTCCTCTTTGCTGAGATTCTCGGCGGTCGTGCAATCCTGCTCGCACTCGTCGAGATCGAAGCCGGGTCCCTCGTCCACGATCTCGAAAACGAGATCGGTATCGGTTATGATCGCCCGAATTCGGACCTCTTTCCCGCCAGTCGCGACATTTCCGCGAAGGATGGCGTTCGAGAGCGCTTCCGACAGGGCGACGGGGATGTTCAGCGAGCATTTGGTGGGGGAGAACTTGAGCTCGCGGCAGCGCTGCCTCGCGAGCTCCACTACGCCTTCTATGTATTCTACGTCGCTCGGAATTTGTAGATCGAACGCGACGCGCGTTTCTGCCATCTAAAAACTCTCTAGAGCGCGCTCCCGTGTGTCGGAGATCTGGAACAGGGTGTCCAGCTTGGTCAGCTCGAACAGCGTCTGGAGGTCGTCATTGAGGTTGGCCAGACGGAGCTCGCCGCCCTGCTCGCGGATCTTCTTCGACAACGAGACGAGCACGCCGAGGCCGGAGCTGTCGATGTAGCCAGTCTGGCTGAAGTCGATGAGAAACTTCTTCTCACCTTTCTCGAGCTCGTCGAGAACTTTCTGCTTCAGCTCCTGGCGGTTCCCCACGATAAGCTGGCCTTCGACGTCCACCACAACCACTTCTGCATTTTTCTTGATCGAGAAACTCATTCAGATAATCTCCAGTGTGGATCAAGTTGCTCGCGGCGCGCGATCCCCGGCGTGCCCGGCCGATTGCAGCGCTGCAATTGCGGCCACGTTAATAATGTCCTCCCTGTCAGCCCCGCGCGAGAGATCGGCAACCGGCCGCGCGAAGCCTTGAAGGATCGGTCCCAGTGCCAGCGCACCACCTACGCGCTGCACCAGCTTGTAGGCAATGTTGCCCGCATCCAATGACGGAAAAACTAACACGTTGGCTCGCCCAGCAACCGGACTGGAAGGAGATTTCCTGGCCGAAACTGCTGGAACCAGCGCCGCATCACCTTGCAATTCTCCGTCCACCACGAGGCCGGGCGCGCGCTCCCGGATGAGGCCGAGCGCGGCCGTTACCAGATCGACGCTTTTGCCTTTGGCGCTTCCATGTGTGCTGAAGGAAAGCAGTGCTACCCGCGGCTCGTCCCCGACGATGAGCGTCCGGTCGGCCGCGGCGGCGATTGCGATGTCCGCGAGGTTCTCGGCGGTAGGATACGGGATCACTGCGCAGTCGGTGAAGGTGAGCACCTCCGTCGCCGCCTCGGTCCGAGGATGGAGGACCATATAGAAGGCGCTGGATGCGACCCTCACCGCAGGAGCCAGTCCGACGTTTCGGATGGCGCTGCGCAAGACATCGGCAGAGGTGTACACTGCGCCGGCGACGCATGCATCCGCCTCGCCGGCCGCGACGAGTCTGTGCCCGTATTCGAGCGCCGAGTCGCCTTCGAACGGAATCGCTGGGAGGCCGGACAAGCGGACCGCGGTGGCGTGCCGCTCACCATCGACCAGGAGGAGTGGGTTAGCCATGCCGGTGCGCACCATCTCCCGCGCCGCGGACACTACCCGCTCGTCACCGCCTTCGGGAAATACTATCCGCCGCTGCAGCTCTGACGCCCGCTGGCGGATCTCCTCGACGAATGTCACCCGCGCTTCGGCGAGCGCTTAGCGAATTTTTTTGCGAGGGCTTTGGCAACCGCGGGATGTACGAGAGCCGTGAGGTTTCCGTGGTGCTGCGCGACTTCGCGGACGACGCTGGAGCTGATGTAGGTCGTCTCGACCGACGGAACCATGAAGACCGTCTCGAAGCCCTCTGACAGGTGTCGATTCATCAGCGCCATCTGGAACTCGTACTCGAAGTCGCTGACTGCCCTCAGCCCGCGAATGTTCAGCGACGCCCCGACTTTCTTGGCGAAATCGACCAGCAGTCCCTCGAACTGAGTGACTTCCACGCATTTCTGGTCGGCCGTGGAGAGCCGAATGAGCTTGACTCTTTCGTCGGTTGTAAACAGTGCTTTCTTGGACGAGTTCACGGCGACGGCCACGATGAGATGATCCACGAACTCGCAGCTTCGCCGGATCAGATCCTCGTGTCCCCTGGTGATCGGGTCAAAGCTTCCAGCGTATACGGCCGTGGTCAGCACGTCATTCCTCGCTGCGGTAAAAGGTTATTGCGGTTGAGCCATACTTCCGGGTGTCTCCACCTTCCGGCATCTCGCCCGTCGCAGAATGCTCGATGCTCAGGATGCGACTGAACGGCGAATGCATCCAGCGCTCAGCAAGTTTGTCGGCTTCCCCGAGCGCATAGGGCGGATCTGCGAACGCGAGATCATAAGCGAGCGCGCCAAGCCCTTCCGCGAAAGGGAACGCCGGCTTTCTGTGAATGGTCGCGAGATCCCCGGCACCCAAGGCCTGGATGTTCTCCTGTAGCGCCCGGAAACTCACGGGATCCTTCTCCACGAAGTCGGCCGAGATCGCGCCCCGGGATAGCGCTTCCAGTCCAAGCGCGCCCGACCCGGCATAAAGATCCAGGACTCGTGCGCCAGGAAGATCCAGCTGGAGAATGCTCATCCACGCCTCCCGAACGCGGTCGAGAGTCGGCCTGACTTGTGAGCCCGCAGGCGCGCTGATTCTGCGCCCGCGCCAACGTCCCGCGACTATTCGCACAGACGGATGTCAGCAATGCGCGCCTGGAGGTAACTCTCCCCTCGATACTCGTCGCGCTCCAGTCTGAACGCGACGTCGACTTTGCTGCCGGCCTGAAACTCCGCAGCGCGGTGAGCGAGTCCCCAGCCAAGCGCGTCGAGCGAGCCAGTTCCGGTATCGAGCACGACTTTGAGGCCGTCCTTTCCAACAAGTCGAGGATTCGCGGCGAGCGTGACGTTTCGCGCGAGGAGCACCGGAGACGGATTGCCGATCCCGAACGGCTCGAAATGCCTGAATAGCGATTCCAGCCGCTCGTCCATTCCGTCGATGCTGACCTCGAGATCCACCCGTATCTCGGGAACCAAGTCCTCGGGAGTGAGGAGCGACTTCGCGACCTCATTGAATTTCGCCGCGAACTCATTCACCTTGTCGCGCGCTATCGTCACGCCCGCGGCCGCGCGATGCCCGCCGTAGCGGAGCAGGAACTCCCGCGATTTTCCAAGCGCGCCGTGCAGATCGAATTTGGAGATCGAGCGGCCGGAGCCTTTCCCTTGCTCATCCGATAGCGCGATCAAAACCGTCGGGCGCCCGAACTCTTCCACCAGGCGCGAAGCGACGATTCCGATCACTCCAGGGTGCCAGGACTCGTCGGCGAGCACGATTCCGAACGTATCGTCGAGGTCCATCTGTAAGACTCGCTCCCGCGCCTGATCGAGCGTCGCGTGATCCAGCTCCTGCCGCTTGTTGTTCAGCTCTTCCAGCTCCCGCGCGATCGCATTCGCCTCGTGCTCGTTCTCGCTGAGAAGGAGCTCGACTCCGCGGATCGCGTGACCCAGCCGGCCAGCAGCATTCAGCCTCGGCGCCAAAATAAAACCGATTCGACCGGCTGTCAGAGGTTTGCCCGACAGTCCGGCAGCTCTGATCAATGCACGCATTCCGATGTTCTGCGTTTCCGCGAGCATCTTCAACCCGTAGCGGACGAAGACACGATTCTCTCCACGCAGCGGCGCGACGTCCGCGACCGTCGCCAGAGCCACAAGGTCGAGCATCCCCCAGATGAAGTTTTCGTTTTTACCTAGCGCACGCGCGAGCGCGAGCGCGAGCTTGAACGCGACACCCACCGCCGCGAGATCCTTGTCGGGATATCCGCAGCCGCTTCGTTTCGGGTTTAGAACTGCGAGACAATCGGGCAGCTCCCCGCCGGGCAGGTGGTGATCGGTGACGATCACATCGATCCCTGCCTTGCAGAGTCGAGCCACCGGAGAGACCGCACTGGTTCCACAGTCGCAGGTGACGACGACTTTGGCGCCGGCCGCCATCGCCGCGTCCACACCGGCATCGCTCAGATCGTATCCGTCCTCAATGCGTCGCGGAATGAAAGGCATCGCCTTTCCTCCGAGCACGCGAATGGCGCGGGTGAGGAGCGTCGTCGAGGAGATGCCGTCTACGTCGTAATCGCCGTGTATGAACACCAGCTCCTGGTCGCGCACTGCGCGCGCGAGACGCTCTACGGCTTTGTCCATCGACAGGAACTGCAGGGGATCGTGGAGTTTATCGAGCTTCGGACGCAGGAAGAGCTTGGCCTCCTCCGCGCTCACGTAGCCGCGAATCAGGAGCAATCGACAGACGACCTCAGGCAGCGACAGCGCCTCGGCGAGATCTCTGACCGCTTGTTCGTCGGGCGCCTTGGGGAGAATCCAGCGCGCCGGACGCGTCGGTCGAGCGGAGGCGAGTGTAGTCACTACCGGTTCACGCCCCGTCCGCGGCGTAGAGGAGGACGCCGCATGCTTCACACACTTCGATCTGGCCGGTACCGGACATCATGTTGCGCCGTTGAAGAGGGACGGCGGTGTCGCAATGTCCGCACGACCC
>JANMWS010000060.1:0-51960 GCA_031394125.1 Gemmatimonadales bacterium
AGTCGGGGCGCCCGGATTTGAACCGGGGACCTCCTGCTCCCAAAGCAGGCGCGATACCGGGCTACGCTACGCCCCGAGGTCCGCGCAAGTTACTATATCCTGCCTTGAGCGCGCAACGCGCTTAACAGCGCGCGAAACGCGCGACTACGGTGACTGTTGCGGGCAGTGTTCTCAATGCTCGACTCGGCGAACGTCCCACCGAGATCCGGCGCCTCGAAGTATGGATCGTAGCCGAATCCCCCAGTTCCTCTTGGATTCTGGAGGACGCGACCCTCAACCTCTCCGCGGCGCATTTCTACGCCCAGGTGGTCCCTGAAGGAGGCAACGCTCACATACCGGGCGCGGTCTGTGAACGCCTTATCATCGGCCAGTCGAGCCGAGGCCATCCGCGAGACGAGTTTGGCGTTGTTCGCCGCATCGAGCGCCTCACGCTCGAGGTGTTCGCTGCCAGACCATCTCTTGCTGTAGATACCGGGCTCGCCACCCAACACGTCTGCGCACATCCCGGAGTCGTCGCCAAACGTTGGCATACCGCCGGAGATGTCAAAGAAGTAACGCGCCTTTGCCATCGCATTCTCCTCGAAAGTCTCGAAGCGCTCCAGCTGTTCTTCCGCCAGGCTTTCCGGAATCCCGAGGCTCGTTACATCGGTGACCTCGAGACCGAACTCGGCGAAGATCTCGCGCAGCTCGCGCAACTTGCCGGCGCTACGAGTCGCGAGAAGAAGGACCTGACCGCTCACTCCGATAGCGCTTTGGTCTGCGCGGCGTCGAGCTGCCGGATTCCCGCAATCGCCAGCTCCAACAGTTGGTCGAGCTGCCTCCGGTCAAAAGTTCCGTGCTCGCCAGTTCCCTGCACTTCGACAAATTCGCCTTCGCTGCTCATGACTACGTTCATGTCCACTTCAGCCGTCACGTCCTCGTCGTAGTCGAGATCCAGACGCGGCTCACCGCCGATCACGCCAACACTCACCGCCGCGACGCGACGCTTGACCGGAGTGCGCGGGAGCTTTCCGCTGGCAACCATCCAGTCGAACGCATCGACAATCGCCACGCACGCGCCTGTTATCGCGGCAGTGCGCGTGCCGCCGTCGGCAACGAGGACGTCACAATCGAGCTTCACGGTGAACTCGCCGAATTTAAAATCGTCGAGCATCGCGCGAACGCTGCGACCGATCAGCCTCTGAATCTCCTGAGTGCGTCCGCCTAGTTGAGCGCGCTCTCTCGAGGTTCGCGTACGTGTGGCGCGCGGAAGCATCGCGTATTCCGCGGTGAGCCAGCCTTCTCCCTTTCCGCGCCTCCAGGCCGGAACACCTTCTTCGACCGACGCCGTGCACAAGACTCGCGTCAATCCGAATTCGATGAGGCATGAGCCTTCCGCATATGGGGCCACGCCCCGCTCGAACGTGATTGGCCGGAGCTCTGAGGCACTGCGGTCCTTTCGCACTGGGCTACTTCCTTTCACCGAGCTTTCCTATGATGGCGGTCGTCGATTGACCTGGTGTGAGTGGCACGACGACCACCCGGCCGCCGCGACTCTTTACTTCCGAGGCGCCAACGATCGTCGCCTCTGTATAGTCTCCGCCCTTCACGATGACATCCGGCTCGAGCACTTTCACGAGCTCGAGCGGCGTATCCTCGGAGAACACCACGACGAGATCGACTGCTTCGACTCCAGCAAGTACGTAGGCTCGCTCACTTTCGCTCCGAATCGGCCGATCGGGCCCTTTGAGACGCCGCACGGACGCGTCGCTGTTGATGCCCACAACGAGTGCGTCAGCAGTTTCCCTGGCGGCGAAGAGGAGATCAATGTGCCCGGCATGGAGCAGGTCGAAGACGCCGTTGGTGAACGCCACTCGATCCTTTCGTCCGGCTCTCCACCGCGTCGCCTCCGCCCACGTTGCAACTTTCGTCGCGGGAATCCGAGCCTTCAGGGTGTGCTCACTGGAGTGAAGCCGACGCCGTCGGATGGAAGTGGATCACCTGCTCCTTCTTCATCGGGAGCTTGATGATCTCGTCGTAGTCGCTGGAGATGCTGATCGTTCTGGGCGACCGCACAATGGTGATGAGCTCCGCGCCCGGAGGCAGCTGGAGGGAGTCGGCCAGCGCAGCCAGACGACGCGTGATCGCATCGTCGGTGAGCGTCGTGGCGAATCGCGCTTCCGAACCCATGGCATCCTCGAACTGGTACGCGCGGAAGTAGACCTGACCGAAGTCAATCGCAAAATAAACTATGATCGCCACAATGAGGAGCGGGAGGAGGCAGCCAAGCCTGGACTCGCCGCGACGGCTTACCACTGCGACTGCGCTCCCTCGATGACGTCGTTCACTATGCGGTCTATCGCCTGTTTTCTCCCCGCGGGCTCGCCTCGCTCCTCGTACTGCCCCTCGGCGAGAAGTCCCTTCCTCTGCCAGAGTGTCTTTCCAGTCACCTGATCGATCATTTCGATGTCGACAACGAGCTGCAATTGGCGGCGCGCTGTAGTGGTCTGCTTGTTGTTGGCGCTGTAGGCGATCGGGATGTCGGTTTCGTAGCGCTGGATCGTGCCGCGAACGATCGCGTTCGCCTTTGCTTCGGAGGCGTCGCGAAGCCCGAGCCGGTCGTGTAGCCGGGTTCTGAGCGCGTCAGTGAGCTCGCGCGGCAGCTCCGACGTTGAAGTCTGGTTGTCGAACGGAACGATGGCGACCGTCCTAATGTGGGAGGGCAGCCCGCCGCCCGTGAAGCCATACGGGATGCAGGCAGTCAGCAGCATCAGGACAAGACTATAAGCTCCAAATGGACGCATCGAAAGATCCAGGTTCCTCCCGAATGACGGTGAGCCGTAAGGTTCGGCGCGCGCCCGGCGCCTGAAACGTCATGGTTCCAGTCGCGCCGCGCGTCAGGCTTTCGGTGATTTTCCCATCGGAGATATGATCGAGCTCAACAAGAGTGACGCCCTTGATCGCGACTCTCCATTGCAATGGACGCCCGATATCGGCGCGCGTAAGCTCGCCATCGACTCGCACCACCGTATCCGGCAGAGGCGGAATCGCCAGGCGACCCAGAGCCGCCCACATCAGTGGCGCGGGCGGTATGTAACGCCGTGCCAAGTTCGCGTGTGGTGTGCGCAAGGAATCTCCGATCAAAATCGCACCGCCCGCGCCAAGTCCGCCGCCGAGAAAGAAATCGAGCCGCGCGCTGTCGGGAGCGGCCGTGCGAATGGATCCGTCGCCCCGCGCGGCGATGTCGCCTTCCTGATAATCCCACCTGAAAACGATGTGTCGATGCCCACTCGGCATGGCGATCGACGGAAGGGCGCGATCAGGAGCAAGCACACCTTTGAGGGGAGCAGCGGCAGGGGTGCAAGCTGCGAGGAGAAAAAGAACGCCGGCGAAGCTTCTCATTGTGGGTCGACCTTCGTTATCCGGTCGCCCTGAACGAGCTTGTCGAGCACATCGAATCCGCGTACCACGCGACCGAATACAGTGTAGTGGCCATCCAGGTGCGGCTGTGGGGAGTGTGTGATGAAATATTGACTTCCACCCGTGTCGGGACCGGAGAGTGCCATCCCAACAGCACCGCGCTCGTACCGATGACGGTTCATCTCGTCGCGTATGGAGTATCCCGGTCCGCCATTTCCGTCATCCCGGGGGTCTCCATCCTGCGCAACAAAGTTCGGAACGACCCGATGGAAGCGGGTGTTGCGGTAGTATCCCGAGCGCGCGAGTGAAAGAAAATTCCAGACGGTAATTGGCGCGTCGGCTCCGAAGAGCTCGAGACGGATCGGCCCGCGCACGGTGTTGATGGTGGCGTTGACGGTCTTGCCGGCGTAGACGGGCATTACGACCGATCTCACTACTCCTTCATACCACGCAATCGGTTTCGGCGTGGAAGACACACCGGACCATTTTGCCCAAACCGGAAAGTCCTTCCCTGCCGCACGCTCGAGCGGATCGCCGGGCACCGGAGTTTGAGAAAGGTGCTGGCGCCAGGTAGTGTTGAGCGACGCGCTGTCTTTTTTCCAGAGTGCGCCGACGTACTGAATCGCAGCAAGCCGCGCGTCGTTGGCCGAATCACGGGTAGCCAGACTGTAACTGGTGAGTACGGCGGAGAGATCGGCGGCTGATGGACGGTCCGCCAATACTCCGATAACCGTGGCTCTGACGTAGAAGTCGGGATCACGAAGACCGCTGATGAGCAACGCGTGTACGGTGTCCTCGATCGGCAGGCCGGCAGGAGGCGCGATCGCGCCGTAAGCAGCCTCTCGCACCCGCGCGTCGGGGTCGTGCGTCAACGGTGCATTTCGTGAAAAGGCGAATGCGCGATCGAGCGTGTCACCGGAAGCAGATGCTACGGCCGCCCTGAGTCGCCAGTCGGAAGCTGAGGCCCACGAGGTCAACTCGGCCGGCCGAAGGCCGGCTCGCGCAGCGGAGGAAAGCAACGATGATCGGTACACGATAGAAGTATCCGCAGCCCACAACGCGGGAAATTCGGTTGCATCCTTGCCAAGCACTGTTCCAAAACTCTGCGCGGCCGCGATCCTTACGTTGGGATCCTGATCGTGCGCCGAATAAATGAGGGCGGCCTTTGCCGGCGGTCCATACGTTCCAATGGAGCGAACGGCATTGATGCGCACGTGTGGGTCACGATCGCCTACCAACCGGGCCAGAATAGCAAAGGCATTGACGCCGAGCGAATCGCCAGCGGCCGACTTGGCGAGACCGCGAGCGACCTCAGCTCGTGCGCTCTGACTGCCGTCAAGAGAGTCAGCATAAGGCGCCGACGCCTCCCCACTGTGACCGGGGCTCTGTGGCCTCGCGCCCAGGAGCGGTGAAGCTTCGAGATCTATCAGATCGCGAACGCCTGCCGGAGCGCGAGTCCGCGCGATCGCGTACGCTGCCGCCCAGACTACGGACGAGCGGCGCTCCCGGAGGTACGGCTGGAGGTCAGTGATAGGCACCGGGCGCAGTTTTGCCGCGGCCAGTAATAGCTGAATTGCGGTATCGTCGTCGCGCCGCGATTTGAGACCCGCGACAATTGCGGCCCGGGCAGGCGCGCCGATCTCACCAAGAGCCCAGGCTGCTTCGCGTGCGACTTCGTGACTCGCAGCGAGCGCCATGCTCAAGTCAGCGATTGAGGTGGTGTCGCGTAGAAGTCCGAGCGCATAGGCAGCGTTCCCCCCGACCGTGAGGTCGGGGTCCTTGAGCAAGCTACGGAGTCGCGCGGATCCAGGCTTACCAACTCCCGCCCCAACCTGGCCGATCGAGAGTGTCGCCGCCGCTCGCAATGATTGCCACTTGTTCGACAGCGCGCGCTCGACGAGAGACATGTCGAGCTGGCGGGTGTCCGTCATCGCGAGTAATCGGGCGTAGAGATTTATCTCCTCCGATCCAACGGAAGACGGCAGGCGTTGCGCGCTCGCCCGCGCAGCGAGTGCAACCATCATAACGCCGACGAGTGTTTTACCTGGAAGCGGCATTTTCCAACAATTTGCGAAGGGACTCGGGCAGCGTCGTCAAGCGGGACTCCCGAGTGAGTGAAGCGAGCTTCGTAGTTGCCGTCACGAACTTTTCTCCTGTTCCGGCGTTCGTTATCACGTAGTCGAAGGTCAATGTGCGCGATCTCACTTCGCTGATCGTCGTCGTCACTCGAATCAGGTTGTCATACCGCGCGGCGGAATGAAACCGCATGGTCGCCTCAACCACCGCGAGAGTGACGTTCTGACGCTCGAGCTCGGCGTAGGGAGTGCCCAATGCACGAATGAACTCTGTTCGCCCGATCTCGCACCAGATCAGATAGTTCGAGTGATACACCACCTGCATCTGATCGGTTTCGGCGTACCGTACCCTGAACTCGACGGTGTGAGCCGTGCCACGATTGGATTCGGATGTCATGTGCGGGGGAAATCCGAAAATGCTCCTCTAAGCCTGCTTTGTAAAGGCTCCGCCAGGACGCTAACTTGTGCCGTGCTCAACGGCCCCTGCTACATCGTATCCGACGCCCACCTCGGAGTTGCCAGTCCGCAGACGGAACGCTCGTTCGTCGCGTTTCTTCGCGGGCTCGCGGGCGAGGCGAGATCGCTCGTGATCAATGGCGACCTGTTCGACTTCTGGTTCGAGTGGAAGACAGTCATCCCGCGACGGAGCTTTCGCGCGCTGGCGGCGCTCGCGGAGCTCAAGGACGCGGGCGTCGAAATATTGTGGGTCGCCGGCAATCACGATGCCTGGGGTGGAGAAATACTTCGCGACGATGTCGGCATCTCGTACGTGGAGGGTCCGTGGGAGGGCCCGATCGCCGGCTGGAAGGTGCGACTCGAGCACGGCGACGGCTTGCGAGACAAGGAAGATCGCGGCTACAGGCTGATTCGTCCCATCATGCGCCATCCACTCGCGATCAAGGTATTCCGGATGATGCATCCGGATTGGGCAAGCAGCCTTGCGTCCGGCAGCTCGAACGCCAGCAGAACTTACAGAGCCAGAGACGAGGGCCGCGGTCTTCGCAGCTACGCCGCCGAGCAATTGTCCAAGGCGAGAAATTTCGAGGTGCTCGTGTACGGCCATTCCCACGTCCCCGCGCTGGAGAAGATGGAGAGCGGCGGAGTGTTTGCAAACGCGGGATCCTGGCTCGACGCGCCGACGTTTCTCAGAGTGACGGACGAAGCGATAGAGCTGATCGAGTGGGATGGATCATCCCAGGGTAAGTGTCTCCACTCGGTCAATCGGTGAGCCAAGGAATCGCTGCCCGAGGCTGAGGAAAGTATCAGGAGCATCGGACGCAATGAACCGATAGCGCGCCTGGTTTGGCTCGGTGTTCTCGAGGTCATTTTGCCGCAGCAGCTCCCCCGCTTGCCGCGCCGTCTCGTAAGCACTGTCGATCAGCCTGACCTCGCGTCCCACGACATTTCCGATAACCGTCTTCATCAATGGGTAATGGGTGCAGCCGAGAACGAGCGTGTCGATCTGAGCAGCCACGAGCGGGGCCAGGTAGTTTCGCGCGATGGCTCGTGTTGGCTCGGTGTCCACCCAGCCCTCTTCCACCAGCGGCACAAAGAGAGCGCAGGCCTGTGCCGTAACCTGTGCGTCGGGCAGAATCTTCTTGATTTCCTTTTCGTAGGCGCGTGACTTGATGGTGCCGGCTGTCCCAATCACGCCAACGTGCTTTGTCCTGGTCGCGGCAGCCGCCGCGCGTGCACCCGGCTCGATCACGCCGACTATGGGGAGATCGTTCTCTCGTCGGAGCGCCGGAAGCGCGTGCGCGGTGGCGGTGTTGCAGGCAATGACGAGTGCCTTGATGCCTTCACCGCGCAAGTACGATGTGATCTCGCGGCTGTAACGAAGCACCGTGTCGGGGCTCTTCGGCCCGTAAGGGACGCGCGCCGTGTCGCCGAAGTAGATGATGCTCTCGTTGGGGAGCTGGCTCATGATCTCACGAACCACGGTGAGCCCTCCCATGCCCGAATCGAAGACGCCGATCGGCGCGTCGCTGCTCACCAGATGTTAACGCTGGCGTACACGGTTACCGACCGCGCGCTAGACACGGCTCCGATGTTCGCATTGAAGTCCCACAGGTTCGCCGCGACGTAGGCATCCGCTCCCGAAAAGAGATGGTTGAAGATGATCGCCGCGATCCAGTCTTCGTAATGCGTTCTGCGCGCTTTGATTCGATCGGGGGTATAGCGGCTGGCGATCCACGTATCCGGAACTGGGCGCCCTGTCTTCGGATCCTTGATCGCGAGTCCGGTGGCGGGATCAATCTTGTAGGTCGCCACGACGCTGTCGTGGGCAAGCGATCTCGCCTCTGCCAGATCCAGTGCCGACTTGCGAGCCATACCTATTGATCCGACCTCGATGATCGTGAAAAGCATGGCGGCGCGGTCCCGTCCGAAAACCGTCTGGGCGTATCCCGGTAAGAGGAGCGACGTAAGGAACGCGCGACGGGGACTCATCGGGGGACGCGGAGCGCTGTCAGGTCGCGATGCAGGCCGGGACTGCGCTGTTGGCGCGGCGATCCCCACACGTCCACTGTCCCGCTGCTGTGCCCCGCTCACCCCCGGCACGAGCGAGACTGCGCAGAACAGCACGACTGCGAGAGACGTGGCGGGAGAGTGTGGGAATCGAACCCACCCGACCTTACGGAGTAAGGTCACAGTGATTTTGAAGATCACGGAAGCCACCAGGCCCCATCCACCCCCATTTGTCTCACTCAACCTCGATCGCAACGTCTCCCCGGTCGATGACCTCGCCAATCAGCACTGCCCCGGCGACGCGTGAAAGATAGTTAGCGGTCCGCTCACGGTTGACGCAAACGAGCAGGCCGCCGGAGGTCTGGGGGTCGTGAAGAATCGCGCGGTCCTCATCGCTTCCCTTCTTCCAGTGCACCAGCTCACGCAGGTATTCGGCGTTCCTCTTCGCGCCATCGGTGACGAACCCGACCCGCACCGCTTCGCGCACGCGGCGAAACACCGGGATTGAATCGAGGTCCAGGCGCAGAGTGACATTGCTCGCCCGCGCGATGTGCGACATGTGGCCGAGCAATCCGAAACCGGTGACGTCCGTGGCGCAGCGCGCACCGACCGCCAGCGCAGCCCGGCTTGCCAATCCATTGAGGGTCTTCATCGCTTCGAGCATCGGAGCCTGTTCTTCAGGCGAGAGTTGGCGGCGCTTCGCCTCCGTCGCAAGAATCCCGTTTCCGATTGGCTTGGTGAGAATGAGCTGATCGCCCGGTTTTGCTGCCGCGTTGGTCAGAAGAAAGTCGGGGTGAGCGCGTCCGGTGACGGCGAGTCCGTATTTGAGCTCCGTGTCGATGACAGTGTGTCCGCCGACAATGAGCGCTCCGGCCTCGTGCACTTTGTCCTGGCCGCCGGCGAGAATGCGCGAGAGGACGTCGAGCGGGAGGTCCTTCGTGGGGAACGCAACGATGTTCAGCGCGGTCAGCGGCTGTCCACCCATCGCGTAGACATCGGAGAGCGCATTGGCGGCGGCGATCTGACCGAAGTCGTATGGGTCGTCGACGATCGGCGCGAAGAAATCCACTGTCTGAACGAGCGCGAGGTCGTCGGACATCCGAAAGACCCCCGCGTCATCGAAGGTCTCTCGACCGACGAGCAGACGTGGATCGGACTTGAGTGGAAGCGCGGCCAGCGCGCGGGATAGGTCACCCGGACCCATTTTCGACGCTCAACCGGCGCAGCTCGCGAATTCAGTCAGGCGAAAAAGCTCTTCGCGCGTTCTGGACGTGCTCATTTGCTCGGCTGGCTTTACTTCGAAGAAACTACGGCGACCGCATCGATCTCGACGAGCGCGCCGCGGGGCAATCCGGGAACTTGAACCGTCGATCTCGCCGGACGCGCCTTTCCAAGCCACCTGCCGTAGATCTCGTTTACAGTCGGAAAGTGAGCAAGATCGTGCAGGTAGACATTGGTCTTCACGACATCATCCCACGTCGCACCGGCCGCCTTCAGCACTTCCTGCAGGTTTTGCATCACTCTCTCAGTCTGTTCCACTATTCCGCCTTCGACGATCTTCCCCGCCACCGGATCGAGCGCTATCTGACCGGCAGTGAACAGAAAACCGTTCGCCACGATTCCCTGCGAGTAAGGTCCGATCGCTGCTGGTGCCTTGTCGGTGCTTATCTGCTTCAATGCCATTGAGAGAGCTCCGTTGGGTGCCCGCGAAAAAGGGGGACAAGTTCGCGTGAAGCGCGAATGTTACTCGCTAAGCCGCTGGAAAGGCCAGACCGAAGAGACGCTGGGTGTTGGCTGTGGTCGCCCTGCCCAGCTCTTGTAGATCGTCGCCGCGAACGGTTGCGACCTCACTGAGAGTGTGCGGGACCCACGCCGGCTCGTTCCGCTTCCCGCGATATGGCACCGGCGCGAGGTAAGGAGAATCGGACTCGACCAGAAGGCGATCGCGAGGCACCATCCGAATCAGATCGACATCAGCCCATTTCTTGAACGTCACGATTCCGCTGAAGGAAACGTACCAACCGGCCTCAATCGCAAATTCAGCGAGGGATTGCGTACCCGTGTAGCAGTGCATGACGCCGACAACTCCCGCGCTGCGTGCGTCTCCTATTGCGGCTCGCGTATCGTCCTCAGCATCACGGCTGTGCACAATTACCGGACGCTTGGTTTCCTGGGCGAGCGCAATCTGCGCGGAGAAAGCGGCGCGCTGCGCATTGCGAGGAGAGTTGTCGTAATGGTAGTCGAGACCGCACTCACCCACCGCGACCGCCCCGCTCTCAAGAAAGCCGCGCAGCTTTGGTATGTCGCGGTCGGGGTCGAACGTCGCGGCGTCGTGAGGATGAACGCCCGCGGTCGCGAAGACGAAGCCTGCGTTTTTCGCGGCGCACTCAGCTGCAATCGCGGCGGCATCGACGGACTCGCCGATGCAGACGATTGCGACCGCGCCCGCAACGCGGGCGCGGGAGATTACCGCGTCGCGGTCGCCGGCGAACGCTGCGTCCGCGAGGTGGGCGTGGCTGTCGATGAAGCTTGTCGCGCGCCCGTCTTGCGAGGCCATTTGCGTTCGATCCAAAGGAGAACCGGAGCTGCTACGTAAATCGAGCTGAAAGTGCCGGTCACGATTCCGAAGGCCATCACCCACGCGAAAGGCCTGATCACTTCGCCCGCGAAAATGAGCAGCGCCAGCGTCGCCGCGAACGCCGTGGCGTGGGTCAGGATCGACCGCGGCAGCGTCTCGTTGATTGATCTGTTGAGTGTCTCGTATAGTGTTTCCTTTCTTCCCTTCCGCAGATTCTCTCTCACGCGGTCGAAGATGATAATAGTGTCATTCAGAGAATAACCGAGAACAGTAAGCAATCCGGCGACCACTGTCAGCGAGATCTCGAGGTGCATCAGCTTGAGGAACGCGATCGTCGTGAAGACGTCGTGGCTCGTCGCGATCACGGCCGCGGTGGCGAAGCGCCACTCGAACCGAATCGACAGGTAGATCAGCGTGATGAGGAACGAGAGCAGGATGGCGATGATTGCGCCGCGGCGCAGCTCGCTACCTACGCGCGGACCTACCGCTTCCGTCCGCACGACCTTGAGCGTGTTCTCTCCGAACTTCTGCTTCAGCACCTGCTCGATTCGCACCGCGATGCTCTCAGCGCCATTCGCCTGCGCGGCGACTTCACCAGCATTCTGCGCGCGGACGGTGAATTCCCGATTCGTGCCGAACTGCTGGATCTCGGCGCCGTGAATTCCAGCCTGGTCGAGTGTCGAGCGAATCTCAGCGACGTCGGGCGGCTTGACGAATTCCAGCTGCATGAGCGTGCCGCCCGTGAACTCGATGCTGTAGTTGGGCGCCTTGACCGCCAGCGATCCGAGGCCGAGAAGGATGAAGGCGAGGGTGATGCCCGCCATTACCTTCCACCAGCGGATGAAATCGTAGTTGGTGTCGTGAAGAATTCGAAGCATCAAATGCTCAGTGAGGTCTGGGCTTCGCCGGAGCGATTGAGCCACAGCATGTAGAACGTGCGTACCACGAAGATCGAGGTGATCATCGAGGCGGCGATACCAGCGAGCAGCGTTACGGCAAAGCCACGAACTGGACCAGTCCCATATTGATAGAGCACGGCAGCGGTCAGCGCCGTCGACACGTTGGAGTCAACGATCGCGCTCATCGCATGACGGAACCCTTCATCAATGGCGGTGCGGACCGTTTTCCCGTGAACGAGCTCTTCCCGGATTCTCTCGAAGATCAGCACGTTGGCATCGACGGCGATTCCGATGGAGAGAACGAATCCAGCCAGACCGGGAAGCGTGAGCACCGCACTGAAGCCGGCGAGTGCCGCGAGCGTATAGAGGAGGTAGAGCGCGAGACCGGCCACAGCGAGCGCTCCCGAGAATCGATAGTACCCAAGCATGATGATCACGACGAGAGCGATCGCGATCACTCCGGCGGTAATCCCCTTATGAATCGAATCCTGTCCAAGGCTCGCGCCGATCTGGCGTACTTCGACGACCTTGAGCGGAACGGGGAGCGATCCCGCGCGAAGCACCAGGGCA
This sequence comes from Gemmatimonadales bacterium, assembly GCA_031394125.1. GTDB lineage: Bacteria > Gemmatimonadota > Gemmatimonadetes > Gemmatimonadales > Gemmatimonadaceae > UBA4720. The sequence continues at coordinate 11,988 of JANMWS010000060.1, forward strand.
AGATCCTGCGCGGCTTGAAGATCCTTGCCGCCCATCGTGATCTGGCCGTTGGCGCCGATGGAGCTTTGGATGACGGGCGGCCTGCCCATCACGCGCTGATCGAGCACGATCGCCATGAAATCTTGGACGTGTCGCGACGTCTCCGTGCGGAAGCGACGCGCGCCCTCGTTGTTCATCGTGAACTGGACGAGGTTCCCTTCCGTAGGCGATGAGTTGGGCTTTGCATCGGTAAGGAACTCGCCGGTGATGATCGGCTTGGCGTCGAGCACATAAAGAGCCCGGTAAACGCGGTTCCCGAGCGATGTCGTATCGCTGCTCCAGCGAAGCACCTTTCCGGGCGGGAGCGCTGCTGCGACTTCGGGGAGCGCGAGATACTGCGTCATGGTCGCCACATCGGTCTGCGCTACGTAGTACTCACCGGGCATCCCTCCTTGCTGCACCAGCTTCGAGAACGCGCCCGGGCCACCGACGGTTGCCGCGACTGCTTTCGCGCTGTCGGTTTTCGAGCTGTCGCGTTTTTTGGAAGTATCAGCAGTAAAGAGCGACTGCAAACCGGCGCCGGCCGAGGTGTCCTTCTTCGTGCCTACGCCGGTCGTCACCGCGAGTGCAAGCTTCTTGTCCTTCAACACGGCGTCGAGCCGGGGCAATGACTTCTCGAGCGCCTGAGTTTTGTCGGCGATCTGGAACTCCAGAAACGCGGACTTCTGCACGACGTCCTGCGCACGGCGCGGATCGTCGATTCCGGGCAGCTCGACAATGATTCGGTCGTTACCCGCCTTCTGAACCACGGGCTCGGAGACGCCGAACTCGTCGATTCGGTTGCGCACGACCTTGAGAGCGTTGTCGATCGCCTTGCTCTTGTCGGGAACGGGGCCCTTCGACTCATCTACTTCCAGAGCCAGATGCATCCCACCCTGCAGGTCGAGGCCGCGCTTCAGCGGAACGCGCCGGACAGTGTCGTAGACGAACTCGCCGTTGCGCTTGACGCGCTCGACGACCGTCCGGGGAAAGAGCGTCCAAAGGGATGCTCCGATGAGGGCGAGGATTACGAGGATACGATACTTCAGACTCATGCTGCGGAATGGGAAAAAGTTGCACTTCGAAACTAGCCGGTAAGGTTACCGGAAAGCTGAAGCTGAGTCAACGCGTTTCTGGCCTCGCGCTCGTCGTGTCGCAGCTGCGCCGATAGCTGCTCCGCCGAGGCAAATTTGCGCGTTTCACGAAGCCTGGCGACAAAATCGATGCGCACGTGCGCACCGTAAAAGTTGCCCCTGGTATCGAACAGATGCGCCTCGAGGGATGTCGCGGAGTCGCCGAACGTCGGCCGGGGGCCCAGGTTCATCATTCCTCCAACGGGACCTGCCGGAGTCTGGACCTTTACGGCGTATACACCTTCGGGCGGGAGAAGCTTCCGCGGAGGCGGCGGGCCCAGGTTCAAGGTCGGGAACCCAATCGTGCGCCCGCGTTGTACGCCCTCGATCACGCGACCGCTCACCGAGTACAATCGACCGAGACTCGCGGCCGCGCGATCCAGATCGCCCCCCGCGATCGCGCGCCTGATGGACGTCGACGACACCGAGTGCCCGTCAGGCGTTGAGACCGGATCGACGGCTTCCACACGGAAGCCGTCGCGCTCTCCGAGACTGCGGAGCACGTTCACGTCCCCCGTTCTCTGGCGTCCGAAGCCGTGATCATAACCGATGAGCAGCTCGCGCATCCTGAAGCAGCGGCGCAGCATGAGCTCCACGAACTCTTCGGCGGAAAATGAAGCCAGCTGGCGCGTGAACGGGACGACGGCCATGTAGTCGATTCCGGTCTCGGCGATCACTTCGAGCTTTTCGTCGTGGCTGGAGAGGAGCAGCGGCGCAGCGGACGGATTCACGATCTCCATCGGATGCGGGTTGAACGTCACCAGCACGCTCGGGATCTTCAGGGCTCGCGCGCGTGCAACGACCCTCTCGATCACATCGCGATGACCGCGATGAACGCCGTCAAACGTCCCGACGGTAATGACGGTGCCCTTTACGTAAGGCGGCAGTCCTGACTCCTCCGTAACGCTCGCTCCCTTATGCATCGGCCACGACCCTAAGAGTTCTCACGCGGGGCGGAGCATCCGCGAGTGTGTCGAGAGTCGCTGCGTCGGAGATATCGAACGACCCCACTCGGATTCGCCGCAGTGAGCTTAGGTGAGCCGCTGATGAAGTAAGACGGCCGAGATCGCGCGCGAGCGCGCGGATATACGTTCCTCCGCTGCATGTCACGCTTGCGGAGAGAGAACCCGAATCGACGTCGCGGATCTCCCAGCTGTGCACCGTGACGTCTACCGGCTGAAGATCGAGCGGCTCTCCACGTCTGGCCGCGTCATAGGCGCGAGTGCCGTCGACGCTTTTGGCCGAGTACGCGGGAGGAACCTGAGATATGGTGCCCGTGAGCGAGCGCACCGCCTCTCGAATGGCGGTTTCCGCCGGAGCTGCCGCTTGCCGAATCACCGTACCAGTCGAGTCGTCCGTGTCTGTCTCGGCCCCGAAGGCGATCACGGCCTCGTAGACTTTGGGTTCCATGTCGAGGAAATTGGCGAGGCGGGTGGCGCGTCCCAGAAGGAGAACCAGCAGCCCTGTCGCAAATGGGTCGAGTGTCCCCAGGTGCCCGATGCTGCGCTCGGCATAAATGCGCCGGACTTGCTGCACGACGTCGTGTGAGGTCATGCCAGCGGCCTTGTCTACGAGCAGCAGTCCCTCGACCTCCGAGCTGTCTGCGCGGGACCGGTCAGTCGTCTTTTCGTCCCCGCGCTACGGCGTCGTCCTGTTTCTTGACGTCCGCGAGAAGCGATTCGATTCGCGCTGCGCGCGCGATGGTATCGTCTTCCTTGAATTGAATCTCTGGCGCGACGCGCAGCTGTAGCTGGCGTGCCACGCGTGAGCGGAGATGCAACGCCACGCTGTCGAGCCCGTCGAAAGTAGCCTGCTTCTCGGTATCGCTTCCCAGAACGCTCACGTAAACGCGGGCGTGGCGAAGATCAGGACTGACCTCCGCGCCCGTTACGGTAACGAAGCCGACTATCCGGGGATCCTTTGCCGATTCGGTGAGGAAGGTCGCTACCTCGACGCGGACCGCTTCGGCGACGCGGTCCGCTCGACGAGTGTTACGCAGACGCGCCCGCCGCGGAGGTCAGTGTCCTCGCCACTTGCTCCTTCTTGTAGCACTCGAGCACGTCACCGACTTTGATGTCGTTGAAGTTCTCGACGCCGATGCCGCACTCGAAGCCCTCGCGAACTTCCTTGACGTCATCCTTGAATCTCCGCAACGACGAAATGTTGCCGTCGTAAATCTCGACGCTGTCGCGCATGACGCGAACGCGCCCTGCGCGGTTGATGACACCACTCCGCACCGAGCAGCCAGCAATGACGCCCATCTTGGGGACCTTGAACAGCTCGCGTACTTCGGCTTCGCCGAGCACAACCTCGCGCTCTTCCGGACGGAGCATCCCTTCCAGAGCTGCGCGAACATCTTCGACAGCCTCGTAGATGATCTTGTACAGCTTGATCTCCACGCCTTCACGCTCAGCGGCCGAGCGCGCGTTGTTGTCGGGACGGACGTGGAAGCCGACAATGATTGCACCCGAAGCGCGCGCCAGGAGAATGTCGCTCTCCGTAATCGCGCCAACGCCACGGTGGATCACTTCGACCGAAACTTCCTCGTTCGACAGCTGAGCAAGAGCGTCAGCCAGCGCTTCGGCCGGACCGCCCTGGTCGGCTTTGATCACAATGCGGAGAGTGCGTGCCTGACCGGGCGCCGTCTGGGACATGAAATCCTCGAGCGACACAACGCCTTTCGCGGTCCGACGGCTCTTTGCTTCGCGATCGAGACGCTGACGGCGCTGCGCTATCTCGCGCGACTCCATCGCATCTTCCACGACGACGAACTGATCGCCCGCCATCGGAACTCCACCGATGCCGAGGATCTGCACCGGAATGGCGGGACCGGCGTCCTTGACCGCACGACCGCGCTCGTCGAGCAACGCTCTCACGCGACCGGAATACATGCCACAGATGAAGTCGTCGCCAACGTGGAGCGTGCCGTTGCTAACGAGCACCGTGGCAACCGGACCCTTGCCCGGATCGAGCTGGGCCTCGACCACCGCGCCTTGCGCGCTTCGGTTCGGGTTGGCTCTCAGATCCAGAATTTCCGCCTGCAAAAGAATCTGGTCGAGCAGCGTGTCGATACCCGTTCCCTTCTTCGCCGACACCTCGCTCGAAAGGACGGTTCCACCGAACTCCTCGAGCACAACGCCGTGCTGAAGAAGGTCCTGCTTCACCTTACTCGGATTTGCACCTGGAAGGTCAATTTTATTGATCGCAACGATCATCGGCACGCCGGCGTTCTTGGCGTGCGAGATGGCTTCGATCGTCTGCGGCATCACCTGATCGTCTGCAGCCACCACGAGCACGACGATGTCAGTCACCTGGGCGCCACGTGCGCGCATAGCTGTGAAAGCTTCGTGGCCGGGAGTATCCAGGAAAGTGATCGACTTCCCGCCGGGAAGGTCGACCTGATACGCGCCGATGTGCTGCGTGATTCCGCCCGACTCGCCGGCAACGACGTTCGCTTTGCGAATGTAGTCGAGGAGCGACGTCTTTCCGTGATCGACGTGACCCATGATGGTCACGACCGGAGGACGCGGCTCGAGCTGTTCAGCGGTGTCATCCGCTGTCGGCGTGGTCTTGAGGTCGGCCGCGTACTCCTGCTCCTTCACGGCCTGGAACCCGAACTCGCCGGCAATCAACTCGATCTGGTCGAAGTCGAGTCGCTGGTTGATCGTAACCATGAGTCCGAGATTCTTGAACGCGAATCCAAAGATCTGAACCGCAGGGGTCTTCAGTATCTGCGCCAGCTCGCTGACGGTGATGAACTCATTGACGCGAACGGTCTTCTTCTCGCGCTCCACCTCAGCTTGCCGTTGTGCGGCAAGCTCTTCGCGATAGGTGCCATCTTCCGCGCGGCGAGCACCGCCGCGGCGAATCGGACCACGCATCGACGCCATTGTTTTGCCGATGTTGGCCGACACCGCTTCCTGATCGACGCCGCGTTTCCCTTTCTTTCCACGACGCGCGCCACGATCCTCACCGCGGCCGCCTCCTCCTCCCCCTCCGCCAGTGCCACGGTCATCGCGGCGAGTCGGAGCAGTATTGGCGCCCGGCGCGGCCGAAGCAACTGGGCGTGGCGGAGCGTAGGGCGCCCCGGTAGCGATTGGTCGCGGACGCGGCGCGCCGGGGACGACCGGTTGTGGGCGCTGACGATCGCGATCGCCAGGGCGCTCAGGCGTGCTGTGCGTTGTCTGCGGAGGAGCCTGGGTCGGAGCAGCAATCTGCCTCGCGGGTGCCGGAGCAGTCCGCGGACGGTCAGCCACAGCTGAGTCGCTGGCGGATGCCGCGATCGGAGCCGAGGCAGCCGGTGTGACCGGCGGGGGCGCCCCCACCCTGACATCTTGAACGGCTGGTATTTCGGCCACCTCCACTTCAGGAGGCGCTTCGCTCGCGGCTCGACGTCGGCGACGAGCAGGACCTTCCGATGCAGCGCCCGGATCCGGCTTGACTTCCGGTGCTGGGGCTGCCGCAGCAGTCCCACGGCGCCGGCGAGTCGCGGCTGGAGGTGCCGCGACGCGCGCGCGCTTCTCGCGCTCCCACCGGGCGCGAATGCGAGCGACTTGATCGTCGCTGAGTGGACTGAGATGGCTGCGAACGGGAACGTCCATCTGACGAAGGAGGTTCATCACCTCGTCGCTTGGAACCCCGAATTCACCCGCCAGGTCATGTACTCTAAGCTTGCTCAAACCCTACTCCTCCTTACGGCCGTCCGGCATCGGCGTCGGGCTGAGCGCCCGAATTCCCTTTGCGAGACCTCTGTCTACAATTCCTATCACGGCAGTCGCGTCACGCCCCGCAGCCGAGCCCAGCTCGACTGCCGACGGCCCCGCAAGCACCAGAATTCCGCGGGCCCGCAACAACGGCAACACTTTATTCAAACTGTTAATCGAAGCATCGGGCGCCGCAATAGCGAGTTGAAGCTTGCCGCGCCGTGCCGCCTCCCTGACCTGCTGAACTCCTACTATCGCCCCGCGTCCGCGAACCCCAAGGCCGATGAGGCCAAGGAGCTTGCGCGTCTGAGCGGGTTCCATCCCGTTACTCCGTCTTCGTACCGTCCGGGCCCGCTTCCGGAGCCGGGGTTCCGCCTTCGGACGCCATCTCGGCGCCCGCTTCTGCATCTGCCGCGGTGACCGCTACTGCTTCCTCACCCGTCTCAGGTGCGTCGTCCGTGGTCAACTCGTTGATGATTGCCATCAGCCTGTCGGCCTCCTCTGGGGCAATGCCTGGAAGACGGAGGAAATCCTCGCGCTCGAGATCGATGATGTCGTCGAGAGTGCGATAGCCAGCCTCCTCGAGAACCGCGACCGTTGCCGGCTGCATTCCCTCGATGTCGGCCAGGCGCGGATTCACGCCCGACACGGGCTCGTCCGTCGGAAGCGGAGCGAAAATCGGTTGATCGGTGCCGCGCTCCATCCACTCACGGCTCGAGTAAAGCTCGATCTTCCACTCGGTGAGCTCGGAAGCGAGACGCACGTTCTGGCCGTTACGGCCGATCGCCAGAGAGAGCTGATCTTCGTCCACGATAGCCTGAATCGTTTTCGTCGCGGGATCGCTGAACACGCGAGCCACGCGAGCCGGCGCGAGGGCTAGCTTGGCAAATCTCTCCGGATCAGCGGACCACGGAACAATGTCGATCCGCTCTCCCCCGAGCTCGTTGACCACTGCCTGCACTCGCGAGCCCTTGAGGCCAACGCATGCGCCTACCGGATCGACCGAGTCGTCACGCGAAAACACGGCGATCTTGGTGCGGCTCCCGACTTCCCGGGCGCTCGCGCGAATCTCCACGAGATTCTGCTGTATCTCGGGCACCTCGAGCTTGAACAGAGCCTTTACGAACAGAGCATCGGCGCGGCTCAGGACGAGACGCGGTCCCTTCGGAGTCTCCTCGACGCGTTTCAGAACAGCGCGGATCGGGTCGCCCTGGTGGAAGTGCTCCCGATGGTTCTGCTCGCGGTAGGGAATGATGGCTTCCGCTTCGCGGAACTTGTTGAGCATGATCACCAGCTTGCCACGCTCGATCTGCTGGACTTCTCCAGACAGAAGGTCGCCGACTCTGCTGGAAAACTCGTCGCGGATCTTGGAGCGCTCGCCTTCCCTGACGCGCTGGATGATCCGCTGCTTAGCCGCCTGGACAGCGGTGCGCCCGAACTCGGCGAAGTCCACCGGAATTTCCATCTGGTCGCCGACCTGGAACTCTGCGTCCTCGAAGCGAGCCTCCTCGAGCGAGATCTGGCTCGCCGGGTCGGTGACCTCTTCGACGACGGTCTTGAGGAGAACGATGCGGATGGCGCCCTTGTTCTCGTCGATCTCGACTTCAGCCTGCACCGTCGGCCCGTGCTTCTTGGCGAGGGCGGCGTTGATGCCGTCCTGGAGAAGCCCGTGCAATTCGGCGCGATCGATCTGCTTCGAGTTGGTCAACTCGCGGATCGCCGTCAGAATCTCTACTGAAGCCGCCATGTCCTCTGCCTCTACCTTTTCCAGTGAAACGCCAGCCGTGCCTTCTCGACCGCGGCGAGCGGAAAGCGCCGCTCGTGGCCGCGCTCATCTTGCACCCTTATGATTTCTTCGCCGGCATCTCCTTCGACACCCACGATCTCAACTTCGTCCGTTCTGCGCCCGGCGGGATCGCCGGGCACGTTCGTCGTCACGACGACGCTGCTGCCAACGAAACGGCGCCAGTCCTTTGCATTTCTCAGTGGCCGCTCGATTCCTGGAGATGAAACCTCCAGCACGTATCGCTTGCCGCCGAAATCCTGTTCATCGAGCTTCGCTTCGATCGCGCGCGACGCGGCCGCGCAATCTTCGACCGTCACTTTTTCACCGTCCTCGCGCTCGACTCGAACATCGATAACAGGCCGGCCATTGCTTCCGCCGAGCTTGAGCTCAAAAAGCTCTAGCCCAAGTGGCTTAATTTCCGACGCCACAATGTTTTCCAGCGTTCCGTTCATCTACCTTCGAGGTCCATTCTGAGGACAAAAAAATGTGGGGGGATCCCCACATCAGTGTTGGCCGCCGAGTTGAACGCCCTATACAATGTAGAAAGGTAGCTGAGACGAGTCAAGGCGACCGACCGCATATGGGCTGGCGACTCTGCGCTGCCGAGTGCGCCTAAGCTTGAGCCGCCATGACTGCGATCTGACGACCCGCGTCGCCTGCTCTGTGAGAGAAGAACCGGTCGTTGTCGCAGCGCGTGCAGAACGAGCTCACAGTGATTTTCTGCACGCCGGTCTCGGTCGCGTGCTCGGCGATCAGCGATCTCAGATCGACCTTGCCGGGTCTTGTCACGGGCTCGCCGGTGAGCTGCTCGCGGACGTCGGTACTCACCTCGTAGCACCTTCCACAGATCGCCGGTCCCAGATGGATCGCAAGCTCGTCGGGGGGCAGACCATGGCGGGCGAGCGCTGCAATCGCTTCAGTGGTGATGCGAGCTGCGGTCCCTCGCCAGCCAGAGTGAAGTAGCGCCACGACGCCCGACGGGTGCGCGATAAACACCGGGACGCAGTCGGCTATTCCGACGGCGAGCGCTATTCCCTTCTCGGCCGCGATGTGCCCATCGGCCTCTTCTCCCGCCCGCAACCAACCCTCCCATCCTCCGAGGTGGACGAGGACGCGCGTTCCGTGAACCTGCCTGATCGACACCAGCCTGCGAGCCGTGTCGGACATCTCCCGCTGCAGAGAAGTCCAGCGGGTCATGACGTCGTCGACCGGCTCCTTGCTCGCGAGACTGAACGTTCCCGCCTCACGAGTGGTGGTAAATGCGCGAATCCCCCAACTCTCGAAGTCGGGGATTACTTCCTTCGGCACCTCACTCACAGCTTACTGGCGCCGATCGTCGACGCGGGTGATCGAAGCGCCGAGGGCGTTGAGGCGCTCATCAATCCGTTCGTAGCCGCGCTCGATCTGTCCGACGTTGTTGATGAAGCTGGTTCCTTCGGCACACAGAGCGGCAAGGAGTAGCGCCATCCCCGCCCGGATATCCGGAGACTCGAGGAAGGCGCCGCGAAGGCGCGACGGTCCGTGAACCAGCGCCCGGTGCGGATCACAGAGGACGATGCGGGCGCCCATGGTCGACAGCTTGTCGACGAAGAACATGCGCGACTCGAACATTTTTTCGTGCATGAGGACAAGCCCCTCACACTGAGTCGCGGTCACGATCGCAATCGACATTGTGTCGGCGGGGAACGCCGGCCAAGGCTGGTCCTCGAGCTTTGGAACGTGACCGCCCATGTCGGACTGGATCTGTCGGGACTGCTTGGCGGGAACGATCAGGTCGGGACCGTCTTCGACGCATTCGATACCGAGCCGGGAGAACCCCATGCGCGTCGAGCGCAGGTGCTCGATGCCGGCGTCCTCGATTCTCAGCTCAGACTTCGTTACCGCGGCGAGCCCGATGAACGAGCCGACCTCGATGTGATCGGGACCGATCCGGTGTGTCACGCTCTTGCTGCCGAGACTGCGGCTGCCGTGTATGGTGAGCGTGTTGGTGCCGACGCCTTCGATCTGCGCTCCGAGAGCGATGAGGAAATGCGCCAGGTCCTGCACGTGAGGTTCGCTGGCAGCGTTCCTGAGCACCGTGGTTCCGGTGGCGCTCGATGCCGCGACAAGGGCATTCTCGGTGGCCGTCACGCTAGGCTCATCGAGGAACACGTCGGCGCCGCGGAACCCGTTGACGCGCATCTCGATCATTTTTCCGTGCGTGAATTGCGCTCCCAGCTGCTCCAGTGCAAGAAAGTGCGTGTCCAGGCGCCTCCGTCCGATGACGTCCCCACCGGGCGGGGGTAGCGTAACGTGCCCGCACCGGGCCAGGAGAGGCGCCGCCAACAGGATGGATGCGCGGATCTTGGCGCACAGAGTCGGGTTGAGGTCGGCCGGGCGCAGATCCTTGGCGTGAACGTCGAGCGCGTTCTGGCCCACCCACTCCACCGACGCGCCCACCGAACGAATAAGCTCGACCAGCGTCTCGATGTCCCGGATGCGCGGCACGTTCTCGAGGTGAACGAGCTTCTCGGAGATGAGCGCAGCGGCGACAATCGGCAGCGCCGCGTTCTTGTTCCCAGAGGGACGAATCGAGCCGCTAAGAGGTCTTCCTCCCTCAACGACGAACTGTACTGCCGGCATTTTGCTCCTGAATCCAGTCGGACCGTGGCGTGTAGCGTGTTGCGAAAATATATCGTACTGAGCACTCTTTGTACCGTTGGGCGAAACCCGTCGGTAACTGGCCTCTCCCTTGCACACTTGACCGCGCATGTCAGGATGGATCATTAGCGGTGCCGAGCTCCTTCAGCAGGTTGCTCGAACGCTACCGGATACGATCTACACCAAGCAGGTAGTAGCGCAGCCGGGCCTGTGGGAAAAGATCACCAGCATCGCCAGCGGAGTGATGACGATCACAGTCATCATCCTCACGGTCGCACTCGTTCCCGCGGCGTGGAATTTCAGAAAGAGCTACAAGAAAATCAGCGACATGCTCGACAAAGTTTACGGCGACGTCAATCCGCTGATGCGGCACGCGAGCGCAATCGCGGACAACATGGACTACATCTCGACCTCGATTCGCGTCGATGTGCAGCAAGTGAGTCAGACGGTTGCCGCGGTGAGCCAACGACTGCAGGATGCACTAGCGGGAGCAGAGGATCGCATGAAGCAGCTCAATGCGCTCCTCGATGTGGTGCAGGAAGAAGCGGAGTCGGCGTTCGTCACGACTGCGTCGACCATTCGCGGAGTGCAAACGGGAATCAATCAGGCATTTGACGAGGAGGATTTGTTCGATGGGGACTACGACGAAAGCGGAGCCGACGGCTGGGAGAAGCCGCGCCCTCGCGTCCGACCCAGAAATGGAAGTGGACGAGGAACGTGAGCAGCAGTACGACCTTCTTACGGCGGCTCTCATTGGCGCGGCGGTAGGCGCCGGAATCACGCTCCTGCTGAGACGAGGGCCGTCGGGAAGTCGTCCGGTCGGACCTCTCATGCGGTACGCTGGGCGGGGAGCAGCGCTCGCCGGCCTGGCGGGATTTCAGGGAGCGAAGTGGGCAGGCGGTCGCGGAATGGAAGGCGCACGATGGGCTGGCGACCGGGCAGCTGAAGGCGCGCGCTGGGCAGCACCCCGGGCGAAACGAGGTTTCAACACGGCAGTGGAGCGCGGCGAGGATCTTATCGACCGCATTCCCGTCGACGACGTTGTCGAACAGGTGCGCGAGTACGTCGACACCGCGCGCGACGCGATCAACAATGTCGTGAAGGACGAGCTGACTGATCTCCGGAAAGCCGTTCGCCGGCAGCGTAAGCGCATCGGGATTTAAGGGGGGTGCAATGCGGCGCACCACGCCGCGTGTAGTGTCGGCCGGTGGGCTCGCACTGGCCGTGCTGCTCGCGCTGATGCTGACGCCGGCAGTCGCGCACGCTTGGACTCCGGGGACGCACATCTTCCTGGGCGAGGCAGTGATGCGCTCACTGCCGCTCCTGCCGTCGAGCATCTCCGAGCTCCTGGCGGCTTTTCCATACGATTTCCTGTACGGATCGATCGCCGCGGACACGAGTATCGCCAAGAAATACGCCGCGGCCGGCAGGCACTGTCACTCGTGGAACGTGGGATTCGAGATTCATAACAACGCCGAGTCCGAGCCGCTGCGCGCCTTTGGCCTGGGATACCTCGCCCACCTCGCGGCCGATTCTGTTGCGCACAACTACTTCGTCCCGCACCAGCTGACCATAACGTCGTCGACCGCCGCCCTCGGCCACAGCTATTGGGAAAGCCGCTTCGACATGCACATCGGCGAGCGATTCAGCCGCACGGCGAAGCAGCTGATCCTTCGCGATCACACGCACTCCGACGAGCATCTGGACCGAATCCTGAGCCCTACCATATTCAGCACTCCCACCAATCGTCGAATCTTCCGCGGAATGGTGTATGTGGCGGACAGCGAGTCGTGGCAGCGGATCTTCCATTTGGTGGAAGAGAAAAGCCGGTGGGATCTCGCCGAGCGAGAGGTAGAGACGTACATGGCCCGCGCGTTCGACTACATCATCGATCTCATGACGCGTTTGGACCACGCCGAGCCATATAAGCTCGATCCAGCCGGGACCGACGCTCTGCGCGAGGCGAAGAAGGTCAGGCGGGCAGCTTTGAGACGTGGCGGAGAGGAGCACGTTCTCGAGCAGGCACAGCACCACTTCGGAATGCCTCCCACGAAGCTCGAGTTCGCGGTAAAGCTGCCGGAACCGCTCTATCCGCCTCGGCTCGAGAGCAGCTGATTGACTCGCTTTGGATCGGCGCGGCCTTTGGATTTTTTCATTACGAAGCCGACCAGCACTCCTTGCAGCTTCTTTTCGCCGGACAGATAACGCGCGGCTTCGTCGGGATGTTCGCTGAGCACTTCGTCGACCCACGTTGAGATCGCGCTCTCATCCCCGACCTGAACCAATCCTTCATCGGCAGCTATCTGAGCGGCCGGTTTGCCAGTCTCCACCATCTGGCTGAAGACGCGCTTTGCCGCCGTGTGGCTGATCGTTCCGTCGCGCACCAATTTGATCAACTGGGCCAGGTCAGCGGGCCGTACTCGGAAAAACCCGATTTCTTCGCCGGAGCTGCGTAGCGTCGCCTGCACCTCACCCATCACCCAATTGTAGGCGGCCTTTCCATCGCCCGATGCGCGGGCAACTGCCTCAAAATATTCAGCGAGCGCAGGATTGGCGGTGAGCTGCTCCACTTCTACCTCAGGGAGTCCGTACTCGATGACGAGCCGTGCTTTTCTGGCCGAGGGAAGCTCCGGAAGGTCTTTTCGCGTGTGGTCCACCCACTTCGCGTCAAGCATGAGCGCACGAAGGTCGGGCTCAGGGAAATAGCGATAGTCGTGACTTCCCTCCTTCGTGCGGCTCGGTCTCACTGTTTCACGCGTGCCGTCCCACAAGAGCGTCTGCTGCTCAACCCGTCCCCCGGAATCGAGCAGGGCGCACTGACGCGCGTACTCGGCCTCGAGCGCCTTTTCGACCGCCGAAAAGGAGTTCATGTTCTTCACCTCCGTCTTCGTTCCGAGCTTTGTCTGACCCGGCGGACGCACGCTGATGTTCGCGTCGACACGCAGACTTCCCTCCTCCATGCTCACGTCGCTGACGTCGAGGTATTGGAGGATCTGCTTCAGCGTCCGTAGATAAGCGCCGGCGGTGGCGGAGGTACGAATGTCTGGCTCGCTCACGATCTCGATCAGCGGCACACCCGCGCGGTTGAGATCGATCGCCGTTTCGCCCGGATAGCGATCGTGGATCGATTTCCCCGCGTCCTCTTCCAAGTGGAGTCGAGTGATCCCAATCTGGAGATCCGCTCCCTTTTCGGGTTGGCCGATCGCGACGGATCCCCCAACAGCGAGCGGCTGATCGAACTGGGAGATCTGGTAGCCTTTCGGAAGATCCGGGTAGAAATAGTTCTTGCGCGCAAAAACGGAGATAGGATCGATCCGGCATCCGAGGCCAAGTGCAGCGCGTACGGCGAGCCGAACAGCGTGCTCGTTGAGCACGGGCAAAGCACCAGGTAGCGCGAGACAAACCGGGCAAATGTTCACGTTTGGAGGCGCTCCGAAATCCGTGGAGCATCCGCAGAACGCTTTGGTGCGCGTCTTCAGCTGCACGTGTACCTCGAGACCCACCACCATCTCGTATCGCCCCGAAGTCATTGGTGAGCCTCCGCACCCAATCCAGCCTCGAGCGCGTACGCAACGCGAAACATGGCGTATTCGTTGAAGTGCGCAGTGATTATCTGACCGCCCACGGGAAGTCTGCGGACTCTGCCGATCGGCACTGAGATCGCGGGCACGCCGGCGAGATTCGCGGTCACCGTGAAGATGTCGTTGAGGTACATCTCGTACGGGTCGCTGATCGCGCCGATCGGGAACGCCGTCGTCGGGGTCGTCGGAGTGAAGATCGCGTGCACTCCGCTCGTGAACACGGCGCGAAAGTCATCGGCGATGAGCGTTCTGACAGCCTGGGCCCTTTTGTAGTAGGCATCGTAGTAGCCGGCGGAGAGCACGTAAGTGCCAAGCAGAATGCGACGCGTGACCTCGGGCCCGAACCCCTCGGAGCGAGTCGCTTCGTACATGGCTCTGAGACCCTTGCCGGGATCGACGCGCAGGCCGTACCGCACACCATCGAAACGCGCGAGGTTCGACGACGCCTCCGCGGGTGCGAGGATGTAGTAAACCGGAATCGCCAGGTGCGTTCGTGGCAGCGAGATGTCTTGAATGGTTGCGCCCATCGACCGAAACCGATCGAGCGCGCGGTCACACACGCGCCTGATCTCGGGATCCAGCGAATCGGGGAAATACTCCCTCGGCCTGCCGATCACGACGCCTTCGAGCGTAGTGGGACCTGGCGGAGGTGGCAGCGGAACCGGGCTGCGTCCAATGCGAATCGCTTCGGTGTCCGGGGTCCGCGCTTCCGGTGCCGGCTTACCCAGCGCGGCCAGCCGATAGATCGGAACGTCGGCATCCGAGCTAGTCGAATCCATCTTGTCGAACCCAGCGATGCTTTCGAGGCCGAGCGCGGCGTCGTCCACAGTGCGACCGAGCACCCCGATCTGATCCAGTGAAGACGCGAACGCGACGAGTCCGTACCGACTCACCCGCCCGTAGGTGGGTTTCACTCCGACTACGCCGCAAAAAGCCGCCGGCTGCCTAACAGAGCCACCGGTCTCGGAGCCGAGGGCGATGGGAGTGATTCCCGCTGCTACGGCAGCGGCAGATCCGCCCGACGAGCCCCCTGGCACGCATCTCACGTCGAGTGGATTCCTGGTTGGGCCGAACGCGCTGTTCTCCGTCGACGATCCCATCGCGAATTCGTCCATGTTCGTCTTCGCGACGATCAGGGCGCCGTTTGCGCGCAGCCGTGCGACCGCTGTTGCCTCGAACGGACTGACGTACCCTCGGAGAATCTTCGACGCGCAAGTGGTCGGCAAGCCGAGCGAGGCAATGTTGTCCTTTATCGCGACTGGAACCCCTGCGAGAACACCGATATCCGTCGCGCTCCGGATCCGCCCCTGCACCTGCTCCGCTTCCGCAACAGTCGCCTTCTCATCAGAGTGCAGGAAGATGTTGAGCTCGCCGGGACCGGCACCGATCTCGGTTGCCCGCTTGAACGAAGCGCGGACCATGTCCGCCGGCGATGTCTTGCCAGCCCGGACGCTCGACGCAATCTGAGCCGCGCCGAGCTCAGTGTAGTTATCGACGGTCAAGCTCCGCTCTCGCTGGAATCCTCGTGAGTCGCAAGGCGCGGAACAATGAAGAAGCCATCGCGCATCGCAGGAGCAATGGAGGAGAGCGCTGCCGACGACACACCCGGAACGCCAACATCCGTACGCAGCGGAGTTCCTCCTCCGCCGACGCCGGCCGTTGTGGAAACGACCGCAGTATCAACCTGCGAGAGCACTTCCATGTGCGACAGAATTGCGCTGAGCTCTTTCGTCAGCGCATCGGCGCGCGCGGCGTCGATTCCAAGGCGCGCGAGCTCGGCGATGTGGAGCACATCCTCACGTGTGACCGCCACTATTCCTGGCCGCGCTCGAGGGTGGTATACGCTAGCTTGATGGTCTTTCTGCCGATGTTCTCGTCGTCGAAGTCGATCACAGCTTTCACTTCACGTCCGACTCCAGAAAGCTCGGCGATGGATCCATCGCCGAACAGCTTGTGCTTCACGCGCTCTCCCTTCACATAGCGGGGCTCGTCCTGCGAAAGCTCCGCCTCCGTTATCGCTACCTTCCGCCACGACGGGACGTCGTGGGTACGGCGCGCCGGATACGAGCCCGTGCGGAAGCCTTCTCCGCGCGATGACGTACCCCGCCCCATTGCGCTGACGCGCAGAGTCTTTTTCTCCTCGAGCGGTGCTGACGCGATCTCCTTGAGAAATCTCGACTTGATTGAAGGCAGAAGCTCTCCGTTCCTTCGACGCATTTCAGTAAAGGAAAGAAAGAGCTTCTCCTCGGCACGAGTGATCCCGACGTAGAAGAGCCGACGCTCTTCCTCGAGCTTGGGAGGGTCATCGAACGACTGCGATAGCGGAAAGAGCCCATCCTCGAGTCCGGTGAGAAACACGACCGGATATTCCAGCCCCTTTGCATTGTGGAGTGTCATCAATGTGACAGCGTCCGCAGACGGATCCAATGCGTCCGCGCCGGACACCAGCATCGCTCGCTGCAGAAAGTGGTCGAGTGGAGTGAGACCGACCTCACCGCCGTCGTCGATGACGGTCTCCGCGGCACCGTTGACCAGAGCGCTGACGTTTTCGATGCGATCGCGCGCTGACTCGGGCCCATCCGCCTGTAGATAGTCCACGTACTTGATCTCGGAGATGAGCTCCTGGATGAGGACGTCGACGCTCGTGTCCGTTGCGCGCTCGCGCAAACTGTCGACGACTCGGCTGAACTCCGCGAGCGCGTTGCGGGCCGCAGGGCGCAGAGTTTCGTGAAGCTCCGCGCGCGACGCGGTCTCGAAGAGCGTGAAGCCCGATTCACTGGCGCTCGCCGCCAATAGATCGACCGTCGCGTCACCGATTCCCCGCTTGGGCACCGCGACGGCGCGACGGAATGCCTCTTCGTCGGACGGATTCGCTATGAGCTTCAGATACGCCATCAGGTCGCGTATCTCACGCCGATCGTAAAAACGAACCGATCCAACGAGTCGATACGGGATCGCTTCGCGTCGCAGTGTGTCTTCGAGCGCCCTGCTCTGTGCGTTGGTTCGATACAAGACTGCGAACTCGCTGAGACCTCGATTCTCCTGGTTGCGGCGCGACTTGATCTCTTCGAGGACCCAGTCTGCTTCGTCTCTCTCGTCCAGGGCTGCGACGACAGTCACCGGCTCGCCGGACGGCAGGGTGGCACGGAGAGTCTTTCCTTTTCGTCCGACGTTCTGGGTAATTGCGGCGTTGGCCACGTGCAGGATGTCGGGCGTCGACCGATAGTTCTCCTCGAGCCGCACCAGCTTTGCGGAGGCGAACTCCTTCTCGAAGTCGAGAATGTTTCGGATGTCCGCTCCGCGCCAACCGTAAATCGACTGATCGTCGTCGCCGACTACGACAACGTTGCCGTGCCCGCTCCCCAGCAGCTTGATGAACTGAAACTGGGCCCGATTGGTGTCCTGGTACTCGTCGACGAGAATGAACTGGAAGCGATCGCGATAGCGCGCGAGCGCTGTTTCGTCTCTGCGAAAGATTTCGACCGGAAGAACGAGCAGATCGTCGAAGCTCACGGCGTTCGCGGCGCGAAGCGTGGCTTCCATCTCGCGGTAGACTTTCGCAGCCGCCCGAGACACCGGGTCCATTGCGAGCGATTCGTATTCAGCGGGCGGCACCAGCGCATTCTTGGCGTCGGAGATGAGCGACGAAATCACTTTGGGGCTCCACTGCTTGGGCGAAATCCCTTGTCGCTCCATGATCCGCTTTACGACGCCGAGGGAATCGTCCTCGTCGTAGATCGTGAAGCTTGACGTCCTGCCCACGTGTTTCGCCGAGCTGCGAAGAATGCGCGCGCCGATGGCGTGGAAGGTCCCGCTCCACATGCCCTTGGGCGCTTCTCCCAGCAATCGCGCGATCCGGTCCCTCATCTCACCGGCTGCCTTGTTGGTGAACGTCAGCGCGAGAATGCGCGACGGATCAACGCCATGATGCTCGATAAGGCGCGCGATGCGAGTCGTGAGAACGCGAGTCTTGCCCGAGCCCGCGCCAGCAAGAACGAGCATGGGTCCTTCGAAGTGGAGAACCGCTTCGCGCTGCGCGGGATTGAGGCCGGCCAGCGGCTCGGCGCGCTCGGCTACGGCGACGTTTGTCGATTCTGATGATTCGGGCATCATCTCAAGATACGCAACACGGATGCTTCGGAAGAAGCCTGATCCGTTCAGCCGAGTACCATGTCGAAGGTGGCTCCGCGCTCCGAAGGCACGAGCAGCAGGTCGCCGCCGTGACTGTCTCGGACTATCCGACGCGCCAGGGAAAGCCCGATCCCCCACCCCTTTTCCTTGGTCGAGAATCCGGGCTCGAAAATCTGGTGGCGGATCTCGCGCGGTACTCCTGGACCATCGTCCGAGACACGCACTCGTACTCTCCCCTCGGGCAGCGTTTCCGCGGAGAGCTCGACCTTGCCATCCCGCCCAGCCAGAGCGTCGATGGCGTTCTTGGTCAACGACTCGAGCGCCCACTCGAGAAGCACCGGATCCCCTTGCACCACGAGGTCTCCGTGATGTGACGACGCTACCGTCACACGCTGCGCGAGCGTCGGCACCCGGGCGCGGAAATAGGTAGCCACCTGATCCACGAGATTTCCGAGATCCACCGATTCCTGGCGCGGTGGACGTCCGATTCTCTCGAAGCGGTGCGCGACGCGCTTGAGACGCTCGAGATCCGTCTCCATGTGACCCAGTGCCGCCGACGTCATCGGTTCCGGCTCGGATTCCCGGAGCAGCTCGATCCAGCCACTGATGCTCGAGAGGGGCGTTCCGAGTTGATGCGCGGATTCGCGCGCCATCCCTGCCCAGATCTGCTCCCGGTCCGCTCGGCCGCGAGTTCGCAGTGCGTACGCGCCGGCCAGCAAGACCATGGCGATCAGGATCGACTGCAGAACCGGAATCAGAATGAGTCCGCGGACGAGTGGAGTGTTCCCGTAATGGACCGCGCCGACGCCCGGCTCGACTATCGGCGCGTTCTGCCTATCGAGCTCGAGTATGTAGTCGCGCGTTTGCTTGGAGCTGACGGAGGCGGTGAATGGCAAATTCGCATTGTCCGTCGGCTTCCCCTGCTCATCGGTGAGGATCATCGGAACACCAGACTCGCGGATCTGTCTCGACAGATCGAACAGTGCGGCAGTCGCGGCGTCCGGGTTTGGATCCGTCAGGCCTTTGTAGACGCGCGCGTACATCAAGCCGACGCGCGAAGCTTCCTGGCGCAGCTCTCTCACCACTCCTCGCGTGTAGATCACGTACCAGGTGAGGAGCGCGAGAACGCCGATGGTGATGAGCGTTACCGGAGCGAGCCGGCGCATCGCCTAAGTGAGGCGCTCGACGCCGAGATACCTGCTGAGCGCAGCGGGGACGCGCACACTGCCATCCTCCTGCTGATGGTGCTCCAGAATTGAGGCGATGATGCGCGGGAAAGCGAGACCCGAGCCGTTGAGCGTGTGAACAAAGCGCGGTTTGCCGCCGTCGGCTGGCTTGTACCGGATGTTGGCGCGACGCGCTTGGAACTCAGTGAAGTTGCTGCAGGACGAAACCTCCAGCCACTTCCCTACTCCCGCCGCGTATACCTCGAGATCGTAGGTGTGCGCGCTGGCAAATCCGGTGTCGCCAGACGCGAGTCGCACCACGCGGTACGGGAGCTCGAGCAATTGTAGAATTCTTTCCGCGTGTCCTGTCAGGAGCTCCAGCTGCTGCCCGGAGGTCTCCGGCGTGACGAATCGCACCAGCTCCACCTTGTCGAACTCGTGCACCCGCAACAGGCCGCGAGTGTCCTTGCCAGCGGCACCTGCTTCCCGCCGGAAGCACGGCGAATACGCGGCGAGGGCCTTCGGCAGCTCCGCCTCGGGTATTATCTCGTCGCGGTACAAATTCGTGAGCGGAACTTCCGCGGTGGGAATCAGAAACCCGTCGTCGCCCTTCAGCGCGTACATGTCCTCTTCGAACTTGGGCAGCTGGCCTGTTCCGATCATGCTGGCGCGATTCACCACGACCGGAACCCAGGTCTCCTCGTACCCATGCTCGCCCGAATGGACGTCGAGCATCAGGTTCAGCAGCGAGCGCACGAGGCGCGCGCCCGCGCGACGAAACACGATGAATCCCGAACCGCTGATCTTTGCTCCGCGCTCGAAGTCGACGAGCCCGAGCTTCGTTCCGATTTCCCAGTGGGTCTGAACGCGGGCTCCTTCTCGCGGAGTGCCCCAGGTTCGAACGATTTCGTTGCTTTCTTCCCCGCCCGCCGGCACCTGATCGAGCGTAACGTTGGGGAGCTCGAGGAGAATCCCCGACAGTTCTCCCTCGGTCTCCGCCAGCTCTCGATCGAGTCGCGCGATTTCCTCGCCAAGGTCGCGAGACCGTTGCTGGAGATCATCGGCGGACTCGCCTGCTCGCTTATGTTGGCCGACCTGCTGCGTAACGGCGTTACGCGCTGCTTTCCGCTCTTCTACGGCCTGAATGGTCTCGCGCCGATTCCTGTCGAGAGCGACGGCCCGCTCGATGGTCGGCGAGAGAGCATCGAGAGCCCCGCGCCGCCGCATGCCAGCGCGAAGTGCGTCGATAAACTCGCGCACCATCCTCAGGTCGTGCACGAGTCAGCTCGTGGGTATGCCGGTCGTGAAGGAACGGAATCCACAGTTCGGATCGAATCCCATTCGGAGATAGATGATTCTCGATGAGAGATTCACGCTGTCGACCGCTATCTTCGCGTAAATATTGGGGGAGATCGAGAACTGACAGAGGTCCCCCGAGGCGTTGTGTGGCGACTCCACGACGACGACCTCGCCCGGCACGATCGCGACCGATGAGTCAGTCCGGAAGCCGGTTTTCGGAGCTTCCGTCACATCTTCGAAACTGCGGGAAATCTTCTGGATCCCGACAGGCCGCGATCCGCCGAGGCTGGCTACGACGAGCTTCACCGGATAGACCACCGTCTTGCCGTTAGCGTCGATATCGAGAGCGATATCGAACGCCGCGAATCCATCCACGCGTACTATCTGCCTCGCGGGAATCGAGATGGCGCTGGGATATGAGGGTGGAGTGCCGGACAACGCCCACAGCGACAAAGTGTCGGTGTACGTCGGTAGGATCGCCCTGAGGCTGGCGACATTTCCGCAGGCGTTTAGAACGGTCACGACACACACAGTCGCGATGAGGGCGAGGCGAGCTTTCATGCAATTATGGGACAGATGGGAGACTGGAGGGGTTGCTTCTCGATAATACCCCGTAACTTATGACAGTTCAAGCGATTGGCCTGCTTGACTTCACTCTTTCGGCTTCCTATTACCTACCAAATGCCCAACATCAGAGATTTCACGAGCGTGCTTCGACAACGTCCCGGAGTGGACGCCGTTCTCGTGTTGGGTAAGGACGGCCTGTTGATAGAAGGATTTGCCGCCCCTGGTCTCAACACCGAGGATCTCGCCGCCCGCGTTCCGGCGCTGGTGTCGGAAGCGGAAAGTCTCGGAAGGGCGACACAGCAAGGTCCGATGAATACCGCCATCCTCGAGCACCAGAAAGGATATGCGATCGCCGCCGCTCTGGCCGACGAGACATTGCTACTCGTGCTGCTGAGGCCTTCGGCCGACCTGGGAGGTTTACTATTCGACGTGAGACGCTATCGCGGCAATATCGCTTCCCTGATCTGATTCATGACTGACCCAACCACCCGCCCCAGCCATATCCTTGTCGCTGACGATGAGCCGCATATCGGCCGCATCATCAAAATGAAGCTCGAACAAGGCCCGTTCAGAGTGAGCCTCGCCTACGATGGACAGGAAGCCCTCGACTTCGTCAATGGTGACGAACAGGTCGATCTCGCGTTGCTCGACCTGATGATGCCGAAGCTGAGCGGCCTTGACGTGCTGCGGCAGATTCGCGAGCAGGAGCGCTTCAAATTGCTGCCCTGCATCATTCTCACCGCCGGCGGCGATGCAAAGCACGAGCGAGACGCGCTCGCCCTCGGCGCCACGCAGTTTCTTACCAAGCCCTTCAGCCCGAAAAAACTCTACGCGCTCGTCGCGCGTCTCACGGGAGCGCCTGACGAAGCGGGAATAATCGGCGAGTGAGCCGCTGGGCTGTGGTTCTGGCCGGTGGTACCGGTTCGCGATTCTGGCCGCTCAGCACACCTGAGAAGCCCAAGCAGCTTCTTCCTCTGGTGACGGAGAAGCCCTTGCTCCACGACACTGTGTCCCGCCTGCGGCCGATCGTAGACCCCGCGCACACCGTAATTCTAACGAACGCCAGCCTCACAAAGGCGATTGGCAAGCTGCTCCGTGACCTTCCCCGCGAAAACATAATCGCCGAGCCACAGCCAGCCGGTACCGCGGCGGCACTTACATGGGCGGCGCTCTCGATCGAGCGCCGTGACGGGCGAAACGCGATCATGATCTGCGTTCACGCTGACTGGGCTATCGCCGACGACGAGCGATTCAGAGACACGTTGCTCGAGGCGGAGAGAGTCGCGCTCAAGACCGAATCGCTGGTGACGGTTGGAATCGTCCCCACTCGTCCGGATCCCGGATTCGGATACATACAGCCGAGCGACGCCGTCACTGGGAAACCATCCGTGGTGAAGCGGTTCGTCGAAAAACCGGATCGCGTGCGCGCGGAAGAAATGCGGAACGACGGCTATCTTTGGAACTCGGGCATCTTCGTCTGGCGGGTCGGTGATTTTCTGGATGAGGTGGACCAACACACCCCGGAGCTCGCAGCCGCTTTGCGTCACGGCAGAAACGGCGAAGCCTCACAGTTCTTCGCGAGCGTCATAATGCCGGTCTCGGTCGACGTAGGCATCCTCGAGCGCAGCAGCAAAGTCATGGTCGTACCCGGCGATTTCGGCTGGGATGACGTCGGGACGTGGGCGGCGCTCACCCGGGTGCGGAGCAAGGATGAGTTCGGCAACGTTACGACAGGAGACGTCCACCTTCTCGACTGTGCCGACAACGTCGTTCATGCCGATTCGGGCCAGGTCGTGCTGTACGGCGTGAACAATCTGGTCGTCGTCACGAAGAACGGGCTGACCATGGTGACCACGACTGATAAGGCCTCAGATTTGAAGCGATTGGTCGAGTCTCTTTCCGCTGCTGAGCTGGAGGGGGGATGAGCGCACTCTATTTCTACGACGATGTTCGGGCGCGGCAATTCGAACCATTCGCGCTCACGCGCCCAGTGTCGGAGCTGCGCGCGGGCACATCGCTCATCCGGAAGCGGTGGGAGCGCGCGACGTCCTTCTCCAGCGCCGGATTCGTCAGCTCGCCACACCTCGCAAACTTTGAGGAAGGGACGGCACCGCCAGCCGTCGCCGCAAAGTCGGAGATTCCGGCCGGCTCCGTCATCGTGAATTCCCGCTGCGTGATTCCCCTGGACGTAAAGCTGGACCGGTTCGACCTGCTGATGTGCGAAGGAATGGCGGCCGCAGTCCGACTGGCGAGATCGATGCCTGTCTCACAATTCGCTGACGGCTCCATCGACCTTGGCTCGATTCAGACGAGTCTCGGCGGGAAGAAGATCAAAGGACGGTGGATGAATGAGGTCTGGGATTTCGTCGGGACGTTGACCGAGCAGCTCGCGGAAGATATTCCGCACCGGGCCGGCTCACTCGAGTTGCGTACTCCACTCGAGACCACGATCGTCGGAAAGGAAAAGGTCTTCATCGAAGATGGCGTCGACATCGGTCCTCAGGTGGTGCTCGATGCATCAACAGGTCCGATCCTGATTCGCAAAGGCGCGGTGATTGCGCCCTTCACTCACCTCATCGGCCCGATTGCGATTGGACGCGACTCTCAGGTACTCGGTGATCGCGTGGCAAGCTCGTCAATTGGCGATCACTGCAAGGTTCGTGGAGAATTCAGCAACACAATCGTCCTTGGTCACAGCAACAAGGGGCACGCCGGTTTTGTGGGACACTCTTACCTCGGGCGGTGGGTCAACCTGGGCGCGATGACCACGACCAGCAACCTAAAGAACACTTATGGAGCCGTTCAGCTATGGACTCCGAGCGGGATGAAGGACACCGGACTGCAGTTCCTGGGGACATTCTTCGGTGATCACGCCAAGACCGGGATCGGGACACTGCTGAGCACTGGCACTGTGATCGGAGCAGGGGCAAGTGTGTTCGGCACGAACATGCCGCCCAGAGTCGTTCCGCCTTTTGCGTGGGGAGACGAGGAGCCCTATGAGACGTACGAGATCACTAGATTTCTCGTCGTAGCGGAGCGCGTGATGTCGCGCCGTGATGTCAAGCTGAGCGACAAGGCGCGAAAGCAGCTCGGTGAAGCGCACAAGAGGCGGTGGACTACCTGATGAATCTGTGGATCCTTGGAAGTGGAAGCAGTGGTAACGCCGTTCTCGTGCAGACGGAGCGGTCGCGCATCCTGATCGACGCCGGATTTGCGCCGAGGGTGCTGAAGCAGCGGCTAGCGGTGGCGGGCGTCGCTCCTGAGTCCATCGAGGCCGTAGTCGTCACGCACGAGCACACCGATCACATGAAGGGAGTCGCCGCCGCGGCGAAAAAGTGGGGCTGGACGATAGTATCGACTGCGGGCACGCGCATGATGTGTCCCAGGTGGGCGGGACTTCGCGCGATTCTCACTCCTCGAAAGAGCAGCGTGGTAGTTGGGGACTTCCACCTCGAGACCGTTCCTGTGTCCCATGACGCCAACGAGCCGATAGCGGTAATAGTGACGTCGATCGGCGAAGGCGCGCGTGCCGGAATCGTTTACGACCTCGGGCACGTTACCGAGAGTGTGTCTCGCGCGCTCGACAAGCTCGACGTTCTCGTGATCGAGGCGAATCACGACGAAGCGATGCTTCGCGCCGGCCCATATCCACCTTCGCTACAGCGCAGAATCGGCGGAAACTTCGGACATCTCAGCAATCGTGTCGCCGCGCAGACCGCGAGCCAATGCGTACACTCGGGGCTCAACAACATTGTGCTCGCACACCTGAGCGAGAAATGCAATAATCCACGCACTGCGATCAGTACGGTGGGAGATGCGCTGCGCCGGTCACGATTCAAAGGCCGGCTGACCGCCTCGTCTCAAGACAGCGTGGTGGGGCCGTTCCGGACTGGAACCGCGACATCGTCGATCGACGCGCCGGTTCAGCTCGCTCTGGGGATTTAGCTCAGGGCTTCCGTCGAGTGTTGCCCGCGTAGAGCGCGAAGAGCAGCGCCGCGACAACGAGAATCCCAACAATCCACACGAAGTTCATCGGCATCGAGCTATCGCCCCTCCACGTCGCGGTCGCCTTTGATCTTGCGCTCCGCCCTTCCCTCGCCCGGGTGCGCCTGCGCCTCATGGAAGCGCTCACCTTTGAGGCGAATCGCGTCGACGAATTTTTCGTATTCGGTATCGGACAACTCGTCGGCAATGGCCGGCACGAGCCCCTTGACCAGCGTGATGCGCTCGGCCAGGGTAAGCTCATTGACCGCGGTTACGAGCTTACGCAGCCGCGGATGATTCATCCATTCCGTTTCCTTGCTGGTTGTCATTCTTTCTCCGTGAGCGGCGAGTGCGCGGGCAGCTTTAATCTACCTCCGAATGCGAGGAAGTCGCATCCGCTGGATTTCCGCCCATTGGGCGAGCACCGCAGCGAGGGACTCCTCGAGATCACTTGCTTCGGCAACGACCTGAGTGGTCGGGTCCATGTCGACGCCTTCCACCGCATCCAGAATCGCGGCAAGCTCTCCATTCAGCCGGACGAGATTTTCGGCAGCGCCAGTGGGTGGACCTGATTCGATCGTGCCCAACATCGTGTCGAGGGCGACGAGCGAATCGGCGACTTCGCCGGCCTTTGCGCCTTCGCGCCGGGTTTTCAGGAGTCCCCTCTCGCGTCGCACTTCGCTCAGTGCGGCGAAATCACGACTGAGCGCATCGTTCATTCGAACTCCGATGTCGTGCTGGAGCCTTAGGCCGGCAACCGTGATCGGCGCTCGAGGATCCATCTTCACGGTGAGCGGTTGCGAGTAGGTTCGCCCACCGACGGTGAGCCGAACCGCGTATTCGCCGGGAAGGACAGCCGGCCCGAGCGGATGCCGTGGAGTATCGCCGTAGATTGCCGAGATGGGGAAATCGTGCCCGAGAACCTTGGGCGGCGGGTAGTGAAGGTTCCAGACGAAGCGGTGGGTGCCGGCGCCGCTCGCCAATCGTTGGGGAGGACGAACCCAATACGTTGGAACATTGAGATCCGGCTCGATGGGCTCAACCGAGTCCGCGCTCGAGAAGGCGCGCACCATGCCACTCGAGCTGCTGACGATCTCCAATACCACTGACGTCCTCGCATCCGATCCAAGGCGATAGTTGATGATCGCTCCGTCCGGCGGATTCTTCCCCGCTGGCTCCTCGGGTGGCAAAGGAGTATCGGTGTTCTTGTTGCGCCGGAACCGATAGGTGCCCTTCGGCCTGAAAAGGAAAGTCTCGGCGACCGCAGCCTTTGCGGCGAGCTGCCGGATCGGTGTCATGTCGTCGAGAATCCAGAAAGACCGCCCGTGAGTTCCGACGACGATGTCGTCATCGTGGATTACGAGATCGCGAATGGAGGTCGCCGGCATGTTGAGGCGAAGGGGCTGCCATTGCTCCCCGTCGTCCAGAGAGAAATAGACCCCGCGCTCGGTCCCCGCGAACAGAAGGCCGGCACGAACAGGATCTTCGCGGACGGAGTTCACTACTTCATCGGATGGAATTCCGTTGACGATCTCCTTCCATCTCACGCCCCCATCGTGCGTGCGATAGATGTGCGGGTGCAGATCATCCAGCTTGAAACGATTGATCGCGGCGTACGCCGACTGGTCGTCGAAATGCGACGCCTCCATCAGTGACACCTTGCTCCAGGGCGTAAGCGCGCTTGGCGTCACGTTGCTCCACGTCTTTCCACCGTCTCGGGTGAGCTGGATGAATCCGTCGTCCGAGCCGGTCCAGATCGTGTTCGCGTTCCGGAACGACGGTGCGATGGTGTAGATCACGCCTCGATTCTTCGCGTGATCGAGATTGCTGCCGGTATACATCCCATAGCTGGACGGAACGTCGTAGGTCTGACGAGTGAGATCCGGACTGATGATGTCCCAGCTGTGCCCTCCGTTCACCGTTTTGAACAGAACGTTCGAGCCGAAGTAGAGCACATGAGGATCGACCGTCGAGAATATGATCGGAGCAGTTCTGAGGAATCTGTACTTCCCCGAACGCACCGGCTCAGGGCTTATGTTCTGAACCTCGCGTGAACGCTGATCGAACCGGCTGATCTTGCCACCATAAATGATGTTGGGGTCCAGCGGATCCGGCGCGACGTAGCCGTATTCCTCTGCTCCGACAGGATTCCATTCGCGGAATGTGATGGCGCCGTAGTCTCCCCGACTCGTGGTACCGACCGATCCACTCTCTTGCTGGCCTCCGTACACCCAGTACGGAATCCGGTTATCGGTGATCACGTGATAGAACTGGGCCGTCGGCTGATTGTACCACGAGCTCCAGGTCTTTCCGCCGTTCGCTGTGATCGTCGCGCCCTGGTCGCTCGCGATCAGCATGATGTCGGGATTGTCGGGGTTGATCCAGATGCGATGGTAGTCGTCGCCTCCGGGCGCGCCTTTGATCGCGGTGAATGTTTTCCCTCCATCGCTCGATCGATACGTCGACGTATTAGCCGAATACATCACATCCGGGTTTCGCGGATCCACTTTGACCTCGGCGAAGTCGGATGCGCGACCCCAAACGCGTACTTCGTCGTTGGTCCGCCGCCAGGTCTCGCCGGCGTCGTCCGAGCGGTAGATCCCGCCGAGCGTTGGAGCGTCGACTGTCGCGTACATGCGGCGCGAATCGCTAGGCGCGATGGTAAATCCGATTCTCCCCAATCCCTGAGCGGTGGTGGGAAGTCCGGCGGTCAACTGGCGCCATGTCGTGCCGCCGTCGACTGATTTGAAGAGTCCACTGAGCGGTCCATTCCAAGACGCGTTTTCCCACGGTCCCTGTCGCCCTGCCCAAAGATCGGCGTAAACAATCTGGGGATTGCTCGGATCGAACGCGACCTGAATTGCGCCGGTGTTTTCGTCCTTATATAAAACGCGCTCGAACGTCTCGCCGCCGTTGGTCGAGCGGTAGACCCCGCGCTCTGGGTTCGGGCCATATGGATGGCCGAGCACGGCGACAAAGATGCGGTTCTCGTCTCGCGGATCGACGATCACTCCTCCGATCTGTTGCCCATCGCGCAAACCGAGATGACGCCACGTCTTGCCTGCGTCGGTTGATTTGTACACGCCGTCTCCCGTCGACAGGTCGGGGCGCTGCACTCCCTCGCCCGTTCCAACGTAAATCACGTTCGGATTCGACGGCGCGACAGCGAGATCGCCAATGGAGCCGGTTGGCTGGGCGTCGAAGATCGGAGTCCAGACCCGACCGTAGTCGGTCGTCTTCCAGACCCCACCGTTGTTGACGCCGATATAGAAAACGTTGGGCTGCCCCCGCACTCCGGTGGCGCCGATCGTCCGCCCTCCCCTGAACGGCCCGATCATCCGCCATTCGAGGCTCGAGTAGAGTGCGGGGTCGATTTTCTGGGCCGCGGCTTGGGACGAGAAGGAGGCGGCGACGAGCGCAAGGAAAACGGGGATCGGACGAGTGGCGGGCATCACTGATCAGGTAGGGGTACAGGAAGAGGAGCAACAAACAGGAAAATGCAGAAGCGAGGCAGTACCGGCCAGCAGGGTGACCCTACGCGGTCGCGGTTGGACAGGAAAGGTACCCGACGCCCCGCGGCACCTTTACAATCAGGAAGATCGTGTGGAACCCGAGCTGGAGGCCGCCGCCGGACGCGGACTGGGCAAAAGGCAAAACGGCCAAGGGACCCGGCGATCCCGGGAATCCGATGAAGGTCGTCAAGATTTTCTTCCAGGAGCCCGACTACTACATCCACGGCACAGGCGACGTGGAGAGCCTCGGCTCAGCCGCGTCGCATGGTTGCTTGCGCATGGATCCAAACGAGGTTGCCGATCTGGCAAAGCTGATCATGGAGCACGGTGGGCAGCCGCGCGGCGAGAACTGGTTCTGGCGGATTCTCCATTCGCGTCGCGAGGAACAGGTCGTCTATCTCGACAATCCAGTCTCTCTAACGATCGGGGAGTAAGTCGCCGAGCGGACTCTGGCTCTCAATAACATTGCAACTTATGTTTGCCGAGCCCCGTCCAAAGGCGTCATGGCAGATTCTCTGGATCCGATCGGCCCTCTACGAGCTGCCCTCGCCGGACGGTACGAGATCGAACGCGAGATCGGACAGGGCGCCTTCGCAACGGTCTACCTGGCAAAGGATTCGAGGCACGACCGGAAGCTCGCCCTCAAGGTCCTGAACGCGGACCCGAGCTCGGAAACCGGCGAGCTGCGATTCATCAGAGAGATCCGGATGCTCGCTCGGCTTCAGCATCCGAATATCCTGCCCCTCCACGATTCAGGGCACGTCGAAGCGTTCCTCTACTATCTCATGCCTTACGTGAGCGGAGAAACGTTGCGGGTAAAAATGGGCCGCGAACGCCACCTCCCAATCGATACCGCCACCCGGATCTCCTGCGAAGCGGCGGACGCGCTGGCTTATGCGCACGGACAAGGAATCATTCACCGCGACATCAAGCCGGAGAATATCCTGCTTTCCGGGGGACACGCGATCGTAGCCGACTTCGGCATCGCGCGCGCGATCGATGTCGCTGGAGTGCAGCAGCTCACGCGCACCGGCATGGGCGGGCCCGGCACTCCCGCCTATATGAGTCCCGAGCAACTGATGGGAGACCGTCAGCTCGATGGCCGCAGCGACATCTATAGCCTCGGCTGCGTTCTGTACGAGATGCTGACCGGGAAGCCGCCTTTCGCGGGAAAGGAGGGATTCGTGAAGCGATTCACTGAGGCGCCGCCGCGACCATCGGGCGTTCGCAAGGAGGTTCCGCCCTGGCTCGACGAGGTAGTTGCAAAAACGCTGGCGCGGGATCCGGATGACCGGTTTGGGCGCGCCGATGAGCTGGTTCGCGCGCTATCTGATCACACCTCCATAGAGCCCCATCCGCCTGCACGCTCAAAAGCGGGGATTACAGCGCCGGCGAAGACTGCTTCCGAGAAGACAACACCGGGAAGGAAGACCTCAGGCAGAAGGAAGACCGATTCGCAGGCTTCCGTCGAGCCGGTCGCCTATCGCTTCACTCCGACCGCAGCCAATCGCCTTCGGGAGGCGGAGCAGCCATCAATTGCGGTTTTGCCATTCGCGAATATGAGCGAGAATCCCGACAACGAGTATTTCTCCGATGGGATTACAGAGGAGATCCTCAACGCGCTCTCGAGAATTCCAGCACTGAAAGTAACAGCGCGCACTTCAACATTCGCCCTCAAGGGCAAGTCCCTGAACATCACTGAGATCGGGCAGCTGCTGAACGTGAACACTGTACTCGAAGGAAGTGTCCGTAGAATGGGTCAGCGGGTGCGCATCAGCGCTCAGCTGATAAATGCGCGCGACGGATACCACATATGGTCGGAACGGTACGATCGAGAAATCGAGGACGTTTTCGCAATTCAGGATGAGATCGCGCGAACCATCGTCGACCGGCTGAAGGTCAAACTGACCGCGGCGCAGGATGAAGCTCTCGGCACTCGGCACACCGAGAACATCGAGGCATACGAGCTATACCTGCGGGGCCGGCATTGCTGGTATCGATGGAACATCAAGGGAATGCTGGAAAAGGCTATTGGGCATTACGAGCATGCGCTTGTCAAAGATCCCGATTATGCGCTGGCTTATTCCGGACTCGCAGATGCGTACAGCGTCCCCGGCCTCTGGGGCTTCCAACCACCTTCGACAGCTCTGCCCAAGGCACTCGCAGCGGCGACACGCGCAGTGGACCTGGCTCCCGCGTCTGCGGAATCGCGCACTTCGCTTGGTTTCGTGCAGCTGCTGAATCTGAATTGGGATGCGGCGGAATCTTCCCTTCTCCACGCGATTGACCTCAATCCGCGCCACGCGCTCGCACACAGCTTTCACGCGTGGCTCCTCAGCATCGTCGACAGACAGCGCGAAGCGGCGGAGGCCGCGCGCATTGGACAGGAGCTCGATCCGCTGTCGCCAGCAACCAATGGAATAGCGGCTCTAGTGTCCTACCACGGACGGCAGTACGACCAGGCCATCATGGAATGCGAGCGAGCCCTCGAGCGGGATCGGACATCTTTCCTCGCTTTGCTGGCCATGACTCTGTCGTACGCCGCGAAGGGGATGTACAAGGAAGCAATCAATCACGCGGAACGAGGTGTAACGCTTTCGCCCGAGGTCAATCTTCTGCGCGCGCTTCTGGCTGTCGTTTACGCGATGGCAAGCGATCTCCCAGCTTCGGAAAAGGTTCTCGCGGATCTGCTCGACCGCTCGCATCGAGAGTACGTCGGGCCGACAATGATCTCGTGGATCTATGCAAATATGGATCAGCCGGATGCTGCGTTCGAATGGCTCGGGAAAGCGAGCTCGTCGCGGGATTGCACATTGGGATTTGGCATAAGGGTCCCAGTCTATGATCGAATTAGCAGCGACCCGCGGTTCCAGAAGCTGTTAACGGGCCTCGGGTTGGCCTGACGGTAGAATTTTACGGTTGGCCGCGAGGCAAACCTATGCGTCGAGAAAATGCTGTTCTGATTGTGCTCCTCCTGGTGGTTGGGTGCCGTCCGCCAATCACGATCGATAAGCAATTGGAGTCTGCGCCACATACGGTCGGGTGTAAGGGCGCCGAGTGTGGAGATTCAAGCCGCGTCATTTCCGTCACGTACCTCGGGGTCTCAGGCCTCCTCATTGAACACAGCGGGCGCGTAATCCTGACTGCCCCTTTCTTCAGCAATCCCTCGCTTCGAATGGTCAGCCCTCGACTGACTCGATTGCTTCGCAGCACGCCGAGGATCTCCCCTGATACTCTGCTGATTGAAAGACTGCTTCCTCGGTTGGCGGACCGAGCGACGGCGATTCTCGTGGGCCACGGGCACTACGACCATTTGATGGACGTACCGTACATCGCTGTCAGGCGCGCGAGCAGGTCCAGGATTTTTGGCGGCCCTTCCGTTCGCCACATGCTAATGGGCGACTCGACCCTTCGCTCCAATGGCGGACAAAGAGTCGTCGCCATTTCACTCGGCGAAGCCGGGTCGAAGAATCGGCGAGGCGTTTGGTACTACACGGGCGACAGCGCCTATCGGTTCATGGCTCTCGTGGCCGGACACGCACCGACTTTCCGCGCATTGAAACACAGCTACCTCTACACTCTCGGTTCGGTAGATGCCGATCTCGACAGCCTGCCCCATACGGCCGCTGAGTGGAAGCTGGGTGAGCCGTACGCATATCTGATTGACGTCTTATCGGATGACAGGAAAAAGACTGTCTTCAGAATTTATTTTCAGGACGCACCGAGCGAGCCTCCCTTCGGGTTCCCACCCACCGAAGTGTTGGCAGAGCGCGCCGTGGACCTGGCAGTACTGTGCGGGGCAACGTCCTCGAACGTTCCGAATACTCCCGACAGCTTGCTCAAGCTGCTCAAACCGTCACAGGTCATCGTCGCGCATTGGGAGGACTTTTTCCGACAACAGACGCTTCCGATTCAGCCCAGTGCTGGGACGGAGCTCGATGAGCTTAGAGAGAGTCTGACAAAGTCTTTGACACCATCAGCGCCGTGGGTTATGCCGCTCCCTCAGACCACGTTTCGATTCAGAGAAACGGAGCGGGAGTAGAGGAACCCGGCAAAAGCGCCAGCAGCGAGCTTTAGCGCCGAGGCGAGGATGTAACCCGCCGGCACACCTTGATGTCCGGCGATGGAGCCCGCGACCGAGAATGCGATCGCTGTCGAAGCCACGACAACGCCATGTGCTACGAACCGGGTCTCGAGGCCGAGCATTACCAATCGCGCGAAGATATAGGTGTAGAGTGTCCCACCAGCGATCCCGACGACTCCGCCCACACGTTGGCCGAGCGCGGCGTAGTCAGCATCCGTGAGTCCGGGCGCGAAGAAGTGGAGGTACACCTGCACGATCAGGATGATCGTGAGGACGGTAGTGACTTCTGCGAGGAATCCGTAGCCCACCGCTCTGAGCCAACGTTTCTTCCGCGCGGGAATTTCAAAGCTCGTCATTCGCGATTGACTGTCATACCGTTGCCCCTACGGCTGTATTTTCCATCCTGCAATAGTTATCCGAAACGTGCGCGGCAGCAATATCCGGTGCGGCTGCGAGATCTGCGACGAGGTCGTCGGGGTGCTGCGGGAATGACACCTGTTTCAAAAGCAAAAGCGGGAGCCGCATAGCGACTCCCGCTTTAGATCCAGTCGAGTGGGAACTTCTAGTACATTCCGCCCATTCCGCCCGGAGCGCCACCGCCGCCCTGAGCGCCGGAGCCCGCGGGCTCCTTCTTCTCGACAATGATCGCTTCTGTCGTCAGCAACAGCGACGCGATCGACGCAGCGTTCTGCAGCGCAGTACGCGTGACCTTGGTCGGGTCGATGACTCCGGCCAGAACCAGATCCTCGTACTCGTCGGTGAGAGCGTTGTAGCCGTAGTTGTTCTCCTTTGACTGACGGATCTTCTCGACTACTATCGAGCCTTCACCACCGGCGTTCTGCACGATGATCCGCATCGGCTCCTCAATGGCGCGACGGATGATGTCGACGCCTATTTGCTCGTCGGCTTCCGCCAGCTTGAGACCCTTGAGCGACTTCTGCGCGCGCACGAGTGCTACACCACCGCCCGGGACGATTCCCTCTTCCACAGCGGCACGCGTCGCATGGAGTGCGTCTTCGACTCTCGCCTTCTTCTCCTTCATCTCGCTCTCGGTCGCGGCACCGACATTGATCACCGCAACGCCACCGGCGAGCTTGGCCAGACGCTCCTGGAGCTTCTCGCGATCGTAATCGGAGGTCGTCTTCTCGATTGCGGCTTTGAGCTCCTTGATGCGTCCCTTGATCTTCTCTTCGTCACCCTGACCATCGATGATGGTGGTGGTTTCCTTGTCGATGACGAGGCGTTTGCCACGACCAAGATCGGTCACGACCGCGTTCTCGAGCTTGAATCCGACTTCCTCGGAGATCACCTGGCCGCCGGTGAGGACTGCGACGTCCTCGAGCATGGCCTTGCGGCGATCACCGAAGCCCGGTGCCTTGACTGCGGCAACGCGGAGCGTTCCACGGAGCTTGTTGACTACCAGAGTGGCCAGTGCCTCGCCTTCGATGTCCTCGGCGATGATGAGCAACGGCTTGCCCAGCTGCGCGACCTTCTCCAGGATTGGCAGCAGGTCCTTCATCGACGAGATCTTCTTGTCGTGAATGAGAATCAGCGCGTCCTCGAGCACCGCTTCCATCTTCTCAGGATCGGTCACGAAGTACGGCGAGAGGTAGCCGCGGTCGAACTGCATTCCCTCGACCGTCTCGAGAGTCGTCTCGAGACCCTTTGCCTCTTCGACCGTGATTACGCCGTCCTTGCCCACCTTCTCCATCGCGTCGGCGATCAGATCTCCGATCTCCTTGTCATTGTTCGCGGAGATGGAACCGACCTGCGCGATTTCCTTCTTGCCCTTGGTGGGGACGCTCATCTTCTTGAGCTCTTCCACGATCGCGTCCACGCCCTTGTCCAGGCCGCGCTTCACGATCATCGGGTTGGCGCCCGCGGTCACGTTCTTGAGACCTTCCGTGACGAGCGCCTGGCCCAGGACCACCGCGGTGGTGGTGCCGTCTCCGGCGAGGTCGCTGGTCTTGGTAGCGACTTCCTTCACCATCTGCGCGCCCATGTTCTCGAGCGCATCCGAAAGCTCGATCTCCTTGGCTACGGTGACGCCGTCCTTGGTGACGGTCGGCGCGCCGAACTTCTTGTCGATGACGACGTTCCGTCCCTTGGGACCAAGCGTAACCTTGACGGCTTCCGCTAGCTGATCGACGCCGCGCTTGAGAGCCGCGCGCGCATCGGTATTGAAGTGTAGTTCTTTGGCTGCCATATGAATCGCTCTTTAGGTGTCTGGTTAGGCGACGACCGCGAGAACATCGGACTCGCGGAGGATCAGGTATGTCTCGGCATCGATCGTGACTTCAGTTCCACTGTACTTTCCGTAGAGAACCTTGTCACCGACCTTGAGCTCCATGGGAACGCGAACGTTCTTCTCGTAGCGGCCGGGGCCGACGGCGATGATCTCGCCCTGCTGCGGCTTTTCCTTGGCGGTGTCGGGTATGAACAACGTGCCGCGCTTCTGCTCGGTCTCCTCGAGCGCCTTGATCATTACGCGGTCCGCGAGGGGGGCGACTTTGGTGCGGGATTGTGTTTTTGTGGCCATAATTAGCTGCCCTTCTGCTGAAAATGTGGCTGGATGGTGGGAAACGTCGTTGTTAGCACTCGACAGTAGTGAGTGCTAACCCCTGAACATAACTGATTTTGGAGTGCCGCGTCAACCCACCCACCCGGGGGTATCGCGGGGCGGGCTTTAGGGGTCAGCCCGTCAGGATTTCGTACCCAAGGCGTATGCCTTTCAGGGTCAAAAAGGGGTCTACCCGCTCCAGCTCGGAGGAATGGGGCTGGATCGCTTCGGCCATGCCTCCGGTGGCCAGCACCAGGGGGGCGTTCTTGTTAGGCCACTCCTTCTTGATGCGTCGCACGATCCCGTCGATCGAGTCTACCGCTCCGTAAAGGACGCCGGCGCGAATGCACTCGTCGGTCCGCCGGGCAATGACTCGCTTGGGAGGGACGATATCCGTCGCCGGAAGCTGCGCTGTACGCCGGAAAAGCGTGTCGGCCGAGATCATCACGCCAGGCTGGATTACTCCGCCCAGAAAAGTCCCGTCCGCCGTAATGCAGTCGTAGGTCGTGGCGGTTCCGAGGTCGACCACGATCGCATCCCGCTTGTAAATCCGGCTGGCCGCGAGCGTGTTGGCGATCCGGTCCGCACCGACAGTAAAGGGCTCCTCTACGTCCAGCTTCACCGGTAGCTTGGCCCGCGCGTCGATCATCAGTGGCTTCCGGCCGAAGCACACCTCGCACGCCTCCGCCAGCATGGGGGTAATCGCCGGCACCACGGAGCAGATCGCGGACCCGGTGATCCCGTCAGACGCTGCCATGGCGTCGCCAGTGACCGAGCGAATCAGAATCGCGAGCTCGTCGGCCGTGCGCGGAGCTGCGGTGGTGAGACGCCAGTGCGAGACGAGCTCTTCCCCCTTGAAGATTCCGATCGTGATTTCAGAGTTGCCCACATCGAACACAACGATCATTGAAAATCCTCTAGCACTAGAGAGCCGGACCGGAACGGAGCCACAGTATCAGCGAGCGCCACCAGCAGCTCGCCGTTGGGCGAGATTCCCGCGACGCGGCCCAGCGCGGGCTGAGTGCATGACTTTCCCCGAGCCAGATCCCGCGCGTTGAACTCCTCCAGCTCTCCCGCGTCGAGCGGACCAGTCGCGCCAGCCGCGGAACGCAGAGCCGGAATGAGCTCGCCAAGAACATCGACGCGCGCCGTTCCCGGTTCAAGGCCCGCGGCACTTTCAACGTTCTCCGGCCTCCGGACGTTGAGCCCCAGCCCGATGGCAATCCACTCGACGGACTGCTCGCGCCACCGCGCCTCAACCAGAATCCCCGCGAGCTTCCCCTGATCCAGGTAAAGATCGTTGGGCCACTTGAGACGAATTGGCTCGGCCGCGAATCGATCGAGAGATTCGGCGGCGGCGATTCCAACTCTTATGGAAAGGACATCGAGTCCCGACGTATCGGCGGGGCGCTCGATCAGCGTCAGCCAGAGACCCGCCTCGGGTGAAGACTGCCAACTCTTCCCGCCCCTTCCGCGCCCCGCCGTCTGCTCATTCGCGATCACGAGCGTGCCCGCCGGCGCGCCATTCCCCGCGAGTCTATGCGCGACGTCCATCGTGGACGTCGTTGACTCCAGAAGCTCGACTCGAGGAAGGCCGAGTGCATTCCTCAGCTCGTCTGCGGTCGCGCCATCGAGGCGCGGGGCATCATCCGCGCGCGTACACCACCGCCAGTACAGCGATGCCGAGAAGGATGCGGTAGGCCGCGAAGATGCCGTAGCTGTGGCGACTCACGTATCGCATCAGTATCGAGATCGCGAGCCACCCGCTGATCGCCGACGCGACGACGCCGGACATCAGCTCGTTCGTCAAGCCGCCCTGGTGCAGAGCTTTCGGGCCTTCGAGGATAACCGCCGCGGCGATGATCGGCATGCTCATCAGAAAACTGAACTCTGCCGCGGCCTCTCGATCGAAGCGAAGTCCGCGCGCGGTCGTGATCGTAGCGCCGGATCGCGACACGCCCGGAACCAGGGCAATGACCTGGGAGAGTCCTATCAGCAGGGAATCGATCCACCGCATCTCGCCGAGTATCCGCCGTTGGTCGACTAGCTTGTCCACGATCCAGAGCAAAATTCCCAGCACGATGAGCGCGATGGCGATGATCTGGGGGCTTCTGAAAGCAGACTCCGCCCTCGATTGCAGTATAAGTCCGCCTATCGCGCCCGGAATCGTGGCGATGATCAGATAGATCACGCGACGCTTCTCCGGCGTCTCGATCCGGCCGGTAGTGATGATTCCGAACGCCGCGCGAATGAGCGCGAGCCACTCCATTCGGAAATACCAGAGAACGGCGAGCAAAGTCCCGAAATGGAGCGCTACATCAAACGCGAGTCCGGGATCCTCCCAGCCGAGGAGCCATGGCGCGAGTGTGAGGTGGGCGGAGCTGCTGATGGGCAGGAATTCCGACAATCCCTGGATGATGCCAAGGACGATGGCCTGGAAAGGAGTCATGGCGTGTTGGTGGGAAGTGAGGTGCGATAGAGGGTCTCATATTTCGTTACGATGGCGTCACGGGAGAAGCGCTCTCGCGCATCGGCAGTGGCAAGCCGACTCATCTCCGCCCAGCGTTCTGGATCCTTCAGTATCTCGAGTGACGCTGCCGCCATGCCGGGAATATCTCCGACCGTGCAGAGGAACCCAGTCTCCCCATCGCGCACGACTTCGGGGAGACCACCGGCGTTAGAGCCGACGACCGGAACGCCAGACGCGAGCGCCTCGAGAGCGCTGAGCCCGAACGACTCACTCTGACTCGGCAACAGAAACAGGTCAGCCGCGGCGAGCAGGGGCGCGATCTGCTCGAGCTTCCCGAGGAAAGACACCGAATCCTCTATGCCGAGCATGCGCGCTTCTTCTTCGGCGGCGGGCCTGTCGGGTCCATCGCCGATCATCACCAGCACGCACGGGAGCTCGCGGTTCACTTCCGAGTAGATGCGGATCACATCGCGAACGCGCTTCACCGCGCGAAAGTTGGACACGTGCATCAGAATCGGCTTCGAATGGCCGAACTGATTCTTGAGCAGCGGCGGATACTTTTCCCGATTGTAGACATCCGGATCGATGAAGTTGTGGATGACGTCGATCTCGTGGCCTTCGCAGCCAAACGCTCGGTAGGTTTCGTCCTTGAGATAGTTGGAGACAGCGGTGATGCGATCGGATTTCTCGATCGAGAACTTGGTGATCGGAAAGAACGAAGGGTCCTGGCCCACGATCGTTATATCGGTTCCGTGCAACGTAGTTATGAGATGAACGTCCTCTTTCGTCTCGCGCAGCATCTCGCGCGCAATCCAGGCGCTGGTGGCGTGGGGAATGGCGTAGTGACAATGCAGCAGCTCGAGCCCGTGAGTCCGAACGACCTCGTGCATCCGTACGGCGAGCGCCAGATCGTACGGCGGAAACTCGAACAGCGGATAGCGTCCGACATCGACTTCGTGGAAGAAAATGCGAGGAAGAAAGGACGGGAGCCGAAACGGCTGCCGGTAAGTGATGAAATGGACCTCGTGCCCGCGATCCGCGAGCGCGATCCCCAACTCCGTCGCAACGGCGCCGGATCCGCCGTACGTCGGATAGCAGGTAATTCCAATCTTCACTCAGCTCTCTCCCACCACTCTCGCGCGATGGTCAGGGCGTGAGGGTCGTCTGGATTTACGTACGTTACAGCCGGCGCTGGCAGCTGGTTTCTGAACCACGTGCGTTGGCGCTTGGCGTACTGCCGTGTCTCAATAATGACCCGCTGCGTTGCTGATGACAAATCGAGCGCGCCCTCGACGTGATCGCGCATTACCATGTATCCGCTCGCTTTCCAGGCCGGCGCGTCGGGCGACACCGTGCGCATCAGCTCGCGCACCTCCTCTGCCCACCCTGCCCCGAGCATTTTGTCAACGCGCGCCTCGATTTTGGTGGCGAGCGCGGTTCCAGGATCCACCACCAGATACGCAGGCTTCTGTTCGTCGGCTTCGATCTCCTTCAAAGCTTTGTGCCGCGAATGAAGATCGCTGATGCGCGTGCCGGAAAGGAGCGCCGTCTCGATCGCGCGCAGCAGCTGGGTGCGGCCGAGGTGCGCTCGTGCGGGATCGAGCTCCTTGCACCAGCGGCGTAAGTCGTCGACGGACATCGTCGCGAGCTCGAGCTCGAGCTGCGCCCGCTGGAGCGGATCCTGGTCGGGAGCGTCGAAGAGCGGCTCGACGAGCGCCTTGATGTAAAGCCCCGTACCACCGACAACCACCGCTTCCTTATCGATCTCGCCCGCGCTCTCGGTCCATACAATTGCCTCGTTCGCCCATCTCGCCGCGGAGTAGCGCTCCTCGGGCTCGGCGACGTCGATCCCGTAATGGGTAACGCGAGCGCACTCTTCTCGCGTTGGCTTGGCCGTTCCAACGTTGAACTCGCAATAGATCTGACGCGAATCCGCGCTGACGATTGCCGCGTTGTACCGCTCGCAGAGCTCGAGGGCGAGGTCGGACTTTCCCGCGGCGGTCGGACCGCAGATGATGCGCAGCTTATCGCCGGCCAAACCGCCGCTCTACTTCGTCCCAGGTGAGGTGGACAATCGTCGATCTGCCGTGTACATCGTGGGCCGGAAGCGTGGTGTCACGAAGTGACGCAAAGAGCGAGCGCATCTCCGCTTGCGAGAGGTCCTCGCCCGCCTTGATCGCGGCTTTGCAGGCGACAGTCGCCGCCAGACGCTCGTGTTTGGCGGCGGTGCCGGCGACGCGATCTCCCGTGAGCGCGTCCAAGGTCTCCCGCAAACAGCGCTCGGCGTCAAACCGGGCGTGTGGCATAGGGACTGTGTTCACAATCAGGGTGTGTCCCCC